>JAFIFY010000055.1 GCA_020831765.1 Phycisphaeraceae bacterium | reverse complement strand
CGACAAGTTGATCATACCTGGTTGGCTCGATTCGCCGCCCGATTCAGTTGGCCAGCTTCAGCGATCGTTTGTCGGTTTCGGGTTGCTCGGTGGGGGCATCGACTGGGGGCTGACTGGTATCCGTCTTGATGCCTTCGAGTTCCTGGCCGCGTCGGCCGGCGCTTTGTCCGTGGCTGCTGATCCAGTTGCGGATGCGGGATCGAGTTCCTTCCCAGGCGGGGCTGAAGCGCACTTGCAGGAAGGCATCGAGCAGTCCATCCATCCGCTCGCAGAGATCGCGGAGCGAGTCCAACCTTGCCTGGAGTTGCTCGCGTTCCGATGCGGCATCGGCCGCCGGTGGCAGGTTCACACCGTTGAAGGCCATCCGATCGGCGTGAATGGCCAGTTCGAAGCGGATGCGTTCATCCTCGACATCGGCCATCATGATGCCGGCCTTTCGCGGGAGCTTGGCGCGGCCGAGGCCGACCATCGGTTCACGCTGCATCGCCGCGCTGTCGCATTGCACCGAGAGCCTGCCGCCCACGCCCCAGGCGCACTCCAGTTCAAGCTGCTTCCACAGGGCCAGCCCGAGTTCCAGCCTGCGTTTGCCCTCAAGCTCGACGGTTACCAATCCCTCGGCCTGCTGGGCGGTATACCAGAGCCAGAGCAGCCATTCGTTGCCCAGAAAATCCTTGTTCTCGATGGGCACGGACCACGGCACCGGCGGTGTCTGGCCGCCGCCGTACTCGCGGTCGCGTTCCACTTCCGCCGGGGGCTCGGCATAGACCGCCGGCCGGGCATCTTCGTGACTTCGCCCCGACGAACGGGCCTGGAGCAGCTCGCCGGCGCGCGTGCCGGCCGTGAGCAACTCAAGCTCCATGCCGAAGGTCTGTGTGAACAGCGTCTTGAGATGCTCGCCCATGGTGATGCCGGTGTGGTTGATCAGAACCCAGTCGCGGCGAAGATCCCAGAGCACGGGCACGACCTTGGTGCGCCGAAAGCGGCCGGTGGCCAGTTCCTCGCGCATCTGCCGGTCGGCCATGTCCGAAGCCTCGGCCTTCTGGCTTCGCGTGAGTCGAGCGGCCGCGCCATCCTCGGCGTTGGCCGCCTGCTGCCGCACCGATTGCTCGCCCAGCGCCTTCCATGCGCGGCGAAGCTCGCCGGGCACCGGGTGCGTATCGACCCGCATCGACATCAGCAGAAAATCCTCGTAGCAGTTCTTCTCGTAAGAAAACTGCATGTCGTAGAGATGATCCCCGGCCACCCAGCCGACTTCGATATCGCGCGGCGAAGTGACCATCCGCTCCTGGAACTTGAACTCGTCGAGCTTCTCGACCAGGGAAGGCTCGGCCAGACCCGGCGCATTGCCTCGAACTCGATAGCGATTGAAACCGGCTCGTCCGGAGTGGAATGACATGCTCACCTCGTGGCAGGGTATGGAATCAGGGCTGGAAGCAACGATTGATCAATTGCGTGCCCGACCGACTCTCGTGCGGAGGGCGATTCTAACCCGGCCCGAACTCTTGCCCGGCAATGTGTGGAAAACCGGGAAATGCTGTCACCGACTGTCAATTTCCGGACCGGAATCGCACTGGGCGGGCTCGAATCGCTTCGGGGAATGGGAATAAGATCATGCCCAAGCCTGTTTTCCGGGTCGATGCCGCAGGTCGGCCCGGAATGGGCGGGGGGAAGCCGAGTTCCGTTTCAATGGGGGTGCTATGCTCTTTTTTAGTTGATGCTGACTGGAGTTTGGAATCACCATGGACAAAATGATCAGGATGTTGCGCCTCGCCGCCTCGGGACGAATCACCCTTACGGGCATACTCGTAATGCTCGTCAGTTCGCTGGCGGTTTCGCCTGCTCACGGCCAAGGGCGAAGTGAGGCCGTACGTCACGATGCCACCCATACTTCGGTCCAACTGGTGTCGCAGACCGCGACCCTGGCGCCGGGCACCAAGGCCGTGCTGGGCGTGCGTTTCCAGCCGGATGAGATTTGGTATCTGTACTACCGCAACCCGGGTGAAGCGGGGATGCCGGCGACGATCGATTCCTGGAAGCTGCCGGAGGGATTCAAGGCCGACGATGGCTTTCTGTGGCCGTCGCCAATGCAGTACGAGTCCTTCGGGCTGGTGAACTATGTCTACCGGGGCGATTATGTTCTGCCGGTGATCGTTCATGTGCCCGCCGATGCGGAGCCCGGCGAAGTGACGATCGGCATGAGCGTGAGCTATCAATCTTGCGATCCGGAAGTGTGCGTGCCTGGTGAGGTCGATCTTGAGCTTCGGATCAAGATTGAAGCATCGCCGCCCAAGCCCGATTCGCGGTGGGCCTCGCTCTTTACTTATGCCTGGCGGACGATGCCGCGTGCGGCCATGCCCGGGGAGGCCCATGCGTTTCTGGATGAAGATGGACGCATCTCGCTTTTCGTCAACGGCCTGCTGGCCGGTGATGAAGATGCGAAGGTTTATTTCTACTCGACGCCGGAAGGGGTGATCGAGCCGTCAGCGCCACAAGTGGTGAGCCGGGATGGTCACGTTGTGCGGCTGAAGCTCAAGCCCGATGAGTTTCGGGACGATCCGGTGACCGAGCTTCACGGCGCTGTGGTGGTTCGGTCGGAAAATGGGCGATTTATTCGTTCGTTGGAAGTCAAGGTTCCTGTCCATGGCGGGTTCCATGGTGAATCGGCTCCGGCCACAGGCACAACGGCCACGAGCACAAGTGAGGGAAGGGATCAGGGGGGCTCGGAGCATGCCGAGGCTGGTGCGGGCATTGGTATGGTTACGCCCGGCGGCCCCAGCGGACTGATGGCCGCGATGGGCCTGGCGTTTCTCGGTGGGCTGATCCTGAACCTGATGCCGTGCGTGTTTCCGATCCTCTCGATCAAGATCATGGGGTTTGTGCGGCAGGCCGGGGAGGAACCGGCCAAGGTTCGCGCTCATGGCTACATGTTCGGCTTCGGCGTGCTGGTTTCGTTCTGGATTCTGGCCGGAATTCTGATTTCGATATCGCTGTTGGCCGGGCGTGAGGGGTGGGGGTTCCACCTTCAGAATCCGTGGTTTGTCATGGTCCTGGCGATGCTGATGGTGGCCGTGGGCCTGAACCTGGCCGGCGTGTTCGAGATCGGCTACGGCGTGATGAACGCGGCGGCCAAGGCGCAGGGGCGTCTGGAAGGTTCGGGGTACAGCGGCTCATTCTTCACCGGTGTGCTGGCCACGGTGATCGCCACGCCTTGCACCGCGCCTCTGATGGGGCCGGCGATCGGCTGGGCGATGACGGTGACGTGGATGGAAACCATGATCGTCTTCACCGCATTGGGCGCTGGCATGGCGCTGCCTTATGTGGCGCTATCGGTCTTCCCCGCATGGCTCAAGGCCCTGCCCAAGCCCGGACCCTGGATGGAAACCTTCAAGCAGGTCATGGCGTTTCCCATTCTGGCCACGGCGGTGTGGCTGATCTGGGTATTCGGCAATCTGACCACGGGCGCCGATGGGATGATGTGGCTGCTCGCTTCGGTCCTGATGCTGGCCGTGGGGCTCTGGATTTACGGCCGTTGGGCCAACCCCAGCCGCACGCCGACGGTGCGTTGGACGGCCATCGCGACCGCGGTGTTGCTGCTTGTCGTTTCGCTGTTGCCGATCAACTCGACCATCGCCGCCGGTGAAGCCGTGGCCGAGGCCGATCGGGAGTCCAGGGCCGGTCAAGTCGCACAGATCGATCCGCTCAATCCTCCGCCTTCGATCAGCGAGGACGGCGGTCGCATCAACTGGCTTCCTTTTGATGATGATCTTGTTCAGAAAATGCGCGAGGCTGGTCACACGATTTTCATCGACTTCACGGCCGACTGGTGTCTGTCCTGCAAGGCGAACCTCGCCAATGCGATCAATCGTTCGCAGGTTCGGGAGTTCGCCGCGCAGCACAATGTGGTGATGGTCAAGGCCGATTGGACCCGGCGCGACCCGGCCACGCTGGCGGTGCTGGAGCGATATGGCCGTTCGGGCGTGCCACTGTATCTGACCTA
>JAFIFY010000048.1 GCA_020831765.1 Phycisphaeraceae bacterium | reverse complement strand
ACCTCACTTCACGGGTCGGTCCAGCCAACACCGTCGCAGAATTCGCCTGCCGGATCCTCTCGAGCATGCCCAGGCAATCGGCGGAAACGCGATCGGAAGGAAGAACTGGCTGTTCACCGGCTTCCGGGGGCGGCCGCCATGTTCAGCCTCATCAGCAGCGCCAAGTGAAACCAGATCGAGCCGACCGCCTACCTCACCGACCTGTTCACCCGCCTGCCCGAAACCTCAACCGAAATCTCACCCAATTCCTGCCCGATCACCGGCAACCCCCGACCTGAATCCATCTCCCGTTGCGGCTGGTACGGCTTCAGACCAGGGGGATGATGGAACAGTTACGATAGGCCTGAGGCCGCAACGCCCGAAGTTCCAGCCCCAACTCATGGTTCGCCGCCCGAAGTGCATCGACCTTGTTGCGCATCTGATCATGACGTTTTGCATACGTGCGGGCATCCATGCCGACACAGACAATAGCAAATCAAGATGAATCATGCGACAATGCACGCACCAGAAGCGTACCCGAACGGTAAACAGTTACAGTCACGAATCATGCCTGCTCGAACATGTTCGCATAATAGGCGCCTGTGACACCATCCAACGTCAAAACCTTCTGGGGGATAAGCCAGCGAAGACCGGAATAGACTTGACCGGGCACCAACCCCAATGCGCGATATTCCTCTTTTTGATAGCTCAACCAATCCGCCGGCGAATCTTCGAGCGAAACTGCGAACGGTATTTCGACCCGGCGTCCGTTATGCCATTCGCGATAGCCCTTCAGCTCTCTAACGCTTCGCAACCGCACCTTCGGCCCGGACAAACTCACGGGCTCAAAACCATCCAACGGCCAGTAAAAAGCAAGACAGTTGTAGTTCGTTTCGCCTCCTTCGAGCGGCTGAACAAAAGCCATTCGCATGCCATAATCAGGGTGAGATGGTGGCGGCTGATCTTCGCCTTCGCGAACGATTCGAAACGCTCGACCATGAACGTAAACAGGATGTGGTGCCGGTGCTCTAGGTTTTCTGTGAGCAAGATAATCGCACATGTATTTGTGCGTCTGCGCTGCAATCATGACATTTGCAGTAGTCGAATGATCTTTCATCATTGTTATCTCAGGTCGTCCAACAAACGACGTTGTAAGCGCCCAATTTCCTTACTGATATCTAGCTCGTCAATCAACTTCCAATCCATAACGAACTCATCAACCCCAATGGGCCTCAGCGTCATCGCTTCTGTGCCGGTGCGATTGTTGAACGTGCCAAGATGCGCAGGTGGCTCGCCAGCAGGCTGTCGAGGGGACAGATCTTCAACAGGACACAAGCACATCATGATACTCCACGCCTTCCTGTTGCTCAGGTACTGATCCTTTGGAAATGTCTTGATATCAACTCCCTCAGGCGGTGCGCTGTAAGGAATTCCAAGCGCCTCATGTGCTTCCTGCACCCGCAAGTAGAACTCAAATGCCACCCAGGTAGCTTCTGGAAATCCATTCGCACGGGCCTCAAGATACTGCTTGCTCGTGAGGTACCTGAATACCGGAACTTTCGGCGACTCGCACTTGCCGCGTGCCTCTTCGTCAAATGTATCACGAAGATTATCTGCAGTCTTGATGATCAGCGGGTATAAATCCCTTGTAAGCTCAAGTACGACTTCGAGAGCCCGTAAGTATCGGATTGTCGCTTTGTCATGTCCGGCTCGCCAAATCGGTTCCCCATGAATCGCCCAGTCGATCCCCACCGCTCCTACAAGGGCGAGCCCCAAGATACCTCCGGTCTTGGCGGTGCCGGCACCGATCCCTGCTGCTGCGCCAGTTCCACCGACGGTAACTGTGGTGCCGGTTGCTGCCGATTTGACAGCTAAAGCCGTGGCCACACGCGAAGCAATCTGACGCGATGCCTCTGCCGCTACTCGATGACGAAATATCACCGAAGGATCGCCCTTGAACAACCCCATCGGATCAACCCCGCCCCACATGACGAAGTAGCCGGCGTAGAGATTCCCGCCATCGACATACCCCAGCGGATCGCGTTGCATCCAACGGCCCATTAGCGGGTTGAATTCCCGATGTCGGACTTGGTAATAGCCGGTCTCGGGGTTGTAGCGGTAGCCGGTGAACAGGATTTCGTTCTTCCTCGAAGCCGACCAGGCGATTTCGTTCCAATCGCTATCCAGCACCGTCACCCGCCCATACGGATCGTACAGGTACCGCTCGACGACCTGGCCGTTGGGAGTGATCAGCCCCGTCACATTCTTGTTGGCATCGACGGTGTAGTAGAGGGTCTCGTTGAGCGTTTGGTTGGGTACCTCACTGGTATCCCGCCACCGCAAGACCGGCGTGTCGATGTAGCTGGGACACCACAGGTACTGGGCGTGGACATCCCCATCCACACGCTCCTCCACCACCTGCCAACCAGCGTTGTAGTAGTAGTCGATGGTCGAGGCGGGCGCCTGCGGATCGGCATCATCCCACAGAATCTTCCGAACGCGGTGGTTCAAACCGTTGTACCGATACGTAGCAACCAGCGCCCCCGGCTGCCCGGGGTCGCCAGCATCGTCCACCCTGACCTCAACCAGCCGATTCCAAGCATCGTAGACCAGATGCCGTTTCTCCGTGGGGTCCAGACCGTCCGGCGCCACAACCATATTCCCCGCCAGGTCGTGGGCGGGGTTGATCCAAGCCGGGCCGACGTTCACCGTGATCCCATCGATCTGGTTGGCTTCATCGTGCGTCCTAGACTGGTCGAAATTCTCAGTGCCGACCCGCCCCAGATACTCGCGCCAGTTGCCCAGGGCATCGAGCACAAAATCGTTCACCAGACTGGCCGAACCGTCAATCCCATCTTTGGGGCCGTTGAGCGTCCCACGCTCAACGTTCGTCAGACGGCTCAGGCTGTCATGCGTATACACCTCACTGCGCGCCGCTGACACCAGGTTCTCCCGATACAGCCGGTTGCCCGATGCATCGTGG
The DNA here is from genome assembly GCA_020831765.1 of Phycisphaeraceae bacterium. Lineage (GTDB taxonomy): Bacteria > Planctomycetota > Phycisphaerae > Phycisphaerales > Phycisphaeraceae > JAFIFY01. The sequence goes on along the minus strand of JAFIFY010000048.1, from coordinate 1,638 downwards.
GCGTAGGCGTAGCCGTCGCGGGTGGTCGGGGTTGATGCGGTGTTGGTCCACTTCTGCTCTTTCACGCGGCCGAATCGGTCCAAGCCATTGAACTTGCCGTCGCCGGTGGGGTCGTAAGTCAGCTTCAGGCCGCCGGACACCGCCGGCCGCTCCATGAGCACGATCGAGCCGGCGCCGAGATAGCCGTACGCGGCGTACACGGTGCCGCCGGAAGCCGCTGAAGCGATCTCATGAACGCGGCTGAGCCGGTCGTTGATTTCGTCCGCATCGCCGTAACGATAAAATACCTCCCGGCCATCGGGATAGGTGACCGTAGTCAGACGCGCATTCGTGATTTCCGACCCGGTTGTATTCACAAAATAATCGTACCCCACCTCCGGCGTCGTGCCAACCACGGCGCCGGAATTCGCCTGTCGGATGGTCGTGAGCAGGCCCAGGCCGTTGGCAGCATCGTCGTAGGCGAACTCGACCTGGTTGCGGACGGTCGAGGTCGTCTCCGTGCCAGAGTAGCTGGTGACGCGGAAGGCTCGGCCAAAGTCATCATATTCGGTGTGGATCATCCGGACATAATCATCCACCTGCCCGCTTATGGGCAGGGCGGTCACCGTGTCCGATGCCAATTGGCCGGCATTGGCCGCGCGGCCATCGTCGGAGGCGCCGGGGTTGATGAACGTGTAGGTATGCTCCACGCCGCGCTGATCCGTGCGGGTGATGCGACGGCCCATGCGGTCGTAGGTGTAGGCCACAAAGTCGCTGCCGGTCGCGGACCAGACCTTGGTCGTACCGTCCTGCGTCAGGCCGCCGGCATCAGGGTAAGCCTCGATGGTCACCCAGTTTGCGTTCAGTGGCGAGCCGTAGATGTAGCGGGTCTTCTGTTCTTCGAGCGCGGTGCCACCCTTGGGGTTGAGTGAGATACGCGTTGCCAGGCGGCCGAAATGGTCGTATTCGAAGCGTGTTGTCCGGTTTTGATCGGCCGGCGTGCTCCCCTCGACCTCTCCCGACCCCGTCACATTCTCGACCACCTCAACCACGCGGCCCAGATCATCGTATTCCGTGACCGTGAGACGTTCGGCATTGTCCCAGCGCTTGTGGGCGCGGCCGAGCAGGTCATACTCCACCTTGGCGCGGATGTGGTTCACCGTGTCGAAATCCGGCGGATTTTCGCCGTCGTAACCCGGCACGGAACCATCGTCGTTGGTGCCCCATGTGACCTGGTCGGTCACGCGGCCAAGATCATCGTAGTAGACGGCGGAGAAGCTGCGGCGGGAGTGTTGCTCATTCCAGGCATCGGCCAGGCTGCCGGACTTGGACGAACCTTCGACCCGCTGGTAGCTGGTGGTCATCGTTGGTCGCTGATTGTCATCATCATAATCGTAATGGACCTCTTCGATGATGGTGTCGGTGGAGTGGATTTCACGCGCGTCGGCATAGCCGGTCGCCGTGCCATAGCCCATGGCCGTCCATTTCGTCTGACCCAGGCTGTTGTAGCCGGTCTTGGTGAACATGCCCGAGGGCTGCAAGCTCATAATCACTCGCCCGCGATCATCGAACCAGTTCTCGGTTGTCATGCGGTTGCCGAGGGTGCGCGAGCCTATCGCTCCATGCACTTCATGCGTAACGGTCTTGAATGTCTGGCCT
>JAFIFY010000018.1 GCA_020831765.1 Phycisphaeraceae bacterium | reverse complement strand
GTCCCCACCCCCGCATGGCGTGGGGCGGAGCACCGGGCAGCGCGATCGGCGCGCGCCGATTCAGGCTGTGCAAGGCCGCTCAGACCCACCAAGCCGCCCGGATCGGCCCCGCAGCCCCCGGCGCGGGCGTCCTGGCCCCCGTCGATGATGCCCGGCCTCCCGGCAAACCCCGTGCCGCATCGCACGCCGAGGTACATGCGTTTGCCCTGAGGTTTCCGGGCGGATTCTTGATCACAAGCGGCTTCGGGAGAAGAACGCCGTGGCGGCGGGACGCGACTGGCCGAACTACCTCGGTGCCAACGGCGGTCACGCGGCCGCGCCCAGTGGGCATGAGCTTGTCGAAGACTTCCGGGACGCCCGGCTGGTGTGGAAGAGCGAGTTCACACCCCCGGGCCGGAACCAGACCACGCGCTACGGCGAAGGGAACATCATCCGCTACCGCGCGCGCAGTTGGGCCGGGGGCGAGGCGAGCCCCGTGGTGGCCGACGGTCGGGTGTATCTGTATTACTTCGATCCGGCGGGCGAGCGGATGCTGGATTATGTGGACGAATCGATCGAGGTGGGCCGGGCCGTGGTCCGTAAACAGTGGCACGCCCGGGCCGATGATGTGTTCCTCTGCGTTGATGCCGAGACAGGCCAGACCCTCTGGAAGAAACGCTTCCCCCTGGCCGGACACAACTCTTTCGCCGCCAAAGGATCCTACACGCACACGCCCGCGGTGGATGATGGCATTCTGATCGGGCGAGGCTCGGCCGGGATCACTTATGCTTTCGAAGCGGAGACCGGCCGACTGCTGTGGCGCGGCGGGATCGGTGGCGGACACGCCGGCATCATCATCGATGGTGTGTACTTTTCCCCCGCCGGCGGGGGCATCGATGTGCCGCTGACCGCCGTGGATGCGCGCACCGGCAAGGAACTTTGGCGCATCGCCGGCACCGTCGGTCACCAGTCGATACCCGTGCGCTGGAGCCACGGGGGCGAACACTACGTCATCGCCGGCAACTCCGCCGGCAAGGTGTACTGTGTTCACGCCCGAAGCGGCGAGGTGCTCTGGACCGCATCGGGCCTGGGTGCCAACATCCATAACCTTTACGTGGATGGCGACCACCTCGTGGCCAATGCCGCTCCGCGTGGCGAGGCCCCCCAACCGGCCGGTTACCGCATCACGCCCGATGGCCTCGAACACCTGTGGACACTCTCCGCCGAGCGGATCGAACACGATCCCAGACGCACTCAGCCGGTGATTGCCAACGGTCACGCCTGGCTCCGCTGCGACGGCCGGCCGAGCCGGCTGATCGTTGTCGAGATGGAAACCGGCCGGATCACGGCGGACGTTTCCGGCCCGGTGGGCGAATTCTTGTACTTCATGGACGGCATGATCATCGCTGATCAGGATGTGAGCCACAGCAACACCAATCTGCGGATGATCATCGCCGACCCGAATCAACCGCGCAGCGAACAGGATGGGTTTACCTCGGCAAGGCATCGTCAGACCAGCGGGTACTGGCCCCATCCGTTCCGCCATGCGCTGTTTGACGGTCGCATCGTCATTCGCGGAGCGCGCGGCTTGTATTGCTACGACTTGAGGAAGCCGGCGGCGGAGTGAGCCCGATGGGCATGCACGAGGTCGCTTGAGATGACGTGATTCAGAACACCAGACCAGGAGCGTGTGACATGAGATGCTCGACGACGATGATCATGATGGCTGTGGCCGCGATCATTATGGCTTTGTCAGGCCAGGCGAACGCGGGCGATCGGCCGGGAGCGCAGGTTCCCGATTTCGAAATGGAATTGCGGCTTTCCCGCGCGCTGGGCACGGGTACCGATGTCGAAAACCCCAGTGGCGCGACGCTGCTGATCGATTTGCAGCGCGGCAATGGGCACTGGGGCCGGGCATGGGGACTCAATGCCCACACCGGCTCGATGGCCAACCGCTTCATGGGGCGCGTGGCCGAGGCCGACATTCAAGCCAACCGTGTGAACCTGACCGTGGAATTGCTTCCGCGAACGCCCGGTGGACGCATTCTCGGTGCGTTCGATGTTGGTGATGGGGTGATACGGGCGACCATGGAACTCAGGCAGCATGAGCCCGGCCTGTTGCCCGGCAGCTTCAACTGGGAAGGGACTTACGAGGTGACCCGCGCCGGCAACACGGTGACTGGAAGGGTCGATGGCCGGGTCGCTCCAGCGCGGCCGCAACCGCCCGAAGGATTCCAGCCCCTGAAACCGGGCGAACGGCCTCGCATCCTGGTCCGCGATTCGGACCTCGATGACCTGCGGGCCAAGGCCGAAACGCCGTTGGGCCAGGCCCTTCTTACGGCGATCGGCGAGCGAGGCCATGACGCCGTTGGCGCAGCGCTGCGCTACCGGATCACCGGCGACCGAAAGTATGCCGACCGAGCCCGGGAGTTCACCAAGCGGCAGATGCAGGGGCACGAGGGGCTTTACTCGCACCGCAGCGGCAGCGGGCGGCCGCCCCAGCACGTGGCGATGGCGTACGACCTTTGCCACGATGCATGGGACGCCGACTTCAAGAAAGAGGTGGTCGATCACCTGGTCAAGACGGCCGCCGACACCCGCAGCGGCGCGTTTTTCGTCGGCGGCAACCACCATGTGTGCAGCAACTGGGTCAGCCACATCTACAGCGCCCTGGGCTTCATCGGCATGGCGTTGTCAGCCGAGAAGGGTGAACGCCCCGCCGCGCCCGAGGGGGACGATGCCGACCTGCTGCGCCCGTTCTGGGAGCAGGAAGTGGCGATCTGGGAACGCAACGGCGGCCTTGATCCGCATTATCAGTTGATCCTCGATGAAGGTCGCTTCATGATGTTCTGGTTCAACCGTGAGGGGGCGGGCATCGGCGGTTTTCATGGCGAGCTTGCCCACTATGGCTCGCACGCGATGGTCGCGCCGCTGGAGTTCGCCGTCTGTTACCGGAAGATGTTCGGCATGGATGTCTCGCCATGGGACGACATCACCATGGTCGTTCCCCGGCGGATGTTCGGACATCACTTTCCCGCGAGCGGAAGTCCCCAGATGTTGGGCATCAACGGCAGATCAAACCTGACCGGACACTGGGCGATCATCGAGACCGGATTCGCGCTTGCGCCTGAAGAGTGGCAGCCACAAGTGCTGTGGGCATGGAATCGACTGTATGGGCTGGATGAGCCCGAACGCCCGGCCCGGGAGGTTCTGGCCGAGCGGGCCCGGCGGCTCGAACGGCGAAGCCCCAGCAGCGCCCTGGGCATCGGCGCGGCGACCTGGTTCCTGATGAACTACCCATTGGACATGGAGCCCAAACACCCGGGCATATCCGACTTTCCACTGACCTGGAAAGCGCCTTCGTTTGGCTACTACGCCTTCCGAAGCGGCTGGGGCGGTGATGATGACTTCATCTTGCAGGTCTTCAGCAAGCAGCACATGGCCGGTGGGTGGCACGGACACAACGGCGGCACATTCCATCTATTCGGGCTTGGCCGCTCGTGGAATCACACCAATGATGACCGTCGCGTCCATGCGTGGGGTGAGAACCGTGTGATGCTGCCGGACGATGACACCGGCGGCGGCCACAACACCGGTCGGGTGACCCATTATGGATTCAAGGAGAACGGCTCGGGATCGGTCAGCATCGACATGAGCGATCTTTACACCCCCCGGGGCGCCATCCGATACTCCCGCTACGCCAATACCCGGTACATCGAGCAGCCCGACCAGGTCAACGTCAAGGCCCTTCGCGCGATGGGCGTGGATTACGGTGGCGGCCAGGAAGCTCCGGTCGTGTTCGTCCTCGTGGACCGTATCGAGTGGGGCGGCGAGAAGGTCTGGAACTGGAACCTGACCCACGCCAATCTCATCGATCGGGTGACCATCGAAGGCAACACCTTCACGCTCCCGACCGATCATGGCACGTTGCGAGGCACATTCGTGACGCCCGCGGATGTGAAGATCACCGTTGGACAGAACCAGGGCGGCTTCCCCGCCATCCAGGCCCGGGGCGGCGATGCGTTCTTCATGGTGGCCACCATCACCGCGCCCGAAGCCGACGTACCACGTGTCAACATCCGGGGCCGTGGTCTTGATGCACAGGTCAATGTGGCCGGACGGTCCGTCCGCTTTGATGGCCGGAAGGTGAACATCACCGACACCAACCGGCGTTGAACGGGAGTAAACATGAACATGATCAAGTCGAGATTTTCGAATCGTCCATTGATGGCCGCGGTAGCGCTGGTCCTGGCGGCGGGCTTTTTCGCGCAGGTGCTCGCGGATGCCGACAAGACGGTGACGCTTGTCGCCTATGACTTTGAGAATGAGAAGTTCCGGGCGGCACCGAGCGAGGTGCATCCCGACATCGAGGCCGGGCCCATCATGCAGCGGGGGTTCTTCCCACCGACCAACCGGTGGTTCGATGGCAGTGTGGCCGGTGAGCCGGGCGAGGGGATCGCCGATGGCGCGCGGCCGGGATACTACGAGATCACCGTCAAGGGACTGGACCGGGTCGGACCGCTCAGGGAGCTTCGCTTCGATCTGACCACCCGAAGGCGGCACGCCGGCGCGGGACACGCGATTTCGGTCACGACGCTCATCGAGGGCGAGGACGAAGGCACCCCCCTGAAGTTCGATCTTGTCACACCGCGCGATGATCCGGATGTGCCGGCGGCGCGGGGCGCGATGATGATCGGCATCGGCGAGGCCGGCAGGGCGCTCGTGCCCGAGCACGATGGCAGATCGTATCTCAGTCAGACGGGTCAGAGCGGCACGGTCATCGTCGATCTATCGCGGCTCGAACAGACCCAGATGCGCCGGTTCCGCATCCACTTCGGTCATCAGCGCCGCACGGATGATGGTGACACGATCACACGAAGTGGAGGCCGCTCGGCCATTGACAACATCATCCTGACCGCAACCGAAGCATCCCGATGAACATCCCGGGGCATCACAGAGACGAGCCGGGCACCGCATGAGCCAATGAGCCCGATTCATCGCATCAAGGAGTTATTCGAATGATTCGAAGATTCAACAGCATTTCCGTGTGGCTGGTCGCCGCCATGTTCTGGCTTGTCGCCGGCGCTTCCGCGCGGCCGGGTTTCGCGGCCGACGAGGTCAAGCTCGTCGACCAGACGACACCATGGCGTGTGTTCATCGCCCCGGGGCCGAACCTCGTGCGCACCGCCGGGGGTCATCTTGAGTTCAGTGAGTTCGGCCCGGATGAGTTCGAGCGGATGCCCCGGGATCGGCGTTTACCGCCGCGCGACTGGACCACGGCCGACTTCGATGACTTCCACTGGCCGCAGTATCAGCCCGATGAGCTTGGTGACTTCATCGGCGGCATTGGCGCCCGACCGATGAGCGGGCGAGGCACCTGGCTGACGACCGTCAGCCTCCGCACCCACTTTGGCATCGGCGATCCGAACGCGGTTGATGATCTCAAGATCACGGTGAAGTGCCTCGGGGGCGGCGTGGTCTATGTCAACGGTGTGGAGGTCGGCCGTGGGTACATGCCCGAGGGCGAGCTTCACGCGGTGACTCCGGCCCGTGACTATCCCAAGGAAGCCTACGTCGATGAGCACGACGCTCCGCTGCCCCGTGTCGGGATCGGCGAAAGGCCCGAAGCCGAGTGGGCCGACCGCTATGCCAGGCGCATCCGCACGTTCACCGTGACCGTGCCCCGGAATGTCCTTCGCCAAGGCTCGAACGTGCTGGCGGTGGACCTTCGCCGCGCTCCGACCACCGGCTCGATCGATGACCAATGGGATCATGTGGGCTTCCATGAGATCACCGTATCCGGGCGCGGCGGTGGCGTGGTGGAATATCGGAAGGCCACCTCGCGCACCTATGTCTGCAACGTGCCCGCCGAGCAGCAGATCAGCGAAACGATCCCCACTCGATCGCTGATCGCTCGCGGCTGGCATTGGACCCTGACATCCGCCCGCGGCATGCCGGTCAAAGGCGTATCCCTGGGCAATCCGTTCGAACCGGAGCGGCCGATGAGACTGTCAGCGCCGCGAAACGGCACCGGCAGCGCGCAGGTTCTGGTCTGCGATCGCAATGGGCTCAAGAACGTCTCGGCACGACTGCGCGGCGATCTGCGAGGCCCCGGCCGCGCAACGATGCCCGCCGATGCCGTGGACATTCGCTATGCCGCCCGGGATGAACAATGGGAGTTCCTCAACGCGCTGATGCCCGAGGCTCCGCGGGACGTCCCGGTTGTGCCCGTGTGGCTGATCGTCCAGGTGCCGGCCGGACAGCAGCCGGGGTGGTATCAGTCGCAGCTTGAGATTCAAGCCAATGATGAAACTTTCACCGTGCCCGTGCAGGTGCTGGTCACCGGCTATCGCATGCCGGACCCGCGCGACTTCCCCCATGTCACCATCGGCATGACCCAGTCGCCAGGCACTCTGGCGATGCAATACGATGTCGAGCCATGGTCCGATGAGCACTGGCGTTTGATCGAGGCCAGCCTGAAGCTGCTGGGGCAACTGGGCGATTCGGTCGTCGAGGCTCCGGTCATTCTGAGTAATTTTCCCGCCGCCGGTCGGGCGGACCGGCCGCCGGGACGCAGCAGCGATTCTTCATCGTGGCATCTGCCGCTGGTGCGTTGGATCGATACCGATGACGGCATCAGGCCGGATATGCGGATTCTCGATAAGTACCTCGATCTATACGTCAAGCACGTGGGCAAGCCGCAAGCGATCTCGCTCTGGCTGTGGGATCCGGCCTCGGCCGAAGAAATCGCCGGCGCGCATGAACGGCCGCGCTACGACAGCCGCGAGGTCAGAGCCAATCCGGCTCAGGTCATGGTCCTCAATCCGCGCACGGGTGAAACGCGATTGCATACGGCCCCCAGCTTCCTGGCCGATGACGCCGAAGCCTTCTGGAAGCCGATGCTCGATGCCGTGCGCGACACGGTCAAGCGACGGGAGTGGTCCGAGCGGATCATCACCCTCGGCCTCGGTAGCGATATCCGCGCCGGCAGACGGACGGGCGAGCGCTTCCGCGAATGGGCGCCCTACGCCCGTTGGGATCTGCTCTCGCATTACAGCGGTGAAACGCCCGGACGATTGGACGATGGCCGATACATCGCCACCGGAGCCCTGGAAATGGGCGTGAGGCGCTACCCGTGGATGGCGTTGAACAATGTGTTCGAAGCCGAGCGTCTGGAACGGCTGCTTGAACGCTCCGAACAGACGATTGAACTTCCCACGGCCCGGTGGATGCATCAGCCGTATTCGCCGCCCTTCCTGTTCCGCATGCTGCCGCAGTTCTGGGGTCACCTCGGACACATGGGCATCGATTTCTGGCGACCGGGCGGTGAAGGTCCGAGCAATACCTCGTTCTTCGCCCACATCAATGCCCTGACCGCTCCCGGACCGGACGGCGCGGTGCCAACGATACAGTTCCAGATGCTCCGCGAGGGCATCCAGGATTTCGAACTGCGCATGGCCATCGTCCAGGCCGTGGCCGGTATCGACGATCTCGAGAAGAAAAACAGATATCACCGCCTCGTCGATGAACTGCGCCATCGCATCAGTTGGAGCCATGCCTACCTGAGCATGCACGAGCTTGGCTACGACTACCCCACCTACGCCGCGCGGATTCAGCGGGCCGCGGCGGAGTTGAACGGCGAATCGAGCGACGCCCGATGGAGCCAACCGCCGGCGAGGTGATCAAAGCCCATCCGGTCCTCGATGGCTTGGTCCACCGCGCATCGAGTGTCGGAACATCCCGCCAGGCCGACGCGAGAACAGAGTAATGTCGTTGCGTCGGCATACCACGTATCGAAGGAGCGACCTACCCCCAGTAACTGCCGGCAATGGTCGATTCGCCATCGTCCTCACCATCGGCTTGACCGGTCTTGCCTGGAAGCTTGGGGGATGGTTCGGTGGACCATGCACGGATATCCGACGCCGTGACCACGGGCGGCACGCCCATTCGTGTGCCTTCGCCGGTGGGCGCCGCCGCGGCGCCGGAGATGCGCCCGGCATCGGCGCCGCGATCCTTGCCTCGCTGATGTTCCTTGATGATGGCGATCGCTTCATCGACATCGTCGGTCACATGGAAGAGGTTCAGATCGCCGGGACTGATCGCGCTGAATCGATCGAGCAGTGTGCCCTTGATCCATTGAATCAGGCCATCCCAGTAGTCATGCCCCACGCACACGACCGGGAAAGGCTCGGTCTTCATGGTCTGGATGAGCGTCAGGCTTTCGAAGAACTCATCCATGGTGCCGAATCCACCCGGGAAGTTGATGTACCCGGCGGCGTATTTCATGAACATCACCTTCCGCACGAAGAAATAGCGGAAATGCAGCACGTGGTTCTGGTATGGGTTGGGCTTCTGCTCCATGGGCAGGCTGATATTCAAACCCACCGATTGCCCCCTCGCATCATGGGCGCCGCGATTGGCCGCCTCCATGATCCCCGGCCCCCCGCCGGTCACCACGGCAAAGCCCGCCTCGACCAGCTTGCGACCGCATATCCGAGCCTGCTTGTAGTACGGATCGGTCTCGGGGGTGCGTGCCGATCCGAAAACGCTGACCGCCGGCCCTACCTGGCTCATCACCTCAAACCCATCGACGAACTCCGAAAGGATTCGAAACAACCGCCAGGTTTCCTGCGACATCTGCTGCACTTGCTCGTTGCCCATGAGCCTGATCCTCCAAAAGCATCGATTCCAGCCAAGCCCGCCAAACCACGGGACGAACAACAGCCTACGGCGGCTGGAGCATAACAGCTTGGAAGCCCGGGCGCATCCCTGGACGCGAAACGGCACAGGCCCCATGAAAAACGCCCGCCGCGCTATGGCGACGGGCGTGGGTCTTCATCTTGTAAAAGGCCGGTCGAGGACAAAGCCCGGCGCGGCAAGCGGCATGAACCGATCGGGCGACCCGGCTTTTACGCGGCGGCCGCGCCGGCGGGGGCTTTGGCCAGCGCTTCCTTGGCCTTCTCGACGATCTGATCGAATCCCTTGGGATCGCGGATCGCGATCTCGCTGAGCATCTTGCGGTTCAGATCGATACAGGCCAGCTTCAGACCATGCATGAACCTGCTGTAGTTGAGACCGCGCATCTCGGCCGCGGCGGAGATACGGGTGATCCAGAGCTTGCGGAAATCGCGCTTGAGCAGCCGGCGATGCTCATAGGCATAGACACCGGCGCGGATGACCGTTTCCTTGACCTTGCGCCACTGGGTCCGTCGGCCAAGGCGATTGCCCTTGACCTGCTTGAACCAGCGGACTTTGCTTTGCCGGCGGGCGGCACCCTTGACTGCACGTGGCATCGAACAACTCCTGATTCTTCGGATGGCCGGGGTTCCCTTTTCGGGAAACTTGTCTTGTGGCCCGGTTCATCCGGTGCGCCCACATGGTCGCGATGCGACCGGGGCTGATTCTTGCCCTTGTCAGGACCATCCTGACCGGGCGGCGAAGCGCTTTATTCGCGGACAGAGCCGCGCATCGAGCGCTACCTGAAAACGCGTTCAACGTTCGGCGGCGCGAAGGTTCCGATGCAGCATCCGCTCGAGGCGGGGGATATCACCGGCCGTCGCCACCCGCTTGCCGCGCAGCGAGCGAATCTTGTTGCCGGACAGATGGCTGTTCAGGTGGCTGTTGTAGGCCCGCTTCCACTTGACCTTGCCGGTGGCCGTGATCTTCACACGCTTCAGTAAGCCCTTATGCGGCTTGAGTTTGGACATCGGAACGCACTCCTGCTGCTTAATCGAGCCCAGCATTTTACCCACTGGACCGGGAATTGCCAATCGCCGGTCGTGACGAATTTCGAGCCACGCGCCCAAGCCCGCCGCCGAGGCCGCCGGGCGTTGGGCGTTGGGGCTCGGATGCTGGCCCTGATATCGTTGACAATCAGTGGGCCGCCCCTCGGCCGCTCGTGTTCTCAATCCCTGGAGCCCCCGATGAGCCCCCCGATACAAATCTTCATGCCCGAAGCCGGCCGGATCGAACAACGCGAGCTTCGACTCCCGGACCCGGGCGAGGAACAGGTACAGGTCCAGATCGACCGCACCGTGATCAGCCCGGGCACGGAGCGTGCCCTGCTGACCGGGTTATGCGAGCCATGGGCGCCCCTGCCCTTTCCGCTGGGTTACAGCGGGACGGGCACGGTGGTCAAGGTCGGGCCTGGCGTCGAAAGCTTTCGGGAAGGTGATCGTGTCGCCGGTGAGATGCCTCACGCCTCGCGAGCCAATGTGAAGATCGGCCGCGCGGTTAAGGTTGGTGGGTCAACGGGCTCGGACAGCGCGGCGTTCATCAAGCTGGGGGTGATCGTGCTCCAGGGCGTTCGCAAGGCACGGATCGAGCTGGGTGAATCGGTGGCCGTGGTGGGACTGGGGCTGATCGGCCAGATGGCCGGTCAACTGGCACGGATCAACGGCGCTGCCCCGCTGATCGGCCTGGACCCGCACGAGGCGAGGCGTCGGACCGCGATGACCCTGGGCATGGATCTGACCATCGACGCCGCCGCGGAGCATGCGATCAAGCTGCTGCACGGCCAGACCGATGGCCTTGGGGCCGACGTCGTCATCGAGGCCACCGGCATCCCAGCGCCGGTTCACACCGCCCTGGCCTCGGCCCGGAAGATGGGACGGGTCGTCCTTCTGGGCAGCACGCGCGGCGAGGTGAGCCTTGATCTTTACCGTCACGTACACAAGCAGGGCCTGACGATCCTTGGCGCTCATGAGGGAACCACGTCAGCGCACGAGCGCCGGCCCGGATACTGGCCGTGGATCGAAGAAGCGCGATGCTACGAAAGGCTGCTGGCCTCGGGGAGGATCGACCCCACGCCGCTGATCACGCGCCGCATCGATCCATCCGGAATCGATGATGCCTATCAGAGGCTGATCGCCGGACAACTCGATGACCTGGCCGTGATGATCGAGTGGAAGAAATAGCCGGCAGGCACCGGGTGCGCGCCGTCGGTCCCGAGTAACAGACCATCAAGCGTCGGCGGTCAATGTCGACATTGGCCACCCATGCAGCATCCGCCGCTGGGCGTCGGGCCCGCACAGCCGGCGCCGACGGGCAATTCAACCTGGCTGCCGGCGGCGGCGAAGACGCTGTGCATGCGATGTGTCGTCTTGTGGCCGCAGTGTTCACAGGGTTGGGGCTGATCGGCCTCGGCCATGCGGCGAAGGGCCTCGGTGACCTTGCCGCACTTGTTGCACTGATACTCATAAATCGGCACGCGGTATCTCCTTAATCGAGCGTCCCCTCGACGGCTCTTCCACCGGCGATGTAGTATAGGCTTTCAACCGTGCCTTCGAAGATTCTGGAGTTTCTCCCATGGCCGCCCGCCGCGCATCCCGACCATCCCGCCCCTCCGCCGAGCCGGCCGCTTTACCGCAAAGTGGCATGGGCGGTCCGCTTCGATTGCCCGCGCCCCAGCGCACGTTCGATGCCACGCGTTACGAGTATCCCTGGCAGGTCGGCGGCATCCAGACCGGCTCGCTCGATCATCCGCAACCGCTGGGCGGTCAATCCAGCCGCATCGCCTTCGTGGACACCGGCGCGGGCCTGCGACTGACCGTGGCCCTGGACCGGGGCGGGGACATCGTCGCCGCCGACTACAAGGGAACCAACCTCGCATTTTTCACCCCCAATGGCTACAAGCCGCCCAGCCCGGCCTACCACACGGGTGAGGACTGGCTGGAGGGTTGGCCCGGCGGCCTGGTGACGGCTTGCGGACCGGAATACATTGGCGGTCCACGGCGGGAGGATGGCAAGACCACCAGCCTGCACGGCCGACACTCCAGCACCCCCGCCGCGATCAACGCCATACGGAATCCGGACCGGCGTACAGGCTCGACGGCCATGAGCCTGGACCTGGTCGTTCGCGACACGCGCTTCTATGGCCCGGTCTTCGAGCTTCGGCGAACGATCAGCGCTGTGCTCGGTACCCCCGGCTTCATGATCGAAGACCACATCACCAACCTGGGCGATCAACCCGTCGCGCACCACTGGCTCTATCACATCAATCTCGGCTATCCGCTTCTGGACAGCGGAGCGCGCTTTGTTTATCGAGGCGCGGCCACGATCTGGCAACCGGAGATGATCAACGCCACGGCCCGCCAGATGGAGCGACTGAAGGAGGTACGGCCTCCCCAGACCGACCGGACAGGAAACATCTCCGATGCCATTCTGATCGACGATATCCGTGGGGATGGCGACGGCCTGAACCATGTGGGATTGATCAATCCCTCGCTGCGTATCGGGCTGATGATCAGCTATCCGCTGGCCGAGCTTCCACGCCTCTGCAACTGGCAGCATTTCGGGCCGCGCGGCGCTTATGTTTCGGGCATCGAGCCTTATCGCGGTTCACTGGTGGGCACCGAGGCCGATCCGCATCCGGCGGCGCGGCGGTATCTCGATCCTGGCCAGAGCGCAAGCTATCACCTGCGATTCCTGATGCTCGAAGGCCCCGAACAATTGAAGACACTCAAAGCCCATGATGGCCCCCTGCTGCCCGCCCAACACAACGACCCGGAGCTCTGATCATGTCCGCCAATCCACATGAAGCCGAGCCGCTCAGCCCGCGGGCGATCATCGATCGCGTGGAGCGGGCACTGCCCGACACCATTCAGAAGGCGTTTGCCCGCGATCCGCATCCACGCATCCACATCGCGGCTTCGGCATGGCGGGCCATTGCCACCTTCCTTCGCCAGGACCCGAAGATCGATCTCGATTGGATGTCGTGCCTCTCGGGCGTCGATTACGTGACCGAGGACCAACTGGCCATCGTGGTGGACCTGCGCTCGAGCAAGCACCATCACCATTTCGCCGTCAAGGTGTTCGTGGATCGCGCCCGGCCGATCATTCCTTCGGTCTGCGATCTGTGGCCTGCTGCCAACTGGCATGAGCGCGAGGCGTTCGATCTCTTTGGCATCCGCTTCGATGGGCACCCCGATCACCGCCGGATTCTGCTTCCGGAAGACTGGGAAGGTCACCCGTTGCGAAAGGACTACGCATTCCCCCGCCAGTATCACGGCATTCCCGGCACCTATGAACTCGACTGGCAGCAGAAGCCGGATTATCCGTAGGCGCTATGGAACATCGGCGGCGGCCACGACTGAGCGGCCCGAGGTTGGATTGCCGATCGCGAATCAAGCCAGTGGATGCCGCGCTTGGCGACGATCAGCCCGCCGCCGCGCCGCCCTGGCCCGACGATTAATCGCGAGCCTCCAGCGCGGTCAGGACGATGTTGCCTAGCAGGTTCTTCGCGCCTTGCCGGGAATATCCCACGACACCCCATCGAGGCACGCCCATCGCACCGAGGGTCAGGTCCTCTTCGCTGAAGATGATGGCGGGTCGGCCGTCATGGTCCAGCGCCATCAGTCGCGGCCGGTCCGGTAGATTGAGCCTGTACTGCGTATAGCGGCGAAAGCTCACGGCCGTGGCATCGAACCCGTTGATGCCCTCACCGGAAATCATGCTCGATTCAGCGCCAAGGGGAAGCGGACGGGACGGGAAGAAACCGTGGTCATCCAGGCCGCGTAAAAACTCGGTGAGTTGCCTTGACACCGATCCGGCGAACTCACCGAAACCACCCACGGTTTCGACCAGGACGGTACCCCCGTTGGAGACATACTCCACAATCGCGGCCAACTCCTCCCGCGAAAGCTCGACCACGGCCGTACCCGTCAGATGGGCGAGCGTGGCGCGCGACTCGCCCAGTTCTGAGAGATCAATCACATCGCCCTCGGTCTCGGCCAGCGCGGATTGATTACGGCCGCGATTGCGTTCGGGAATCGATCCCTCCGCCGGCGCGGTCCATTTCGAGCCGCTGGTCACCAGATGGACACCGCGTTGATTGTGCAGCCAATTGCCCACCGCCACCCAACCGCCCGGCTCGGCCAGCCAGTTGCCCGAATAGCGTGGACGCACGATGGTGGCCTTCCGGTCCACATCAACCCGGCGATCGCGCATCTCCAGCCGGGATTCCACTCGATTGGGAATCGATCCGCGATTCGTCGCCAGCACGAACAGATTCGCCGAAAGCCGCCCGACATCGGATCGATTATCGGGGCTCAACAGGGCGCGATCCGCCTGCCAGCGCATGCCGACATCCTGATCGAAGTAAACCACCAGGTCTCGAACACCGTTGGACACGATTCTGGTCCTGTACCGGCGCGGATCGATCCGGAACAGCGAGCGATACAGCGGGTGGTCATCCGGCGCCGCCTCGAACGGGCGATCCGGGAAGAGTTTCTCCACCAGATCTTCGACACTGTGCTCAAAACCGCTGGAGCCACCCTCATTGTTGAGCACCAGCATGCCACCCAGATCGATATACCGCCGCAGATTGGCAAGCTGCTCATCGTTTAATGTGAACGAGCCGGGCGCGGAGAAGTAAAGAACCGGCGTATCCACCAGTTCATCCGCCGGGCGGCTGAGATTGGCGACGAAAAAGTTCAGCTCCTGCTCCCGCAAGTCGGAAAGAGCACGGGTCAGGAAGTACAGGTCATTGGGCCGGTTGTTCCAGGCCACGCCCGGGAGTTCGAGCTTGGTCGCCCACACCGGAACCCGGCCGCGACTGAGAAAGATAAGGCCGAACGAGGCCGAAACCAGGGGCGTGTTGCTGGCCCGGGCCCAACCGGCGATGTCTCCGTCGATCTGGGCCGCGCCGCGCTGGAACCAATCGTGCCCGCCGAAATAGCGTCGTCCCGTGGCCAGCGCTGCGCGCTCGACCAGGACCATGTGATAGCCGTAGGAGTCGTTGGCGCTGCCCGAAGGCGTCCCCGAGTGACCGTTATCAAAAAAACGCCGTCCGGAACCGCGAAAGTCCTCATCCAGCCAGGCCATCGCTCGGTTGATCGCCGCGGCAACCCGAGGCTCGGGCGTACTGCGCTCGCGATGGAGCTCCTGCTGAACGATGGCGAGGATCGTGACGCCGGCGGCCGTCATCCGCGGCACATGGCGCATGTCATCACGGCCGCGCTGCATGTAACCCCATCGGCCATCTTGCTGCTGCCCGTCAATCCAGTATCGGGCGGCCAGATTCCATATCTGCGGATCACGCAGCCGCCCCCGCTTGGCCGCCTCCCACAAGCCCAAGTGTACGTAATGGGCCGTTGAGGCGTGAATCTCCGGATTGCGCTCCGTCAGGGCCATGTACCCGGCGCCGCCGGTCTGGCGACACGTATTTTCAACCAACCAATAAGTTGTTCGATCGAGCATCGGCAGGTAGGAATCGTTCATGGCCGCCCAGACATGGGCATCGATTCCCGCCTGATATCCCCGCCGGGGAGGATTGGCCTGAATGAAGCTCAGTGCCCGGCTCAAACGCTCATCCTGGGGGCTGATCCCGGCGTACAACAGGGCATTGAGCGCCAGCACCGTCAGGTCCGTACCACCGAGCTTCTTGTCCGTCCGATCACCACCCCCCGGATCCCAGTGGCCATCTTCATTGCGCGCATCAAGGATGATCTCGATCAGTTGGTCGATCATCTCCCCCACCCGTTCATCGGATACTTCCTGCGCCGATGCCGATGGAGGCGCCCCCAGCCATGACCCGACACAAAACCACATGGCCAGAATCAGCCTCCGGGTCCAACCGAAGCCGTTCATCACGAGTGTTCGCCGCTCAATCTTCAAGGATTTCATTACTGGCCTCGGGAAAAACATCCGGAGTCATGCGAGCCCCGGAAGCTTTCATCGCCCCGATAAACCATAGCAACGGATCTGGAACCCCGCCACCCAAATCGCGCAAAAGCCCAACATTCAGGGGATTCCGACAGTTTGCCGAACCCGTCCAGACCGGACCATTCAGTCGGCCTGCGCCATCTGACCCCGGGCGTTGAGGGCGGTCAGGACGATATTGCCCATCAGTTTCTGCGCATCCTCGGGCGAGTAGCCCAGAATGCCCCAGCGGGGAACGCCCATCGCGCCCAGCGATAGGTCCTCCTCGCTGAAGATGATCGCCGGTCGCCCATCATGGTCGATCGCCATCAGGCGCGGCCGCGCGGGCAGATTCAGGCGAACCTGGGTGAACCGGCGGAAACTGATCATCGATGCATCATATCCCTCCACACCCTCACCGGAGATGACGCTGGATTCAAGCCCGAGCGGCAGTGCGCGGGCGGGCATGAACTGGTGATCAGGCACCCCGGCGAGGAACTCGGTGATCTGCCTGGACACACCGCCGGCGAATCCGCCATGCCCGCCGACCGTCTCGACCAGGATCGTCCCGCCATTGGATACATAGTTGACCATCGCCTGCAACTCCGCGCTGGAGAAGCGAACTTCATCGGTCCCCGTCAGATGGGCAAGCTGGGCACGGGACTGATCCAGCGCCGAAAGATCGACGACCTCGCCCTCGATCTCGGCCAGCATGCCCTGGTTACGGCCGCGATTTCGTTCGGGAATTTCAAGCTCCGCCGGCGTTTCCCAGCCCGATGATGTGGTCACCACATGAACGCCGCGCTGGTTGTGCAGCCGGTTGCCCACCGCCACCCACGCACCCGCCTCGGGCAGCCAGTTGCCTTCGTAGCGCGGCCGGGCGATGGTCACCTTGTGACGAACATCCACCCGTCGATCGCGAACCTCAACCCGATTGACCAGGCGGTTGGGAATCGAGCCACGATTGGTCGCCAGCACGAAGAGATTGGCCGCCAGCCGACCAACATCGGATCGATTGTCCGGCTTGAGCAGATTCCGGTCGGCCTGCCACGCCATCCCCACGTCCTGGTTGAAGAAGATCACCTTGTCACGAACACCGTTGGACAGAATCCTCGCGTGGCGACCACCCGATTCGATGTTGAACAGCGAGCGAAACAAAGGATGATCCGCGGGAGCCGGTTCCAGAGCGCGGCCGGGAAACAGCTTGGCGACGAGGTCTTCAGCACTGTGTTCAAAGCCGCTGGAACCGCCTTCGTTGTTGAGCACCAGCATGCCGCCGAGGTCAATGTAGCGGCGAAGATTGGCCGTCTGTTCCGGGGTCAGTTCAAACTCCCTGCCCGCCGAGAAATAGAGAATGGGCGTGTCGATCAGCTCATCGGCGGGCCTTGCCAGATTCGCCGTGTAGAAGCTGAGCTCCTGCTCGCGAAGGTCCGAGAGCGCCTGGGTCAGAAAGTAGAGATCATTGGGCCGGTTGTTCCATGCCACGCCGGGAACCTCAAGCTTGGTGGCCCACACGGGCACGCGCCCTCGGCTGAGGAACATCAATGCGAATGAAGACTCGACGATCCGGCCGCGACCACTGCCAGTGAACGAATCCATTCCTTCGGGATGATCCGGCCGCATGCCGCGCATGTCCGATCGAAGCGAGCGTGCTCCCTGAACAAACCAATCGGTGTTACCGAAATACCTTCGCCCGTTGGCCAGGGCGACCCGTTCATAGCTCACGGCCAGATATCCGTTGCGGTAACCGCTGAAATTGGAATCAACCCAAGCAAGGCCGCGATTGATCGAAGCCGTGACGCGAGGTTCGGGTTGACCGCGATCGCGAAGCGCTTCCTGCTGAGCGATCAATAGTGCGGTCAGCCCGGCCAATGTCATGGTGTCTTGATTTCGCGTCCTCGAACCCTCACGCGATGCGTAATGACCGTAGCCCCAGGTGCCGCTGTCGTTCTGCGCCCGAATCCAATGATTGATCACCGCCGACCAGAACTGAGGCGCCATGGTTCGGCCCCGCTTGGCCGCCTCCCAGACGCCCAACAGGTGATACTGGGTATTGGAATGGTCTGTCTCCCGCTCTGTCCGAGACGGCGTGTAGCCGGCCGTGGTATCCGCTCGCCTGAACTCCTGAAGAAACCGGAAGGTGCGATCAAGGTGCTGCCCACCGACCTGTTCGCTGGTGGCACCCCAGACATGGGCGTGCAGCCCGCCTTCATAGGCCCCTTGAAGCTCGGTTTCGCGCAGGTGCCGCAGCGGCCGCGCAAGCCGCTCATCCTGTGGACTCACCCCGGCATAGAGCAGCGCCGTGACGACCAGCGCGGTCTGGCCGCTGTTGTATGCATGGCCCGAACGCCCCTGCTCCCAGTTACCCTCCGGCGACTTCAGTGAAAAGATGTACTTGACCAGGGCGTCGATCATTTGCCCGACTTCCTCGTCGGTGACCTGAGCCTGGGCGTGGGCGGGCATCGCCGGGGCCATGACCAGAGCCAGGGCGACGGTCCCAAGGAACAGGGCGCGTCGTAACAGAGCGGTCAACCGGATGGGTACGGGGCCAACGGCGGTCTTCATCGGTCAACTCCTGGGTGCCGGGTGATCGGGTTCCGGGCAGCGCATCCGGGTGGCGGCAATCGGCTCGCGGACTGGCATATTATCGTAGTCAGAATTCCTGTCATCGCCCCGGGAAGCCCGCATCCGAATTGGTGTACCCAAGCGGCCACCGCCAGCCAGCGTCAGGCCACGATCGGTGCCTGGCCCTGGGCGTTACCGCAGCGCCCTCCGGCCGAATCGCTACGCCCCGCTGATGAAGACGGTTCAGCCGGCCGTTTATTAGTCCACCCGGCTGTTCACCAGGATCGATGACTTGGGCCCCTGCGAGCCCGCACCATTTTCATGAGCCCGTAGCCGATTTGCCACCTGCATTTCCCGCCGAGTTCCGCTCGAGCTGATGCCGCGCCAGAGCCAGCCGGTCGGCGACCTGCTTCATGGTGGACGGTCGGCGGCTCGGCTCGGTCTCGATGCATTGCATGACCAAGGTTGAAAGCGCAGGCGGCACCTTGGCGTTGATTTCAGCCGGAGGGCGGCAGTCGGTCTGGTCCAGCTTCATGGTTCCCGGCTCGCCTCGGGGAATCAGTGTCGGGATGGGCTTGCCGGTCAATAACCAGTACATCGTGGCCCCGAGGTTGAAGACGTCGGTCATGGGGCGAATGGGCTGTCGCAAAACCTGCTCCGGAGCGATGTAATCCGGCGTTCCCTGAATTCGCGGCTTGATCGTGCCCGAGGGGCAACTCTGGCCGAAATCGATGATCTTGATCTCCCCGCCAGGCGCAACGACCACGTTGCTGGGCTTGATGTCGGCATGAATGAAGCCTCCGGCATGCATCGTGCCAAGTCCGGCCGCGATGGACTCACAGATGTGACAGAAATCCACCAATGAGTCGCACTGGTATTTCTCCAGCGTCTGACCATCGATCATTTCCATGACCACCAGAACTTCATAGAGGCGCAGCAACTTGCGCTTCTTGATCAGGCGGAAGCTCTTCCGGAGGGCGGGGTGGTCGAATCGGCGGCAGACATCGTGCTCGCTGATGGCCTGCTCGAGGAATCGCAGATCGCGCGGCTCGCGCGCTGTCACCTGCTTGAGCGCGTAGACCTGGCCCTTGTCGTCCGTGACCGCATAGATGGTGCTCCGGGCACCGGTGCCCAGGGTCGCGAAAATCTCGTATCCAGCTAACTTTTCGTACCGCTCCATGCTGACCACTTCAGGAATAACCCGTTTTTGTCAAGCCCCAACGATCTTCCGGTCCGTGCATCGCCCCTGTCAGAAGCGATATCGAGTTGATCTGAGGGTTGGGCCTTTGGACGATCATTGGGCGAATCCTGCCCTGGATCGACCATTGCGGACCGACCATCGAGCAGTATTGCCTCATGCGCGCCGATTTCGATCGCCCCGCGCTCCCAAGGGTATCGTTCCAAGCCACAAAAGAAAAACGGGCCTGGCCGGACTCTTCGCTTCATGGGGGTTCGCCCAGAAAAAATCGACACCGGCCAGGAGCCGGTGTCGATGAGGTTCAATTTGAGCCCGGGGCCATGGGCAGCCCGCAGCGCGGTCCGTTCGCGGTCCGGTTTGCCGGTGAATGACCGGGGGACCGGACAACGACCACGCGCCATGAATCAGGCGCGGCGGCGGAGCAGGACCATCGCGCCCAGTCCCATCAGCGCAAGCGACGCAGGCTCGGGAATCTGATGGTAAATCTGGTAGAAACGGCTCAGGTGCGCGTGGCCGATCTGGCCATCTTCGACCACGCCGCCGCGAACGGTGATGTCCTTGACCACCCACATCTTGCTGATGGGGTCGAAGGCCACGGAATCCATCAACTGGTTCGCCGGGTCATCCTTGGCGTAAGACGCCAGCAGGCCGTCTTCAATGACGAAGTCGAACGGAGGATTGGACGGATCGGTGGCAAAGAGATTTTCGGCGATACTCACAATGCCGCCGAAGTTCGCCCCGAAGCTGGTCAGGCCAAGCGTCGTGCCGTCGATCATCCACGGAGCCGTCGCCTCGACCGAAAACTGGATGTTCGTGTTGATGTGCTGACCCGTGGCCACCGCCCAACCATCGAAGAACTCAAGCCCGATATCCCCGGCGGCATTGATGAATGGCTTGATCAGGATCGTGCTGGCGTCGGGCGCGGAGGTGACCGAAGGGCTGGCGGTCGAGACCACCGAGAAATCGGCGAACAGTTTGTCGCCGACCACGACGCCACCGGCATCCTGTATCTCCGAGATCGTGTAGGATTCGCCAGCCTGCCAGATGATGGCCGCGTTGGATGTTGCGGGAATCGCTGAAGCCACACTGAACGCGGCAACCAACGTGAGTCCGAGATTTCTCATCACTACCTCTCCTGAGTCCCACTGACACAGGGAAGAGGTGAACGCCCAAACCGATCAATGCGACAGCACGATCGTACAATTCAGGCCTTCAAAAATGGAGGAAATCTCTCGTCTCTCACTCGTGAGATATCCTCTCGCCTCTTCCCGAAGCTAACCGAATAATACCCTCAGAATCGGTAAATGCAAGCCCGAATTTCACCGTCGATTCGATTTTCGCCGCGGCAACGCAAGCAACTGATATCAGCGTGCCGCCACCCCGCCGCCGCCGGACAAATCACCCGCACCCCCCGGACAATCCCCCGCACCCTCGGGATTCTATCGCACGACGCACAACACAAGATATTGCAGTAAATAATCTTATATCTTTTTCTCCAGGTCAGACAAGGCCTCGGGCTCTTCCACACATCCACAACCGGACAGCTTCGCCAGTTTCGCCAATTCGCCCAGAATCACCTTTACCGACCGGCCCGTCTGGGGGTCATTGACCGACATCCAGCGAAGAACCCCTTCCGGGTCGATGAGAAAGGTCCCGCGCAGTGCCACACCCGTGCTCGCCTGAAGCACCCCGTAATCCAGCGCTGCCCGCTTGTGAATGTCCGACAGCAGACCGAACGGCAGACCACGAACCTCATCGAAACGATCGCACCAGGCCTTGTGAGCCAGATGGCTATCGCAACTGCACGCCAGAATCCGGCAGCCCAGCGCTTCGAACTCCTGATGCGCCTCGGCCAGGGCCGCCAGCTCCTGTGGGCAGGTGTAGCTGAAATCCATCGGATAGAAGAACAGACAGACCCACTTCCCGCTCAGATCGGCGAGCGTGACCTGCGAGAATTCATCACGGGATGCGTGGAACGCCGTACCTTCGAAGCCTGGCGCGGGCATGCCGACCTGTACCGCCATGTGATTGGCCTCCTGTATTCTGGCCCGAACATCTGGGATCGAGCATCGGGTGCGACTCGGAATCCTCCAACCGCCAGCCGCACGGTGAGCCGGAGCAACCCCGGGTGTTGCTTTCCGGAAACAGCCTTCAATGGCCTCGCTTACGTTCCAGGCGGCGTCGAGGTTCGGTCCGACACGGTTATCTACCATAACCGCCGGACTTAGCGTAGCAACCCGGCACCGCGAGGTTCACCACCACTTTTCGGGCACGCACTTCGCCCTACCCTTTTTCATGGTGACTTACACCCTTCGATTGCTTCCGGTGATCATGCTGCTGTGCATCGGCTGCACTTCCAGGCCCGATGCCCTGGCTGATATCACCCAATTGGCCGATCCGCCGCGGCAGCCGGCAAGCAGCATACTCATGCACCCTGCCCCTGCGGCCGAAACCGTCGAGCCGGCCGTCCAAGCCTACGCCGACCCCGGCGTCTCCTGGTACATCGACTGGCGCGACCGCCGGCCCAGCGTGGTTACTGGTGCTCAGCCGGTCACGGTCGAAGTCCACACCGTCCGGACATTCGATCGGGTCTCCAACTCGCACGGTCACTTTGGCTTCCACGGCGCCTACGGAACTCGCTTCTCTGAGACCCGGTCGTCCACCGTCCGATCCACGTTGATTCGCTGAGCCATCTGTCTGGATCAGACAACGGCCGGTCAGGCTTCGGGCCCGTTTTCCCGGGCAAGGCGCCATTCGGGCTCACCCAGGCCATCTACTCCAGCCGGGCACACCGCTGCCGCAGCGCGTGGTCGGCCAGAACCAGAAGCATCATGGCTTCGCCCATGGGAATGAACCGGGGCAGGAGGCAGGGGTCATGGCGGCCACGGGTTTGAATCGTCGTCGGATTGCCTTCCTGGTCCACCGTCGGCTGGTCCTGAGCGATCGAACTGGTCGGCTTGATGGCACAGCGCAGGATGATGGGCATGCCCGAGGATATGCCGCCGAGCATACCGCCGTGGCGATTGGTTCGTGTTCGCACCCGGTGGGCGATGTCTGATCCGGCATCCGCCCCGCGCTGAGCATCCGGCTCGAACTGATCATTGGCTTCACTGCCGCGCATCGAGGCCATGGCGAACCCCGCTCCATACTCGACTCCGACCACGGCCGGGAGGCTGAACATCGCCTTGCCCAGGTCCGCCTTGAGCTTGTCGAAGACCGGTTCGCCCCAGCCGGCGGGCACATTCGTGGCGACGATCTGGGCCACGCCGCCGATCGAATCGCGCTCGCCGCGGACTTTCTCGATCAGTTCCGCCATCCGCGCCGCCGCCTCGGGATCGGGGCAGCGAACCGGGTTGGCCTCGATCGCCTCCAGCGTCAGGGCGGAGGGGTCGGAATCCGGGGCAATGATGTCGCCGACCTGTCGGACATAACCCAGCACCTGGACGCCAAACAAGTGACCCAGCAGCTTTCGGGCCACGGCCCCCGCCGCGACGCGAACCGAGGTCTCCCGCGCCGATGACCGGCCGCCGCCTCGGTAGTCCCGGCCTCCGTACTTGGCATCGAACGTGAAATCCGCGTGGCCCGGGCGATACTTGGAGGCGATGTCGCCGTAATCGCGCGAACGCTGATCAGTGTTCTGGATCATGATCGCGATCGGCGTGCCGGTCGTTCGCCCCTCGAACACCCCCGACAGGATCTGCGCGGTATCGCTTTCCTTTCGCTGCGTCACCAGGCTCGATTGGCCCGGCCGCCTGCGATCCAGATCCGGCTGCAAGTCTTCTTCGGAAAGGGGTAGACCCGCCGGAACCCCATCGATGATGCACACATTGGCCGGCCCATGGCTTTCGCCAGCCGTCGTAATGCGGAAAACAGTACCGAATGTGCTTCCTGCCATGGGGCGGATTCTAGCAGCGAGCCGAACCGGGCACGCCCGCGGCTTTCACGCGATTTCGGCCATGGCCTGATCCGGTGATGATCGGCCGCCGACGCCAGCGCTCGAGCCCTCGAATTTCAGCGGGGTTGCATCGCTTTCAGACTGCCCGCGCGCCATCTCCGCCATCTGACTGAGCCACCGGGTTACCTGCGACTCGTTCTCCAGGAAGCGTATCTTCATGCGTGGCCGGTAAATCGGAGGCTTCGATTCCAAGCCCGCCAGCAGCGGCTTCCACTTCACCCAGTCTTTTTCCGTGGTCACGATCGAATGACCGGCCTTCCGGGCTTCGGACATCCAGTTGAGCAGCTCGCCGGCGCGATACCGGTGATGATCGCCCAGCGCAAGCATGCGAACGTGGTCCCGTCCACTGTGTCTGCGCAGCGTATGGGCGAAAGAGTCCGGATTGGCGATCCCACAGATGCCCCACGGCTCGATCTTGGCCAGCATGTCCATCGGGCAGGGCTGATCTCGCTCATCCAGCAGACCCGCCCACTCGTGGGCCGCCATCACCTGCGGAACCGGTCCTGCGATCGTCGCGATCCGCGCTCGGATGCGTTTGAGCTCGTCGCCGCTGACTTCGTCGCTGCGTGTGACGATGATCCCATCGGCTCGACGCAGACCATCCATGGATTCGCGAAGCAGGCCGCGCGGCAATAGGTGCCCATATCCGAACGGGCAGGTCGCATCGACGAGCACCAGGTCGAACTGCCGACGCACGCGCCGATGCTGAAACGCATCATCCATGACGAAGATGTCGATCTCCGGATGCTCATGCAGCAGCCACTTGGCCGAGCGCACCCGGTCCGGATCGGCGGCGACCGGCGTCCGGCCCCCAAAAGCCTGCTCATAGAGCATCTGCTCATCGCTGCGACGGCGAGGCGGAGGCGGAGTGCCCGGCTCAACCCGAAGCTTCAGCTCCTCGCCCTTGTATCCACGCAGCAGCACCGCCGGGCGGCAGGATAGCGCCTCCAGGCGACCGACCAGCTCCATCACCATGGGTGTTTTGCCCGTGCCGCCCGCCGTCAGATTGCCCACGCTCAGCACCGGCCGGTCCAGGCGATGTGATTTGAGCAGTCCCAGGTCATAGAGGAGGTGGCGACATTTCGCGGCCGCGCGATAGCCCAGCGAGGCCCCGGCCAGCCCCAGTCGCAGGGCCGAATTCAGCGGCCCCCGCGCACTGCCACTGAGTATCCGTCGCCAACGTTGTGTCGAGGGCTGGTTCATGAATGCGTCTCTCCACACCCGGAAACCCCCTTCAGCCCCGCTCAGAACAAACCCTGGTCGCCGGCCATCGACGCACGGCATCGAGCAATTTGCCCATCGGCAACCCCACCACGGTCGTCGGATCGCCCCGAACCTCAATGGGCCAGCCGGCCTTGCGCCGGTCCAAGAGGTTATACCCTCCGGCCTTGCCCTGCCAGTCACCCCCGGCGATGTAGGCATCCAGTTCCCTCTCGCCAACCGCTCCCAGCCGGACCTCCGCCTCGTCGGCAAAGGCGAATTGCTCGCCCTCGCTGCCGACCAGTCCCACCCCGCTCACCACGCGGTGCCACACCCTAAAGAAACGCCGGATCATGGCCCGGGCTTCGTCAGCCGTCTGAGGCGTGCCCCGCATCGCTCCGTCCGAATCCACGCAAATCGTATCGGCCCCGATGACCAGCCAAGGCGCTGGATCGGTTTCCAGCAGGTCGGCCACGCTCCGGGCTTTGGCCACGGCCAGCGACTTGGCGATCTCCGCCACATCCGCGGATGCCTGGGCCTCCGGCTGGGCGGGATCGACAAACGGCGGCGACCGTTGCTCAAACACAAAACCAGATTCAGTAAGAAGTTGAGCACGTCGAGGCGACTGGCTGGCCAGAATGATTCGTCGCTCGAGCATCTTGTCCGCTCCTGCCTCGCGCAGCGCTCCCCAAGCTGGCAGCGTGCTCGTGTCCCCGCCGATGCGTCACGCAACGCCGTGCCGCGGAGCGCCGCTGGCCACTGATCAAACTCCCCGGCCCGGCCGGACGGTGGCACCCATGGTGGCGAGGGCCTGGCGCTGGATTTCGTGAAGCTGGGCGATCCCCTCGGCCGCCAGATCGAGCATCCCATCGAGCTGGCCCCGGGTGAACGTGTTGCCCTCGGCGGTTCCCTGAACCTCGATCAGCCCTCCCCGATCGTCCATGGCCACGTTCAGGTCCACTTCGGCGCGCGAGTCCAGCCCATAGTCCAGGTCCAGATGTGCCACGCCATCCACGATGCCGACGCTGACCGCCGCGACCAGCGCCCGAAGGGGGTGGTCACGGATCATGCCCTGCTCGTGCGCGAAGCTGACCGCCTGCGTCAGGGCGACCATGGCCCCGGTGACCGCCGCCGTACGTGTGCCTCCATCGGCCTGAAGCACATCGCAATCGCAGGTGATCGCCACGCCGCCAAGGGCACGGAGATCCACACCGGCCCGCAACACCCGGGCGATCAGACGTTGAATCTCGGTGGCGCGGCTGTCAGCGCCGCGCCGCTTACGCTGGGGCGTCGAGCCGGGCAGCATGTTGTATTCGGCCGTGACCCAACCGTGCTCCGGCCTGCCGTATTCATCCCGACGAATCCAGTCCGGCGCCTGGGTGGACACACTCGCCGTACACAAAACCCGCGTCAGCCCCTGCTGAATCTCCACCGCCCCGGGCGCAAAGCCCGATGCCGGCAGAATCTGAACCTCACGCATCTGTCCCGGCAATCGCTCAGCCATTGATTACTCCATTCGCTTCATCCGCTGGACGGTACGACACCACCCCGTGCCTATTCCACCATTCCCCCAAACGCCGCCATGCACCCGCGAGGAAACATTCACGACGCATTACCCATCAGAGGATATCATGCCCCAAGGATCCTTCGCGGTCCCGCAGCGCCCGTAGCTCAGTGGATAGAGCATCGGTTTCCTAAACCGAGGGTCGGAGGTTCGAATCCTCCCGGGCGCGTTGGTGCGCTTGGCTCCATCTTTAATTCACCGGGCGGATCGCAGCGGGCGCGTCCGAGGGAGGGTGACCGGGTGTCGGGTATCCGGATCCGCTATTCCCGTGCCGAGACCGCAAGCCTTGATCTTCCGTGCGAGACTGCGGCTCCTGCGGAGGCTATCGCGCTCCTGGGCAATGGATTGTCGATCGACTCGTTGTCAATGGGAAGATTCTGGCAAAGGCAGGCACCGACGGAGGAGCGGCCGACTGCATCTTTGAATGAAACCGGTGGAATCACAATGCCCAATTCCCCCAAACGCCGACCCACCGCCACGAATCCCGGCCTGCTGGCCATTGTCACCGATGAAGATCCCCTCCCCGGTGGCGATTATCAGCATCTGCGAAAATGGTGCGATTTTGGCCTGTTTGCGAAACTGAGCCTGATTGTCCTGCTGATGGGGGCGGTTCCTTTTCTGGCCAGTGCCAAAGCGGCACCGGGCGAGCCCGGGCAGGGCGAGGCTGGACCGAACGAGCTTGAGCGGCTGATCAGGATCGTCGATCCGCCGGCGCGCTTTGCCGATCACAAGCCGGATTTTCATGTCCGCGAAATCGCGCATACGTATTACTGGTGGCAGCGCGGCGAACATGGCCCGGAACTCAAGCCCAACAAAACCACCTTGCGGGTGATCTTCGATGGCGATCGTCCCATCGGATTTCTGCATGGGCATTTCTTTGCGCGATATCCCGGCGCGGACACCTCCAACGTGATCAACGATACGTTCCACCCGGTGCATCATCGGATCGGTACGGAAGTTCCCGATGGCAGTCCGGTGGACCGGTACCGCGACGAGGTCCATGCGGGGCGGGAGATCACGGTGACCGGAACGGGGCGCGCCCTGCAATACACCGTCGTGCGCGGCGGCTGGCCTCGACAGCCTGATGCCACCTTCGGGGCGCGGTCGGATATCACGCTGCGGGTGGACCCGGTGCTGGGCTACGTGTTTGAACGTCGTACGCAGTGGCGGATCGACCGCGATTACGTGGACAACAGCGGACGACCGGACTCCTTCGGTGCCGGCGGCTGGTACTCGGGCGGCGTCACCTCGATCTGGCCTGATGAGATCAGCTATGCCTACACCGGTGTGGCCGGCCCGCGCAAGCCCGACGCCGAGGGGCCTCGCTACACCACCTGGTCGAACAACAGCGAGTCGATGTTCCGGCGCAATCATCCCGAGATCGCCGCGCGAGGGTTCGTGGCTTATCTGCGCGACCGTCAGGGCTGGGGGCTGCTTGCGACACACGAGATGGACCGGCCCACGCGTTACAACAAGTGCCCGATCTGGGGCGGAATCCACATGCACACGCCCCTGGTTGAAGAACAGCGGAACGGCTATCGCTTCGGCGAATATCGCCAGCGGATGGTCACCCTTCCTCCGGAGATCGTTGAATACATCATCGCCGATTCGCGCATCGTACAGGGCCATGGCCACACCATCCTCGTCCGCGTTGACGGAGAGGATTTTGAAGATCAACCCCTGCCGGTAAGCACGACCGAGCGTGGCTTTCAGCCCGAACACAATACCCCGGCCCGTCACCGCATCAGCACGGAATATGCCCGAAGCGGCACGCGATCGCTCGAAGTCGAAGGCATCCCCGCCCAACGGTTCGTTGCCCACCGCTTCTTCCCGCGTGACCGGGCGCACACCCGGATGCTGCCCAACCGGACCTATCGAATGGAATGTTGGGTCAAGGTGGTCGGCGACGACACCGAGGCGTTTGTGATTCCCACACCCGGCCTGGGCTTCACACCTCAACAACTGGTTGATGGCAAGGGCACGGGCACCGCCAGGACCGAATCGGTCCTCGCCGGTGAGGGATGGCGCAAGGTCAGCGCCCAATTCACCGGTGCCAGGCATGGAACCCCGCTGAACGTGCATTTCGTCGTCCTCGGAGAGGGCAAGGGGTATTTCGACGATTTTCGGATTTATCGCGTTGCTGAACAAGACAATGAATGATGACACGGCCCTCGTTTCCACCGGGCACATCATTACCACTGCATTGCACGAGGTGGCGGCACCATGATGAAGCATCCCTTGATATTCATGTTCGGCCTCGTCCTTATGATCGGCGGGTTTTTCGCTCAAGGGCTGCGTGCCGACCATACAGTCAATGTCTGGGGCGACCGGCCGGAATGGCGGATCTACTGGACGATGGCGACCGCGATCGCCGGTGATGCGGGGGAGTATGAACCATTCGGTCGGGGCCATAGCCACCCCAACAGGCCGCCGGATGAAGACTGGATGACGCCGGGCTTTAATGACCGGGGATGGGGATTCGCCCGTGACTTCGCGCCGGGATTCGGAAGCGATCGCCAGTGGCGGGTGTCAGGCATCTACCTGCGCCGCTGGTTTGAAGTGACCGATGCCAGGCAGGTGCGGGACCTGAAGCTCGATGTCGAGTATCGGGGCGGGGCCGTGGTCTATCTCAACGGCCGAGAACTTGCTCGCTCGCATCTACCCGAAGAGAAGCTGACGCCCCAGACCCTCGCTGAACCCTACCCCGACGAGGCATTTTTCGCGCCGGATGGCGAGGGCCGGCTGCCCACGCATGTCCCGGCCGATCCATCACCGGAATTGCTCGAGCGGTATCAGAGCCGGATACGGACGATGAGCGTCCGAATTCCGGCCGAATCGCTGCGGGAGGGAAACAATCTGGTCGCCGTGGCCATCTACCGCAGCCCATATCAGGTCCGCGCGCTTCAGGGGCACTGGTCCGGCTCACACCACTCACTGTGGTCAACGACGGGGTTGAACCGCGCTGACCTTCTCGCCGGGAGCGCATCAGGCCTGAAGACCGCCGCCGATATTCAGAGCCCGCGCCTCTGGAACGCCTCGCCCATGACCGTCGTCGGCCGGTACGCCGACCAGGGCGATCCATTCGCGCCGCTGAGCCCTGTGTCGATCTCACTGCCGCGCAATGGGGTAGGGTCGGGGCAGATCGTTGTTGCGGGCGTTCGGGATGGGGCCAAACTCAAGGCGCAGGTGAGCGAACTGGTCAGTGACCAGGGCGCGCGGCTGGGGGCCTCGGATGTCCGGATTCGATATGGCGTGACGGATTCGCATGATGCGGCGATTCCCTTCGATGTCCTTTCACCGGTTGCCCCGCGCGGTCAATCAACGATTCCGGTCTGGCTGACGGTCAGCGCATCGGCTCAGGCCGAGCCGGGCACTTACCGGGGCACGTTGCGCGTAGCGGTCATGGACGTGGAACTGGAAGCACCGGTGGAGGTGCGCGTGGCCGCATGGCGGGTCGCCCAGCCGCGCGACTTCACGACCTGGTCCGGGTTGTTTCAATCGACGCACAGCCTGGCCGAACGCTACGGCGTGGCGATGTGGTCGGACGAGCATTTTGCGCTGATTGAGCAGTCGTTGAAGTATCTGGGCAAGCTGGGCAACCAGATCGCCGCGATTCCGGCCCAGCGGGATATGTCCATGCTGCGGGGTGATCCGATGCTGCTGTTTCGGCGCGATGCACAGGGGGACATGGTGCCGGACCTGCGGCTGGTTGAGCGATACCTGCGGCTGTACGATCGGCACGTGGGAGAACCGAGGGTTCTGATCCTGCATCTTTGGACGGCCAACAACGATCCGCGACAGGATCGCCCGTTGACCATCCCCGTTTCCGAACTGCGCGGCGATCGGATCGTGGACGCGGAGATTCCCAACTTCGGCGAGCCGGGCTCGGAAGCGATCTGGGCTCGAGTTGTCGAGGCCATGAAGGCGCTGGTTGCCGAGCTTGACTGGGATCCTTCATGTCTGATGCTCGGCACGCCCAGTGATGCGCGGCCGTCGGAACAGACGATGGCGACGCTCGATCGCGCTGCCCGGGATGTGCGATGGGTGGCGTACAGCCATCATCTCGGTCCTCGGCCGCGCGGACTGATCGTGTTCCCCGCACGCCACGGGCGCGGGGGGCAGGGCTGGCTTGTCGAGGACCCCTACCGCATGACGAATCACCGGGGCATTCTCCACCACGATTCATCCCTGCCCCGCTACCGAATCGCCGCCATCCATGCCCTGAAGGACGGGTTCAACGGCGTGAGCGGCAAGGGCATTGATTTCATCAGGATTCCCCGCGACGACGGCGAGACATTCGAGCGGTTCGTCGACATGCGCGAGTGGATGCGGGTGGTCCGCGGCGCGACCCGAGCGATGCTCGCGGCCGGGCCCGAAGGACTCCTGGCCACCACGCGCTTCGAGATGTACCGCCAGGGACTTCAGGAAGCCGAAGCCTTTATCCTGATCGAAACCCACAAGGAGGACCAAAGGCTATCCGATGAACTGGCCGCGCGTGCCCAGGCGATCCGCCCATTGATCGAAGGGCAACTGGCCGCGTACACCGCCTTCATCGCACTTGGATTCACGCCCGATGGGGATTGGGAACGGATTCAGAATGAACTTTTCGAATGTGCTTATCAGATCACCCGGGCGATTGCCGCCCCATAGCATGCCCCACGATACCCAGGGCCGGCGTCGATGCCGCCCGGTGGTTGCCATGAATGGAGTTTCAACAATGCACCAAAGACTTTTCCTTACCCTGGCTTTCGTAATCACGCTGATGCTGCCCGCCGCCTCAAGCAGGGGCGATGCCACGAACTCGGACACGACACCGATCCACTACAAATTGATCCTCGAGGATGCGTTGATCCGGGAAGATGTCGCGCCGCGACGCGTGCTGGTCGTCGACCTTGAGCGCGTGGGCGATCACTGGGGCGCGGCCTATGGCGTGGCCCGCGATTACAACATGGCTTTCCACCGCGGCGCGGTGAAGAAGGCGGAGACAACCGCCGGGGGCCTGCGCATCGAGCTGCTCATGAACTTCACCGGGGATCAGTGGGTTCCGGGTGGAGAGGGACAGTATCGCATCGAGCTGAAGCGTGATGAAGACGGCGCGCTGAGCGGGACATATGAAGGAACATTCCGTGGCCGAACGGTTGAGGGAGCGGCGCGCGGTTCGGCGTATGCGCCCCAGGTTGACCCGAACCATCGAGCCATCGAACCAGGCGAGTATCCTCGTCTGCTGTTCCGCAAGGAGGATCTGCCCGCGCTGCGCGAGAAATTTCAGACGCCGTTCGGGCAGAAGGCCAAGCAACGACTGGAAGCGGCCGCGACTCCGCCGGCCTACGGGCTTCTCTATCAGCTCACCGGCGATCGAAGTTACGTGGATAAGGGCCTGGAACTGGCAAGGCAGGAACTCAGGCGGCCGCATCGTGGCGGCGCGTTTCGCCCCTTGGGCGAGCTTGGGGATCGCCTCGAACGATTGGCCGTGTTCTATGACCTGGCCCATGATGCCCTGCCCGAGGACTACAAGGCCGACTATCGCGCCTGGGTGGGCGACCTGGGTTCACGCGTGTACTTCACGCCCGGGACGCTGGGCAACACCAACTGGCACGTCGTCAGCAATCATGTGGCTGATGTCTATGCCGGGATCACCATGAGCGCGCTGCTGCTTCACGATCTGCCCGCTGATGCGCCTGAGGAGCCGTCGACACCGTTCCTCGATGAGGTGCTTCCGCCGGCGCCGGACGATTTCCACCCCGGCGATGACGTGCCCGTGGTCGCCCTGACCCCCGGCAGGTCACCCGATCGATGGCTGCACACCGAGCCCCTGCGCCAGATCACGCCCGATGACCCGCGCGTGGTGTTCTACGGACTCGAAACCGTTCACCCCCGGCCGGGTGCCAAGGTGGAGGTTGGCGAGTTCGAAATGACCTTCCGGGAGCAGGATCCGGCTCTTCGCGTGACGGCCGACGATCAGTATGGCGGGATGCGCGTTTACGACCTGCTCGATGCCGATGCGGCCTCTCGCCTTCGCCAGCCGTTCACCATGGTGGGTTACACGGTCATCGAAGTGAAGGAGCCGGGCAAGTTCATCCTCAGTGCCCCGTGTTCTCTGGCCAATGTCATGCAGGTGGCGCTCAACGGCAGGCTTCTGGCCGACGGGCAGGTTGTCCGTCTTGAAAAGGGGCTTTACCCGCTGATGGTCAAGGTGCAGTGGCGTATGCGCTGGGGCCACATCGCACCGAGCCTCAGCCCCGCCACGGATGAACAGATCGAGCGCTGGGAGCAGCGGACACGCGAACTTCGCGAGCAGTACGCGACCCGGAAGCTGGCTTATGAAAACGCGCTGGCCACCTGGAAGCGCACCGGAGGCGATCCGGCCTTCGCGCGGATGCTGCGGATCAGCCGTTTCGTCAGCGCGTTGCACAACACCCACGCGGTGGGTCGGGGCGGCTTTCAGGGCGAGGTGAGCCACTACTCGATGGAGGCCATGATCGGCCATGCCCGGCTCTGGCCGGCGTGGCGCCGGGTCATGGGTTATGACATCACCCCCGGCAACGAGTATCCGGACGTCATCCCCCGAAAGATCGTCGGGGGACCCCAGGACATCAACGGCACGACCCGCATCGGCGGCAACTACTTCGCCGCGCTGCTTCCAACGATTCGTCCCCAGTGGCAGCCCGAGGTACTCACCGCCTGGAAGCAGGAAGCCCGGGAACGGAACCTGGACCTGCGGACCGACGCCCTGCGCGAAGACCCGGTTCGCGGTTTCGTCAACTTCCCCCTGGACATGGAGCCCGCCCCGCTGGGCACCCATCTGCCTCGCCAGTGGCAAGCGCCGGATTTCGGCTACTACGTCCTGCGCAGCGGCTGGGGCGAGGATGCCTTTGTCGCCCAGGTCTTCCTCAAGAGCATGATCATCAGCGGCTGGCACGGCCAGAACGCCGGCACCTACCGCCTTCGCGGCCTGGACGTCAACTGGGCACAGGGCCCGACCGATCGTGTGCGGCGGCGGCAGGAAGAGAACGTCGTCTGGATGCCCGAGTCCGAACTCTGGGATGCCGGCACAGCGCGCCTGACCCATCTGCACACGGACGAACACACCTTGATCATCAGCGCGGACATGAACAAGGTCTACGAACGCGGCGGCCGCCTGGCGATCGCGCCCTACGGACACGTGATACGCCCGCGAACCGACGATGAGGCGGCCGAATCGTCCGGCATCACCGGCATGCGGGCGATGGCCTTTGATTTCAGCGGCGCCTCGGGCGCGCCGTGCCTGTTCGTGCTCGTCGATCGGATCGACGGCGGCGAAGGACACAGACGTCTCTGGCTCTATCAGCCGCCGATTCCCCAAGGCAAGCGCATGGCCGACGTCGTCAAGGCGATGGACCTGGGGCGATTCATGGTTCGCCCGGCTGATGAAGGCCCATCGCTGCGGGGCGCATTCGCCCATCCCCGCGATGCCCAAGTGCTTGCCGAGCCCCTGCGATATGAATATGTCAAGACGTGGGGGCAGGGCCGAGGCGGCACCCACGAGGTCAACGTCAACGCCACCAGCGTTTCCGGTGAAGACCACTTTTTCTTCGTCGGGACCGTCGTCAAAGATGGTGAGCACCCGCGGATCACGATCGAAGGCCAGGGTCTGGATGCGGTCATCACCGTCGGCGATCGCATCATCCGCTTCGATGGCGAAAAGATCATCCTCACCGATCGCTGAAGACGACCGACCCGGATGGGCAAGCGACTGGATCGCAAGTCTCATCAACGGCTGGCTGCTGTTGCTCGATTCCAGCGGCGTGGCCGGGGCTGTGGCGGCCGCCCGGTCCCGCATCGGGTTTACCAAGGCGGGCCAAGTCGTCTGCCAGGCTGGCTGCAAGAACGCCCAGACACGCGGGTCGATGCTTCATATTCGGCGTCCATGAATCCGGCTTGGGTTGCGCTGATGCCCGGCTGACTGGGCCGCCCCCCGGGTTCTCGGCGGTTGGTCGAGTGCGGCTTGATACTTCAGATTAATGCCCGAACCGGCGATCGCACGTTCTATTGCTACATATTTACATTGCGCAAAGAACCCCAATGGGTGTTTATACTATTATTTTGATTCGTGGGCGGAGGCGGGTATACTGCCCTGTGTGGGCGGTGGCACGCAATCTCTCTTAACCGCGCGCAGTCCTCTTTTGTGCGCAGCGCGATTCACTTTTTGTTCCGTTCAGCCGCCGCCCTAGCGCGAGGAGACAACATGCACCATCCACCGACCCGACGCGACGGCGTGCGCCACGGAATCGCCATTGGCATTGGCGCGGCGTGCTTCGCTCTGAGTTCCGAGGCTTGGGCGGGATACGACTATGTCGTTGACACCACCACGCTCAGCATCACCCGAAATGGCATGCCCTGGGATTTTGATGGCCATCTCGCCGGTGTCTCGACGGTCAACGGTGTGGCACAGTTCAACATCGGTGGCGACTTCGTGCTGTTCAGCGGCGACACGCTGCGCGGCGTGGGCAGCCGGCCCGCTTCGTTCCAGATCGGCAACAACCTGATCGTGGAGCCGGGCGCTTCGATCGATTTCTCCGCGGTGGGGACGACGGCGGGCGCCGGCGGCGGTCTTGGCGGCACCGGCGGCGGATCCAGCGCAGGAGGCCTGGGTGGAGACGGAGGCCGGGGCGGTGGAATTCAGTGGGTGCGAGGCGGCGGTGCGTTCATGTTCCTTTTTGGGGCCGCGCCTCCGGTTATTCCGGCCCAATTCGGTCATCCGGGCGAATCCGGACTGAGGGGTCGCCCAGCGGGTCCGGGGAATACGGGCCAAGCGGGCAAAAGCGGCTTCGGCAATCTGGCGCCCACCGCTGCCGGCGGCCTTGGTGGTTCCAGCCAGATCGTTCTCCCGAATATCGGCACCGGTGGAGCGGGCGGTACGACAGCGCCCTACTGGCCATCTCCGCTTCCAGGTGCTGATAAAGATGGCCGTCCCGGCGATGACGGCCACGCCGGCTCGGTCGGGGTAATGGGCGCATCAGGCAACGCGGGTGCCGGCGGGGGTTTTCTGGCCGATGTCAACAGTCCTTTCGCGCTGGTCGCCGGCAGTGGCGGCGGTGGTGGCGGTGGTGGCCAGGGTGGTGCCGGCGGCGGAGGAGGTGGTGGCGGCGGCGGCGGGGCCAGTGGCCAGGGCAACTGGGCGACGGTGATCGTTCCACCACTTCCGCCGACTTTCACGCCCGGCTGGAACTTCGCGGGATTTGGCGGCAGTGGTGGCCCGGGCAGCGACGGCGGTAGAGGCGGGCATGGCGGCATTGGCGGACTCGGGGGCGCGGGCGGCGCGGGCGGCGGAGCCGTGGAATTCCGCGTGGAAGGCCAGGTCGTGTTCGATGGCTCGGCATTGGCGCGTGGTGGCGACGGCGCGGCGGGCAATTCCG
Organism: Phycisphaeraceae bacterium; assembly: GCA_020831765.1. Lineage (GTDB taxonomy): Bacteria > Planctomycetota > Phycisphaerae > Phycisphaerales > Phycisphaeraceae > JAFIFY01. Next base: position 6,423 of record JAFIFY010000018.1, on the reverse strand, counting down.
GATTCTTAGGACTCCCGGGCATAGGCCCAGGTGAGTACGACGTAACGGCCAACGTTCTGGCGGTCATCCCGATCCCCGGGGTTCAGACTTACCCCCTCGGCATTATCGGCCCGGGCATCTTTCCTTCAGGTCTTGGTGGATTCGGCGGCTTCGGTGCCCCGGGAGGCCAGGGCGGACTCGGCGGAACCGGCGGCAGTGGCGGCGGTGGTTCGGGAGGCACGATCAGCATCGTTGGCACGCACGTCATCGGCAGTGGAAGCATCGATGTGACAGGCGGCGATGCGCTGAACATGGGCGCGGATGGCCAGTTGCTGATCGGCTCCAATACGGTGGCCGCCGGGAGCTCGGCGATCGCCGCGCTGGGCGGAGCCACGCTCAACGGAACGGACACCACCACCCAACTGGGCACAAGCGCGCCCAATCCGCTCATCGCGAGCCTGCCCAAGGTTCCGACGATCAGCGGCCTGGTCGGCGGGGCTGAAGCTTTTGGCTTTACGGGGTTGAATGCCAACGACATCATTCTCAGCGGCACGCAGAGCCTGATCGACCTGACGCCGCAGGAGGCGTTCGCCGGGCTTGCGCGCATCGATCTGAGCGCCGGGCTCGTCGGCGATCAATATCTCGGCTATGACATGCTTCTCTTCTTCGAAGCCAAAGGCACGCAGGCCAGCAACCCGATGCTGGGCGTCGGCGAGGAAAACTTCTTCATGCCGCTTCTCGAAGGTGGATGGACGCGCGACATTCGCTTTGGAGGTTCCGGTGATGTCCCGGTGACGACGATGAACGGTTTTTCCGTTTACGCCACGCTGATTCCTGAGGATTCGGAATGGTTCAATATCTCGCTCGATTCCGGCGGCATCATCCTTTCAGGCTCACAGCAGACCCTGAACAACGGCGAGCTGTTCTTCCTCACCAGTTCGCCGGATGTTCCGGTCATGGATGCCACGTGGGTGGGGACGAGCGGAAACTGGTCGGGCGCGGCCAACTGGAGCATGGTCTTCAATGACACCCAGCTTCCCCCGACGGGGAGCGAAGACCCGCAGGTGCCTGGCGTCCCTTCGAATAGCGCGGCGTATGCCTTCAACATCTTCATCGACCAGGATGTGACGGTCGATGCGGACATCACCGTGGCCGTTGATCAGCTAAACATCGGACCGGATGACCAGATCAGGGTGCTTGGCGGGCAGGCGCTGACGATCGAGCGTTTCGCGGTGCGGACCGACTCGGGCAAGATCACCAACGAAGGAGAGATCCGCCTGCTCGGGCAACCGGGCAATATCGCGCGCTTCTTCGTCAGCGGCAACGGCCTGATGCTCGATGGCGGCGGTGTGTTGTCAACCACCACCTCGATGGACAACGTCATCGCCGGTTTGCGCAATGGCGATTCCCTGGTGCAGTTCGCCGATCACTCCATCGAGGCGTCCGGCATCCTCGGCGATGATAAGCTGGCCCTGATCAACTACGGCCGCATCGAGTCGATCGGCACACTGACGATCGACCCGACCGGCGACATCGAGCGCGGCAGCGCCGCCATGGTCAACCACGGCGTGATGGAGGTTGGCGGTCCCAGTACCCTGCGGCTGGAAGACGGCTTCTTTCATAACGCCGCCGGTGGCCTGATCGAGGCCCGCAACTCGGCATTGCTCGAGCTGCGGGATGTGCGGCTCCACAACGATGGCATCATCTCGCTCGACGGCAGTTCGCACCTGTATATTTCGGGAATGGCGATATTGACTGGCGAGGACATTCAGGTCCTTTCCAGCAATGTGCAGGTGACCATTGAAGACGCTCTGCTGGTCAACCAGACTCTCCTTGCGGCCTCAGGCGGTCTTGATATCTTCGGAAGCGTGGTGAACAACACCGGCGGGCAACTGGGCAGCGGCGCGCCGATCGATTCTTCCCTCAGCCTGGTTTACATCAGCGGTTCATCCATCGTCGGCGGCTCGCTCGATGGCGATGTGGATGTGGTGGGCAGCTCCCTGAAGGACGTCACCTTGATGCCCGAGATTGTCTTCAATGGCAGCGCGGTCGGGCTGGCCGGCACGATCGTCAATCTCGCGGGCACAGGCGGGTCCGACGGCTTCGTCGACTCGACAAGCGCCTATATTGTTGAAAACACCACGCTGACCGGTGGGGGGATCTATGAGCTTGAAGTCATCGCGGGAAGCCCGACCGGCACGCCTACATCGCTGACTATTTCCGAAGAAAGCACCTTGGAGACCGAGTCAGTGATCAGCGGCGGCGGAACTCTTGATGTGGTCAATCACGGCACGCTTCGCTCGAACTGGAATCTTAACCTGGCTCTGGGTTCGGGAGGCAGCGATGTCGTACTTCACAATTCAGGCCTGATCGATGTCGCTGACGAACTGGTCATGTCGAAGATGATGATTGACAACACCGATGGTCTGATCATTGCCGATTCCTTGTCTATGGACGGCTCCACGATCACCAACGGTGAGATTCAGGCCTCCAGCATCAGCGCGTACCAATGGCCTGAATTCATTGGCACTCGCATCACCAACCCATCATCGACCACTCCACTCTTTATCACTCTCGAAGGTTTGTCGTTTCTGACTTTTGAGGACGTAACGTTCAGCGGTCCGGTGGAATTTGTTGGTTGGTCGTTTGCGCCCTTTGGTGAACCTGAAGTTTCCGAGGTCTTCTTTTTTGATAAGGTCGCCATCGAAGGCGATGGCTCCTTGCGCCTGGAGGACGTGATACTGAATCTTGAAACCGATTTCACCTTCAGTCAAGATGGCATGCTGGAACTTGAAGGGGCAATGATCTCCGGCGACATGCTCCTGACCATCGAGGAGGACTTTTCGGTTCAAGTCACTTCGCAATCCACGAATCGCTCACAGCTCGGCTGGAATGATATGACCATCGTCAATTACGGCGACATCTCGGGCATGGACGATCTGATCATCGACCCGAAGGGCTCAATGGCATCGACCGAGCCAGGGCTCATCAATCGCGGCGCGATCCATGAGTCGCTCCTCATCGACGCCTATATCGACAACCGCGACGGTCTGATCGCCTACTCATCCCTTGGAGACGTACGCGTCGTCGGAGGCGTCATCTCAGATTCAGTCATCGTCTCTGAAGTGGATGGCTTTGGGGTATATCTCGAAGAGGTTCGCCTTGAGGGTTATATTCAAGTCGAGGAAGACAGCCTCCTCGCACTCGCCGGCAGCATCGAGAACAACGCTGATGTTGAGATCGAAGGTGAACTCCTGTTCGTCCAATCCACGCGACTCACCGGCACGGGCTCGTTCACTTTCCACGGCTTGGATGCCGGGGCCATCGACAACGCGCGGGTGACCAATGAAGAAGGTCACACCCTCTACTTCCTCGATGGCCCCCGGTTCGATTTCGAGTTCCTGACAATCATCAATCACGGCACGATCGTGTTCGATACGCATACCCTCTTCGAGGCCGCCTTTGTGACCGAGATTCTGCCAGCCGGGACGGAAGTGCCCGACCTCAGCGACCCCGAGAATCCTGACGCCACGATGCAGCTTACCGAAGCGACACCGTATGACGTCAGAAGCGTCTGGGAGAATCACGGCTTCGTCGACGCCCTGGACATCACATTCCGGGACACCGCATTCCGCAACTCCGGAACGTTTCTCGCCTCTGACATTGTGCTGGAAGACTCCGCCATTCTGAATGATGGCGGCTCATTGGTCACGGATTCGCTCCATGTCTCCGGCAACAGTTCGATCTCCGGTGGAAGCGTGAGCCTGTTCGATCTCCATATCAGCGACGAGCCGGGTCGGACAAGCCTCTCGTCCATCGAATTCTCGAACTTTCCCACGATCGTCGCCGAAGGTGAACTCGAGTTCGCCGATAGCGTGACCGGCATTGACATCCTCAGCATCGAGGGCTTGACCAATGATCCCAACATCTTTGTTGAAAACACTGAAGCCGTCGTCGAAGTCATGATCACGGAAGTGTTCGGCGGCGGGCTCAGGCTCTCGACCGGCATCTTTCGAACCGAGGAACTCTATTCGACCCACTTGGATTTTCTCGACTGGACAGGCGGCACGTTCGGCATCACGGCCATACCGATTATCGTCGGCGGCACGGGCGACATGTTCACCTCGTTGAGTGTCCGCGAGGGGATGACGCTCGAAGCGCCTGAGGGCATTCTCATCGAATCCGATGGCACGCTGGCGCTGGGCGCGGGTCTGGTGCTCAGTCCCTCGATCATCAACGACGGCGTCGTCGAAGTCGGGACCAACAGCGAAGCGACCGTACTGGACCATGACATCAGCGGAAGCGGGCTGATCCACAAAGTCGGCTCTGGCACGGCCGTGTTGACCGGCGAGAATACGCATGCCGGCGGCACACTGCTTCAGGGCGGCTGGCTCGAAGTCGAATCAACCGATCAATTGGGCCACTCCACTTCCGCCGTGACGTTCGCCGGCGGCAATCTGCGTGTGACGGGCGCGGCCGACAACCCCACGCCGCGCGATCTTGTCTTCAGCACATCAAGCGCCGTTGTGGATGTCATCGATGCGACCGAGACGTTTCGCGTGACGGGCGACAATGCCTCGCCGGGTAATCTCTTTCTGACCAAACAGGGAGCGGGCACGCTGCTCCATCAATCGGGACTCGATCTTCGGCGTGGCTCGCTTTCCGTGAACGGCGGCACGCTCGACTTCGACGGTAATCTTGTCCAGCTCAACGGCACGCCAGGCCAGGACGGTGGGCCGGGCCAGAATGGCACGTCCGGATTGCCCGCCGGAACCATCAACCTCAACGGCGGCACACTCACAACGGCCGATGTTCAAGCCATCGGCGGGAAAGGCGGCGATGGCGCGGACGGCACGATCATTAGTCTCCACGGCCGTCATGGCGGCAGCGGTGGCGCTGGTGGAATCGTAACCGTCAACTCCGGCACATATATGGTCGACAGGCCTCTGAGCCTGCGAGGCGGCGACGGTGGCGATGGCGGTGATGGCGCTTGGTACTTCTCCAGCGGAAGCGGTGGCAACGGCGGCCATGGCGGCCATGGCGGCAACTTCAACATCCACGGCGGCGAAGTCGTACTCACCGGATCGCCCATCAACCTCAGCGGCGGTTCGGGCGGATCTGGAGGCAATGGTGATGGTTCGGCACCGAATGGTGCCAACGGCTTCAATGGCTCGCTTGGAACCCTGCGCATCCTGGGCGGCATGCTGACCGCTTCAGCCGCGGACTTCGACGCCTTGATCACCGGCAATGTCCAGTTCAACTCCGGCACGATCCGCTTCACCGATCCGGTCTTCAACCTCAACGATTCATCACGACTCAACGCGATCATGGGCTCGGCCAAAGTACTCAACTCAAGCCGTGGGCTGCACGTCGACAACACGCTGGGGATTCTTGCCGGCCAGTCGCTGTCGATCTCCGGCGGCTCGCTCAAAGCCGGGACCATCGATCACACCGATGCGGGCACGTTCAATTTCTTCGCCGGCTCGGTGACGGTCGATAACTTCCTCGGCGACCTCACACAACAGGGCGGCACGCTCGCCCCCGGAAGTACCGGCATCCTCAACATCACCGGCGACTACACGCAGACCGCCAACGGTACGCTGGCACTCGAACTGGGCGCGAGCGCGGAGCACGATCAACTCGTGGTCGGCGGGCATGCGGACATCGCCGGCGGACTGGCCTTGTCGCTGGGCGACCAGTTCGATCCGACGCCCGGTGATGCCATGGTCGTCCTCGCCGCCGATTCACGCCAAGGCACGTTCCAGATCACCGGCCCGGACAGCTTCGGCGATCTGCGCCTGGTTCCACAGTACACGGCCACCGGATTGACGATTCACACCGTGTTTCCCGGCGATGTGACGCTTGATGGCGTGGTGGATGATGTGGACCTTCAGATTCTTCAGCAGAATCTTGGGATGTCCGACGCGACATGGACGGAGGGAGACTTTACCGGCAACGGCCAGGTCGGTCTCCGCGATGCCTTCCTGCTGGCCCAGCACTATGGCGCAACCCCGACGTCGGTCCCCGAGCCCGGCTCGCTGATCCTGCTCGGCCTCGGTGGCTTGCTGCTGATGCGTCGTCGAGCGGCCTGAAGCGCACCCCGATCCAGCAATCAGGGTGAAGACATTTACTCACGGTCGCCTCCGGTGAGTGTTTGGATGAGGTAGTCGTCTTTGAGACTGCAGCGGAATCGGCGACTTTTGAGGCTCATGCGTTGGGCCTTGAGCTTTGTGCTGGCTTGCGGGGTCGATCGTTTGACCAGGTTCAGGGCGTGGCGTTTGATGGCGGCGAGGTTGGCCGGACCGTGGTCCTTGCGGACGCGTGCGGCATCATCGCCGAAGCTCGTGTCCAGGCACCAGTGCAGGTTGTTTTCGATCGACCAGTGGCCGCGCACCAGTTCGCCCAGCCGCGCGGCGCCGGTCTGGCGGGGGTCGAGGCTGGTGA
>JAFIFY010000023.1 GCA_020831765.1 Phycisphaeraceae bacterium | reverse complement strand
CTGGCACCGAGGCCATCGCTGAGCTTGAGGTGCGATTCGATGGCCTTGTTCGTCGTGATGGCGGGGGCAGGATTGCCCGGGACGCGGGCCGTATTCGCTTTGCCCGGATGCCGGTGGATCAGGATGGTCAGGAAGTGGGCTATTTCGATGAGCTTGTCACCGAGCCGGTCGCGGGCTCTGGTCTGCAGCCGGTCTGGCTGACGGTCGAGGTGCCGGCTGACGCTGAGCCGGGCATCTACACCGGCGTGCTCCGGATCTCCGGTGGTCGGGGAGCCGAGGCACGAGTGCCCGTCGAGTTGAACATCTCGCGTTTCACGTTGCCTCGCCCGGACGAGTATCGGGCTTTTCTGGATGTCATTCACTCTCCGGATACGATCAGCGAGTTCTACGACCTACCCCTGTATTCCGATGAACATTTTGACCGGATGATTCCCTCGCTCCGCAAGCTTGGCCGACTGGGCAGCCAAACCCTCTACATCACCGCGGTTCGGCGCACCCACTTCGGGAACGAACATGCGATGCTTCAGTTCCGCAACGAATCGGGTCGCCTGGTGCCGGATTTCACAGCGGTGGATCGGTATCTGGACCTCTATCGTGAGCACGTGGGGACGCCGAGAAGAATCGTCCTTCAAGTGTGGACGGTGGATATGGATGCGCGGGAGAAATCAACGAGCATCCGATTGACCCAGGTGCATCCCGACGGCCGGTTATCGTCCATCGAACAGCCCATATACGGTCAGGCCGGCACCGAAGAGCTCTGGCGCCGGGTGGTGCAAGGTTTGAACGAACGCGTTGAGGCGCGTGGCTGGTCGCCCGAGTCGATCACGCTGGGCATCGGCGCGGATCGTCGCCCGCACCGTGATCATGTCGCGTTCTTCAACCGGATCGCACCGGACTGGAAATGGACGATGTTCACCCATGCCCGAGGCGATCCGCGGCCACGCGATGGGCGACTGACGATCAATGACATGCGCGTGGGGTTTCGTGTGCTGCCGGATGTGCCTCGAATGAATCTGCCGTTGGGCGATCGGATCGCCGGTGGCTGGCAGGAGGGTTTTCTGCAACTCTCTTCGCTCCGAGCCTATTTCACCGAACGATCCCATCCCGCCACGTTCTACACCGCCATGAGTAAAGCCACACGCGGGCAATGGGGCGGCCTGGGTCGGGTTGGCCTGGACTTCTGGCCGCGCCAAGGCACAACCAACGCCCGGCCGCTGAGTCTCATGACACGATTCAGGACCAACAATGTCCTGGATATCAACCTGATGCGGGACAATCCGCGCATCATGACGGTTCAAGGTGACCACGGTGCGTTAGGTACCGTTCGGCTGGAGATGCTTCGGCAGGGCCGGCAGCTTAACGAAGCCCGAATCGTCATCGAGGCCGCCTTGACTGACGATGATCATCGAACCGCGTTGGGGGCCGAGTGGGAGCGAGCGGCTCGCGAGGCCCTCGAGCGTCATCTGGCGGCGATCGAGATCGGGAATCGCTCATGGGAGTGGTACGTCGGCTTCGATTGGCTTAATGATGCCATGACACTTTACGATCTTGCATCCATCGCGGACGAACACCGGTGATGGACATGAGAGTAATTCTATGGAAAGGCTAAGGTCGACTATGCGGATTCATCGTCCAACTTTCGTTTGGCTGCCGGCGTCCGGTTCTCTTGCCCTGATCACGGCCATGGCGCTTCTGCTTGCCCTGCTAACCCCGGCTCAGGGTCTGATCAACCCCGATTTCACGCCCATTGACCTGGTTCGCCAGTCGCCGACGATCCTTCGGCTGGATGTCGCCTCGCCCGCGGAGGATGCCCAAGCGCTTCCGGTTCAGGCGGTCACGGCGATCAAGGGACAGGCGCCCGAGACACTGCGGATTCATTTCGGCGATTCATCTCCGGCGGTTGTTGATGGTATTCGCCGGGCCACCCGGGGCGATGGCGCGGTGCCGGCGATGATGCTGGCCGGTGACTTCAGCGGCGCTGCGATGGCGGACACGGCTGGGCTTGTCACCCGTCAGCCGCAGGGCGCCTTGTATCTCGGCTTGACCTGGTACGCGCTCTTCTCACGCGAAGATGGCGGTTATGACCTTGGGGAAGACACGCTGGACCTCAAGGCGGTATGGGCCGGCGGCGTGACCATGCTGGAAAGAGCCACGCGACTGGCCCTGGCCGATCCACGCACCGAACTACCGACCGTGGTCGGAGCGTCGTGGGGCGATGACATCCACCTGGGAAGCTTCGGGGATGCCCACGGCTTGCTGGTCATCGAGGGGGATCGACCCGGTGGACAGCGGATTCTTGTGCTTTCACGCGATGGTGACCGGATTCTGGAGCGTGATGAAGACGGTGACTGGACCGACCGGACTTCAGCACGCAGACTCACCTCGCGTTCGCATCATGCGGCCTGGATCATCGATCAGGGCCGAGGCACTTTGGCATCCTGGAATGGCAAGACCCTTGGCCTGCATGCGCCAGGAGCCGGTGGCAATTTCACGGCCACGCCGATCGAGCTTGAGATCGAGGGTACCGTCGTGGGCTTGACCGGACTTGGCGGCGGCGAGCCTCGCCAGTCGCTGATCGTGGTCAGCCGCGCCGATGCCGCGCCATTGATCGTCGCTCGAACCGCTGATGGCTGGCAGGCGCGCCCGCTCACGGCCGAGACTGATGTGCTTGGCGAGGAGCCATTCCCCGCTGGACCGAGCCTGGCGGCCGACCTGACCGGTGATGGTCATGTGGATATCGTGCAGACGCTTCGGAATGGCCTGGTTCTGTATCGGGGCCTTGGTAATGGTCGATTCGCTCCGGCGATGCGCAGTGTCTCCCTGGCCTTGCGCGATGGCGTCAGCGGAATCGCGGCCGGGGATTTTGATGGGGATGGTCGCCTGGACCTCCTGACCGCCAGCAGCGTGGGCTCGTTCATGCTGATCAATCGAGGTGACGGCAGGTTTGAGGAACTGATGGGCGAAAGTGGTGAGCCCGAGTATCTGGCTCGGCCCGGTGCCGTTGGCCTGGCGACCATGGACATCAATTCCGATGGCAGGCAGGATTTCATACTGGTATACGGGAATATGGGCGCTCACATCTACTTCAACCGCGGTTTCCGCACCTTCGGCTACAGCATCACGCTGGAACTGGCCGACAGCGAATCGGATGCGGCCGAGGCCCTGATCGATGGTCAGCGGGCGTTCGCGTCGGCTGATCTGGATGGCAACGGTGTGCTCGATACGATCTGGATCGACGGTGAAGGTGAGGGTTGGATCGTGGCGTTGAGTCCGATCGATCGCCGTCCGTTGGCACTCGAGGTGGCGCTGCCGCCGGGTGTCGCCGGTCCGGTTACGGTCAGGGCCAGCGAGGGCCGACGCGAGATGGGTTCACGACTGCTCCAGCCGGGTAGGGTGGTACGTTTTGGACGATACGACCGTGGACCGATCGATCTGGAGTGGCGTTATCCCGGTGGTGAAATTCAGCGTCATCGCGTGGTGATGCTCAGCCCAAGCCGGTTCACGCTTCCCGCGCCGCAATAGCCGGTCGCGGCTGTCTGCCTATTGAAATATCCGTCAAGCGGTCCCGTGATGGAAGTGTTCACGCCGTGGGCGACGAGGTCACCTCGCCGACTTCCCGGGCGGGTACGCCCATGACGCGTTGACCGGCTGGCACATCCCGTCGTACGACCGCGCCCGCGGCCACGACCGCGCTTTGCCCGATTCGTACACCCGGCAGGATGCATGCGCCGCAGCCAACGACGGCTCGCGGCCCGAGTTCGACCTGACCGCAAAGCACCGCGCCAGGGCCGATGAAACCCGCATCGCCGACATGTGCGTCGTGTTCGATGATCACGCCGGAGCCAATCACGGCATCGGCGCCGATCGCCGCATCACGTTGGATGATCGCTCCGGCCATGACCTGGGCCCCGGATTCGATCGTTGCGTGCTGACTGATCACTGCGCGGGGATGACGCAACGTTAACCGATCGATCTGCAGGGCATCCAGCGTCTTAAGGAGTCGCAGTCGCACCCGCATGTCCGCGCCATTGATCCCCAGTCCCACAATCGCGGCCAGGCCGGGCCACCGTCGGGCCAGATCCGGCAGGTCATCATCGCCACCCAGATGTGCCAACCCCAGACGTTGGGCCAGATGTCCCTCTTCCGCCGGAAGAATCACGCCGAGAACCTCTGGTCCATCCATGAGACCGAGCAGTTCCAGGCAGATGCGGGCATGACCGCCGGCACCCAGAAGAATGAGGGGCTTTATGGACATACCAACCGCTCCCCAGCCAGCGCTGTATCGTGGAAGGACTTGGGAATCAGCCGGTCAAGATCGATCGTGGCGATGGTGTCGATGATGATGCGCGATGCCCGACCATCGCCGTAGGGATTGGGCATGCCGATGAGCCGTGACTGGAAGGTCGTTGATGAGGCATTCCTCAGCGCATCGAGAATCGATCTCCGATCCCAGTCACAGTCCAGTACGTTCTCTCCACGGAATCGCCCCTCCTGGCGCTGTCCGATGTTCACAACGGGCCGGCCGAAGCCGGCCGCCTCAATGATGCCGCTTGAAGAATTGCCGACGACCGCATCGCAAAGGGCCATCAGTTCGAGGTATCGACGACGGCCGAGATTCCTGCCCTGTTGCATCGACGGTCGATTCGAGACGGCTTGATGAATCATCCCGGCGATCGCCTGGCCCGCCGGATCACGATTGGTTTCGGTCCAGATGGCCGCGCGGCCGTCGGCATCCAGCGCGGCCAGTAGTTCCTGTATCTGGTGTTCGGGCGAAAGTCGCGTGGCGGTTTCAGGATGGACGGTGACCAGAAGGAAAGGTTGATCGATCCGCAGCCCGGTCCGCTCGCCCAACTTCGAGCGATCGATCGTATTGAAATCCGGCATCTCATCGAGGCCGGGAGCGCCGCTGATGATGATGCGTTCCGGTGGCTCTCCCATCGCACAGAGCCTTTGGCCCGCCGCTTCCAGCGCCACAAAGTGCAACTGGGCCAGCTTGCTGATCGAATGGCGAAACAGCTCATCCATCGCGCCCAGGGTGACCTCGCCCCCGTGCAGATGGGCAATCGGAATCTTCAAAGGCACCGCCGCCGCGGCCGCGGCATGCATCTCGTAGCGATCACCCAGCACCATGACCATGTCCGGCTTGAGCCGGTCAAAGCTCAATGCGAAACCCTCAAGAGCCCGCGCGGCGGCCAGGCATGCATCCAGGGGCCGATCACCTTCAGGGTTGCAGGTCACAGTCGCGGCGATGGGAACCTGCCGCGTGTCCAATCCTTCAGGCGGCTCGCCAGCCGAATCGATCAGCGATCCGCCAAGCACAAGCAGGGGTTCGATTCGCGGATCGGCCACAGCACGGCTCAGGACTGGTTGCCAGAGGCCGAAATCGGCTCGTGAAGTCGAGATGAAGGCAATGCGACGCATCTGAATGACTATCCCGCCGCGGCCAGGTTCGGCGGTTCTTGTGGCTCAACGAGTGGTCTGTTGACCTGAACGTTGCCCGGATCGCGCTGGCGGTCGAGCAGCAGCAGCTCGGCCATCCGCATCTGCCACGGCTCATCGATATCAATCGATCGTTCCGGCGGCATCCGGAAGCCGAAGGAGTTCTCCGAGAGCCATGAACGGTTCTTGAGGATGAACCGGGTTTTGGCCAGATAGATCGCGCCATTGAGGACCTGGAGCGCGGGTAATCCCTGCCGGGTATCGGCCCGGTGGGACGCCCATACTGGCGTGGTCAGCTTCTGGTCATCATCCATCCGTCTCATCCACGACGGATGTTGGCTGACGGCCGTGACCGAGAGGACGGTGTCCGCGTCACGAGTGCGGGCCAGCGCGAAGGCCGCATCGATATCGGCCGCCAGGCGCAGGGGGGATGTCGGTTGCAGATAGCAGACCCATTCGGGTAGTGCGCGGCTTTCCTCCAGGCGCTGGAGCACATCCAGCAGCACATCCATCCCCGATGCCTCGTCCGTGGCCAGATGTTCGGGACGGATGAAGGGGGCCTCGGCCCCGAGGGTCAGGCCCAACCGGCGGATTCTCGGGCAATCGGTGGATAGGATGATCCGATCAACGCAGGCCGATGATCGAGCGGCTTCGATGGTCCAAGCCAGAAGCGGCTTATCGGCCACGAACGCCAGGTTCTTGTCTGGAATGCCCTTGGAGCCGCCCCGCGCCGGGATGACCGCCAGCAAGCCGGGGGGATTGACCTTGACGGGTTCGAGCGGTGTCGGGTCGGGTTGCGTGTGATCGAGACTTGGCATGCTGGTCTGTTATCGGCGGTCTTGGGGCCGGCCGATGAATTCGCTGAACACTCCGCGTAGGATGTTGACGATGTTGAAGCTTGTGCAACTGGTTTTGATTTATGGCCTTATGGCGATGTCGCTGGCATCGATTATCGGCGCCTTGCTGGTCCGGCCGCCTTACGTGTTGGACTTGGCCTCCAACTTCGTTCCGTGGCTTGGTGTTCTGGCGCTGATCTGCGGCTTGCCGGGTACGGTGCGCGCGATCGGTGCGCGGCCGCGCAGGGGCGCATTGCCCGGCATGGGGCTGGTGGCGCTCGGGGTGGCGCTGCTGGCGCTATGGCTGGCCTACTGGACACCGATGGTGCGTCCAGCCCCGGCCGACGAGGATCAGCGCGTGCTTCGCATCGCGTTCATCAATGCCTGGTCGACTCGGAACGATGACATTGATCGGCTGGCCGATTGGCTGGAGTCCACCAGCCCCGATGCCATGCTCATGGTGGCCACCAACAGGAGCTGGAGCCAACATCCGAGGCTGGCGGCCATGTATGAGTACCGCACCTTTCTCAGTGGAGAGACCACGGTTCTGAGCCATTTTCCTTTTCGTCGCCCCGATCTCTGGGATCCGGAAACTTACCGCGAGTACCACCTTCCGGTCCATCGGCCATGGATATTCGAGTTGGAGGATGGAAGAAAGGTGTTCATCTCGGTTGTGCGGCCGCCATCGCCGCGCACGCCCCAGACCTGGCGGGCGAATTGGATCGGCGTCGAGAAGGCCGGGCAGACCTATCGAGAACAGTCGGAGAAGTATCCGGTCATTGTCATTGGCGATTTCAACGCCACGCCGACCAGCCGATCAGGCCGTACATTCGCCCGCGGCAGTCAACTAAGACGGGTGGGCACGCATCCATGGAACGCCGGTTCGTGGCCGTCCATTCTGCCTCGATGGTTGAGTTTGCCACTCGATCAGGTCTGGGTGGATCACACCATCGGCATTCAGGATTTCCGGATCGGGCCGCCGGTCGGCTCGGACCATCGCCCCGTGTTGGTCGATGTGGTCCTGCCCGAGCCGAAGTAGATTCGGGCTTGTACAGTACGAGGCGCAACGTGGTCATGGGGGCTTACGGCTATCTGGATCGAAGTGCTGCCAGAGAATAGGGCACAGAATACCGCCACGAGCGCATTGATGTTGCTTTGTGTGTTGTAGGGTACACGGGGGCGGACGGTGAATTCGAGGTTAAAGCGGATTAGGGCCGGTTGCACGCAGTGGTGGCCGGATTGAACTGGACTTCCCCACAACGGCACTTCTTTCGGATCAGTGGCTCTGCCCTGAAGCAACACCGCCATGCCCTGCACCACGCTGCTGCCCCATGGCCGGAGCAGCGATGCTGGATACTGACGGCTAGTGTAGTGAGGCATATTTCCTGCAATGAATAGGTCGTCTTTGGCGTTGTTCTCTGTACCGACGGAGAATAAGGCCATGCGCATCGCACCATCGATTGAACTCACGGACGAACAACGCAAGACATTGGAAGCTTGGTCGCGCGGCCGACGCAT
>JAFIFY010000013.1 GCA_020831765.1 Phycisphaeraceae bacterium | reverse complement strand
CTGGCCAGCGAAAAGGGCGATCAAAAGACCTTGATTCTACGGTTCGACGGGGTTGGTGATCCAGCCTGGCCGCTCATTGCCCCCGCCCCCGGCCCAAGTCCGACGACAGAATGCCCCGCCCGAGCTTGTTGACATCACCCCCCGAGCCGATATTCTTTCCCGAACCCCCCTTGCGGGCCAGATAGCTCAGTTGGTAGAGCACAGCACTGAAAATGCTGGGGTCGTCGGTTCAAGTCCGACTCTGGCCACTTCCGATTTCCCCACAAAAACCCCATTTTTCCTTGGGTTTTCGCCGGTTTCGCCCAAAAGGCCGCATGGGCCGCTTTGGCCGGGAATTGCCCCGTTTTGACACATTGGGATGTCCTTGGTGATCAGCGAAGCCTCAGGTTTTTCAACCTGCGCTTGATCGTTGGGTCTTGGCGCAGGAGTGCCTCGCTGAATTCCGAGGGGCTTGGTTTGCATCCCGGTGCGATGGGCTCAATCGCGATAGCAGCGAATCTCATGGACCCCCGCTGAGGGGTCGCCGTGCGTGCTCTGGATGATCAGGCGAAGGCGATCGGTTCTGACCGGGACACTGAATCGGTGGATGCGGTGTCGCTGGTAATTGCCCTTGCAGGAGGCCAGCGTGGTCCAGACGCCATTGACCCACGCGCCCAGCAGGTAATCGCGCGCGGTCTGAGGGTCGGCATAGAAGGGGCCGTAGGCGTGATATTCACGCACCAGGTGTCCGGGGAAGGTCAGTTCCACCACGTTGATGGTCTGCTGCCGGTCCCAGTGCAGATCCAACCACGCCGGGCCGCGCAGGTTGGGGTCGCTGCGCCAGAGGTTGGTGAAGCGGCAGGGGCGAGTGACCCCGCTGATCACCTGCCCGGGTTCGAAGCAGGGCTGTGCCGGTTGGATGCCAAAGCATAGGGTCTGGCCGGAGTGGTAGCGTCTCATCAGGCGGGGCGATGCGGCGTATGCCGAGGGATGGCCGGGGATGAGCTTCCGCTGGGCCAGGTGCCATGCGACTTTGGGTTGAGGCAGCAGGTCGAGGCGGAGGTAGGTTCCGGGCTTGATTGATCCGCTGTGATCGTCCGGCAGCGGCCAGTCGATCCAGTGCGGCCCGCCGGGCGGAATCTCAAGCTTTGCGCGGGCGACAAAGGCATCGGGCTCGGTCCGGTAGTCCCAGATGCTTTGAACCGGGCAGAGGATCGCCTCGACCGACTGGGTTTTGCCGGCAAGATTGCTCAGCAGGACCGAGACGGATTTGATCGAGTCGGTGGCCACGGCAATCCACTGGGCGCGCCGGGTGGTCAGGAGCTCATCCTCCGGTCGCTCGGGGACATACCACCGGCCCAGCCCGTCGTGGGCGCCCGCTTCGAGTTGTTCCACGCCGCTGACCTTTTCGCTCGAGGAAGCAACGATGGTCGCCCGTCGGGCAAGGTCGTTCTTGTCCTGGTTGACGGCCGAAGGCAGGAAGCATCCATCGCGAAGCAACGCCTGCTGGAGGGCGTTGGTGTTGGCGGCCCTTTCGGCCAAGGTGCCAAGGGGCTTGGACGATCGGCGGTTCAGGGCGAGGAAGGTGCCGGCGGCCTGTCCCAACAGCGCGGTGGTGGCCATGACCCGGATGCTGCCCAGAGCGGCGTGGGTGGCGCTGATGTTGCGGCCGGCGGTCATGAGATTGCGGACGTCCTTTGTGACCATGATGCCCAGGGGAATGCCATAAGGGCCCACGAATGCCCGGTCGGCCATCTCGCCCTCGACCTGATAGCCCTGCGCTGCGTGTGGTTCGCTCTTGTCGGCCAGAAGTCCTCCGGGTGTGTGCAGGTCCACAAACCATCCGCCGAAGGCGATCTCATCGGTGAAGGGTTTATCCGGCCAGAAATCGTGCTCGGTCATCAGCCTCTGGCCGATGATACGGCGGCTTTCGCGCTTTCCGGGCAATTGACCGATCCAGTCCAGCGCATAGTTTTCGATGTGACCCTTGAGGTTGGGGTCGCGGTTCTTCATCCAATCCCAGACGCCCAGGGCGTGCCGGGTCAGCTCGTGGGCGATGGTCGCGTTATCGTGGATGGTGTGCCAGGGGACACCGATTTCGATCCACCAGAAGCCGCCGCGCACATCCCCGGGCACTCGGCCCTGCTCGTAGAAGTAGGCCGGGTCGGCATGATGCACGGCCCAGTCGGGCGCACTGAACGGGCATGGCCGACCCATGTCCCGGGCTCGAATATGGATCGAATTGCCCATGGTGTCGGTCGAGGCATGTTCCGGCGCGTGGTGTTCGCCGAACGCGTCCCTTCCCTCGGTGCCCATTCGCCATTGGCAACCGGCAAGGTCGGCGACGATCCCATCACCGGTGGCATCAATGAAGTGATGCGCGGCGATGGTCAGTTCGATTTCACTGTTGAGCACATGGCCTCGCACGGACCGGATCAGACCTGGGCCGTCGGCGTGAAGGCTGGGGCGGTGATAGAAGCCGTCGCGTGTCTCGGGCAATGGCGGCTCCGGCAGGGGTTCTGCCATCCGCACACTTTGTATGACGGTGTTGAGAAAGAGGGTGAGGTTGGGCTCGCGCATGGCGGTGTCATAGAGCACCATGTCCCAGACGCTGTTGGTTCCCCCGTTTTCCATGATCGGTTCATGGTTTCGATACCGCTCTTCGATGAGCAACTCGGAGATGATGCCGGTTTCGCGGGCATAGGCGTGGAAATTGGCCGCGCCGTGGGGCGTTACGCGTATCTCGCTGGAGGAGTTGCCACCCAGCACCGGACGATCCTGGATGAGGGCGACGCGCGAGCCGTGCCTTGCGGCCGCCACCGCGGCACAAAAACCCGCCAGACCCCCGCCGCAGACGGCCAGATCAAATTCGTGGTCCAATTTGCGCACTTCGTACTCCTTCGCGAGCTTGTATCAGAATAACGGATTATCCCCGTCAATTCGGCGGACGATCGGAATATTCTTACCTGACGCTTCAGACGCCCGCACAATGCGTTTGCCCGCCTTTGGGAAACCTTCAGCAAACTGGGGTATCATGATCTCGGGACAAGGAGTTCAGAGAGATGAGCTGTTCGATTCGCCGTTCGGCAGATTGGCTGTTTCCGCGTCGCTTGAGTCTGGGCATCATTCTGGTGCTGTTGCACTGTGCCCCGGTTCATGCCGCGCCGATTGGCACACCCACACATTGGTTCAAGCTGGGCAGTAATGAACTTGCGCTTGATCAGCCGCGCGTTCGCATCACCGTATTTGATGGTGATATCCGTATCGGACCGGATGTGGCCAATCTGTTCCTGCTCGATACCGGCGCAACGGGCATCTTCATCGCCGGCGGGGAGTTTCTTGACCTGGGCGATTTCGATTTCGATTTTGACTTCGATTTTGATTTCGGCTTCAACATGACCAACGCGTATGAGGAACTGACCACGGCACCCCACCCGGTGACGATCGCCGGCACCGTTCAGGAGAAGGGCATCGGCGGGTTGATCACGGTGGAAGTGACGGATGCTTACCGTGTGCAGGTCCAGGCCGGGGCCGGATCATCGGTTGTGCTCGATCAGGCGCATATGCTCGCCGACGGCGATGCGAATTTCGGTGGGTTTGCCGGCATCGTCGGTATGCCGGCGATGGTCGGTCGGGTCACGCAACTGGGTATGTCGCACTGGTCGAACCTGGATGATCTTCTTGATTTTGATGACCTTGCCGATTCGGATGACCTGAGCGCCTCGCTGTTTATGCGAGTCGAGTTTCGCGATGAGTTGCCGCCGGCCCCGGATGCGGTCGGGCGGGTCGAGGTTCCGGTTTACTACAAGGATTTCCCGTACGAGGATTCGCCGGCCGTGATGCCCACTTCCGGCCCGCTGCCTTTTGTCGATATTCACCTGTCGAATGGGTCGAATTCGGTCGTCACCGAGGCCGTATTCGATACCGGGGCTCAGCTTTCGATCATTTCCTCACCCGTGGCCGTTGCGCTTGGTTTGGGTGAGATGGTCGAGGATGCCGAAGCTGAATCAGGATTTCGGTTCGAGCCGTTCATCAACCTCGGTGAGGAGTTGCTTGGCGGCGTGGCGGGCGAACTGGTTGCGCCCTATGTCTTGTTTGATCGACTGATGCTCGAGGGCAAGGATGGCAAACGCCTGAGCTTTGATCCGATCACCATGCTGGTTGTGGACATCGACCCGGAAGTGCCCGCCATTCTTGGCTCTGATTTTCTGACCGGGCTATGGGCCGATCGGCTGTTCGGAGACTCGACGACACCGCCGGGATACTTTGATGACATCTACCTGGACTTTCGCGGCGCCCTGGGCTCGGGCGATCAACGCGATGGCTTCATCGTTTTTGACCTGAATCCTTATCACATTCCGGAGCCGGGAACGACGACCCTTATCCTCGGTGTGGTTGTCTGGTTTCTCGGCAATCGGCGACCGGCCGCTTCCGACTCGCGCTGCTGATTCAACCAGTGCTCATGGATCAGGCATTGGCCGCGATCGCCGCGGCGCGGCGGGAATCCCGGCGTCGGTCGCTTTCGCTCAGCATTCTCTTGCGCATACGGATGTTGCTGGGCGTGACCTCAACCAGTTCATCCTCCTGAATATACTCCAGGCACGCTTCCAGCGACATCTCACGCATGGGTCGAATCTGCGCGGCATCATCCTTCCCGGCCGCGCGGACATTCGAGAGCTTCTTGGTGCGGACGACGTTGACCGTGATGTCGGTGTCTTTGCAGTGTTCGCCGACGACCTGGCCTTCGTATATTTCCATGCCCGGCTTGACGAAGAAGAACCCGCGATCGTAGAGATTGTCCAGAGCATAGCTGGTGACCTGCCCGGTTTCCGTGGCGACGAGCACCCCGGCGTTTCGCTGGGGAATCGATCCGCGCATCGGCTGATAACTGTGAAAGCTGTGGTGCATGATCGCGCGGCCCTGCGTGGCGGTGAGCATTCGGCTTCGCAGTCCGATGAGGCCGCGCGCGGGAATCAAGAACTCCATATGCACCATCCCCGATGTCCCGGTCCGCGTATCCATCTTGAGCATCTCCGAACGGCGATCGCCGAGCAGACCCATGACCGAGCTCTGGCAATCCTGCGGGCAATCGACCACCAGCAGTTCGATCGGCTCGTGCTTTTTGCCATCAATCTCACGAATCAGTACGCGGGGTTTGCCGGCGGCGAATTCATAGCCTTCACGGCGCATGTTTTCCATCAGAATGCCCAGATGCATCAGGCCGCGACCATACACGCCAAACTCCTCGGGCGTCGCGCCCGGTTCGACGCGCAGGGCCACGTTGGACTGCAACTCGCGGTCCAGGCGGTCCTTGATCTGCCGGCTGGTGACAAAGTCCCCCTCGCGGCCGGCGAAGGGGGAATCATTGACCCGCAGGGTCAGGTGCAACGTCGGTTGATCGATCGCGATGACCGGCAGCGCCGTGGGGTCTTCCATGCAGGCGACCGTGTTGCCGATATCGATCGGTTCGAGGCCGACCAGGGCGCCGATGTCGCCGGCCGAGATTGACGGCACCGGCTTGCGTTGCAGGCCATCGAAGGCATGGACCTCGCCGATCCGCTGGCGGGTGGGCCTGCCGTTGCGATCGAAGACCGTCACCTCCTGGCCCCCCTCGAGGATGCCGTTGACGACCCGCCCGACGGCGATGCGGCCCACGTAGTCGGAATAGATCAGGCTGGTGACAAGCATCTGAGCCGGTTGATCAAGTTTGCCACGTGGCGCCGGCACGTGCTCGACGATCGCATCGAAGACCGCGCGCAGATCCTTGGATTCCTCATCCAGATGCCGCTTGGCCCAGCCTTCCCGTGCCGAGCAGTAAATCACGGGAAAGTCCAGCACATCATCGCTGGCTTCGAGTTCCACCAGCAGATCGAAGACTTCGCTGACCACATCGTCCGGGCGGGCGTTGGGTCGATCGACCTTGTTGACCACGACAATGGGCTTGAGCCCGGCGGCCAGGGCCTTTTGCAGCACGAACCGCGTCTGGGGCATCGGACCTTCATAGGCATCGACCAGCAGCAGAACGCCATCGGCCATCATCAATACCCGTTCGACCTCGCCGCCGAAATCGGCGTGACCGGGCGTGTCGATGATGTTGATCCGATAGGTGCGATGATTCTCCGCCGTGTAACGAAGCGCGCAGTTGTTGCTGAAAATGGTGATGCCACGTTCGCGCTCCAGATCGTTGGAGTCCATGATCAGCCCGTGCTGGCCACCGGCCATTTTGTCCAGGTCCTCGGTGCGGAACATGCCGGACTGATAGAGCAGCCGATCGACCAGGGTGGTTTTGCCGTGATCGACGTGCGCGATGATCGCGACATTGCGGAGATGCTCAAGTGGCATGGCTCGATATTCCGGTTGGTTTTCGGTGGTGGGGTGTGCGTCAGGGGCCGGGTTGGGCGGATGGACCGGGAACGGCCCGTCCTCGACCAGGGACAAAAAGCATAGCCGGGATCGGGCGCCGCGGCCATGGCGTCTTCGATTTTCAGGGGCCGGCGGAGTCGCTCCTGGTGGGAGCGGGCAAGTGCTCAGGCCGGGGGGCGGGGTGCTCGGGTCAGGCCGGGTCGGTCAGGTCAAGTCGCTGATACTGCTCGCGCGGGGCATCAACTCGCCGCATCTCCCGGACCAGCAGATCGATCATTCGCTTTTCGATCTTCGGATCGCTGAGCGGGGCCTGCTGCTGGGGATCGGACTCCAGATCGAACAGCAGGTTTCCGAAGCGATGGGCATGTTTGCCTCGACCTTCGGGGGCCGGAATCCGGAGCACGGGCATGCCGCCGGTGAATTCGAAGCCGGGGACCAGTTCGTAGGGTGGAGGTGCAGAACTGGAGAGCCGCTTGTTGAGGCTGATGGTGTTCAGCATGTACTCGTTCAACGGCCCGCCTTCCGGATCCGCCGGGGCCCTCATGTAGACATGGCGGCCATCGGTGACATTGACCATGTGGCCAAAGCCACCGAAAATCCCGGCCCCGCGGCCGGCATGGTCTCCGGCGATCATCGGGCCCAAGGGAACGCCGATCATGCGCGGCGTCGGTTCCATGCCGAAGAAATCGAGAATCGTGGGGGCAAGATCGATCGTTTGAACCAGACTTGAACATCTCTGGCCGTCCGCGGCGGGATGCCGGGGATCATGGATGAACAGTGGGATGTGGGAAAGCTCTTCGTACCAGGGAGGCGTGTTCTTCGCCCACCACTCATGCTCGCCCAACAGGAAACCGTGATCGGTGTTCACCACCAGCATGGTGTCCCGCCACAGGTCCAGCTCATCGAAAACATCCAGCACATCGCCCAGATGAGCATCACACATGGCCAGCAGCGCGGCGTAGTTGCATCTTGCCACTTCGATCAGTTCCGGCGATTCATCCACCGGACAGTATCCCGGCCAATCGAACAATGGCCCGTCAAAGTTTCGAAGGGTTTCGAACAGATCGCGGTACTTTTCGGGGACGAAATACGGTTCGTGCGGATCGAAGCATTCAAGCTGTAGTAACCAGCGATCGTAAGGCGCGTTGCGGCGGATGTGGTCTATCCCCGCCCGGACCGTCTGCGCACCGGGCCAGTCTTCTTCGTTGCGGATGAATGTTCGATTGATCCAGTCCTGGGGCCTGCCCTTCTTGTTCTGATTGGGCGGTATGTCCACCGGCCCGGCGTGGCCGCGCCAGACATCGCCCTCCTGGCCGCGGAAGAATTCCCACGTCTGGAAGCGGCAATGGTAGTTGGATGCGGGCTCTTCCCAATAGTGGTAATGGTCGGTCGCCAGATGTGTGTGGATGCCCTGGCGGGTGAGCATCTCGGGCATGGAGTCGTCGTAGGGCTGCAGCGCGCTCCAGCCGCATTCCAGAAAGTTGGGCCGGCCGGTATGCATCTCGCGACGAGCGGGCATGCACGGCATGGAACAGCAATAGGCGCGTTCGAAGGTGGTCGAGCGCTGGGCCAGTCGCTGGAAGTTGGGCGTGTGGGTCCATGTACAGCCGTAGGGGCTGAGCATGTGCCGGTTGAGACTGTCGAACATGAGGATTACAGCGCGCATGAACGCAGCATAGCGTAACGTTCAGCCCGATGAAAGAGCATGTTCTGGGACGCAAAATGAAGAAAATTGAATAATAAAAACGTTTTTTTTTTAGGAAGCCAAGGCGACGCGCCGACCTTCGCCGAGCGCTTCGGTTTCTTCCTGAGTAGTGGCGTAAGTTTATCAAAGGAAAGCACTTAAGTAGATGAAAAACAGGCTCGATGCGCTGTTGGGATTCAGGCCGGATAGCGGCATAAGAATTTTCTTAGTCCAAATTGGCGGTTTGCCCCTTGATTCCGCCCCGATGGCTTGGCATAATATCAGTGTCGCCTGAAAGACAAGGCGACCATAACTCAGCCCCCGGAAGCCCGTGTCGTTGCCTCGTGCAGCGGCGCGGGTTTTTTTTGTGCCCAGTGGCGGGCATGGCGTCGAGACTTTCGCGAGCCACCCAGCGGTTCAAGCGACTTGCGAGTCCTCTGCGATTACGTACATTCGCCACAGAGCTGGATCGAGGCACGCCTCCAACAGGAAAGTAGACCGATGCGCATTGGCGTTCTGGCCGATACACACGACCGCCTGCCCACGTTTCGCGCTGCTCTTGCGCAGTTCGAGCGGGCCGGGGTCGAAGCCGTGATTCACGCCGGCGATTTCGTGGCTCCCTTCGCCGCGGCCCTGCTCACGCCCGACCACCTGAGCCTGCCTGTCTACTGTGTTCTGGGCAATAATGACGGGGAGCGGGTGGGCCTCCGCAAGTTGCTCCCACAACTCGAAGATGGGCCGCTGCTCCTTGAGATGGGTGGGCGCCGCCTGCTGGTTCACCATTTCATCGATTGGGTACCCCCCGAAGCACTGGACGGGGTCGATATCGTCATCACGGGACACACCCATCAACCCGCCATCGAACAGAACGGGTCAGTCCTGAATGTTAATCCAGGGGAGTGTTGCGGCTGGGTGACCGGTCGCTGCACCGCCGCCATCGTCACGATCGGAACCCTGAAGGCCGAGTTGATTGATATTTGCGTCGATTAATTTGCCTTTGGAATTTCCCGGGTAATCTTTTCTTATATACCCAAGGGTCGGCTCTCCGGGAAGAGGGCCCGACCCCCTTTGTTCGGTCCTCGGCATTCGACCTGGTGATTGGCCGTGTTGGCCAGCCACCGTGAATCGGGTCGGTGCCGGGTATCGACGGAAGTAGAGCGAGAGTTCGATGAAAAATGCCTCACCGGTCTATGGCTGCCTTGCGGCACTGGCGATGTTGTTGACGGCGTCGATGGCCCATGCCGGGCGGATCGATTACTCGACGGCTCAGCGGGGCGGTACCTCAATGATGGATCGGGGGTTCAATGCCGCCGTTCCGGATTGGCAGCTTTTCGTGGACACCACAGGCATGAACTTCGGGCGTGTGAGCGAGCTGATGCTGACCGAACCGGGCAGGGGCGCCGGGACGTCGGTTCCCCTGGGCCAGTTGCTCAGGATGCCGACAGCCAACGGGGGGCAATCCTGGGTCATTTATGACCGCCTGGCCTATGTGCCCACGGTCAACGCCTACTTTCTGCTTCCGCGTCTGGGGCCGGTGGCCTCGGATCGGCAGATCGGTCGGGGTTCGCCTCGTCCGCTCAACCGCTTTGGTCCCAGCGCCGTCCGCGGTGGGTCGCGGGCAGCCGGTGGTGGTCCAGCCCCCTTCGTGATACCCGAGCCGGCAACGCTTGGCATCTTCGGACCGGCCGTGCTGCTACTTCTGGGCCGACGCCGCGGTTGAATCCGTCGGCGGGCCGAGTTGAGGCGGGTTTCTCAAGCCCCGCGTCATTCAGAGCCGCAGGCCGGCTTGAGTGCCGCTTGGCGATCATGCCCGATTCCGCGCCCGATGACCGGGTTCGGGATCGGGCGGCGGAATCGACTTTTCCTCGAAGCCGCTTTATTCTTTGAGCATGGCCAATCGGATCGCCGAGTACGAGTCGCTGCGGGATGCTTACCGATCCGTCCGGGATCGCGTACGCGACGCTCTGATCCAGAATGATCGGCATCCGGATGATGCCGTACTCATTGCCGTCAGCAGCCACGCGCCCCCGGACTCGATCCGTCAGCTTGTCGAGCTGGGTCACGCGGACTTCGGCGAGACTCAGCCGCAGCAATTGGCCCAGCGGATCGTCTCGATGGAAGAGCATCTTGGGCGCAAGCGGTTTCTATCGCGGCCGCGCTCCGCCCAGCCGGCCGACAACAACGGCAATCAGCCGGCCACTGAAGTCCGCTGGCATATGATCGGGGCATTGCCGCGCAACAAGGCCAAGCTCTTTGCCCGTTGGACCCGGTTGATCCATCAGGTGGATACGCTTCGTCTGGCCGAGGAACTGCATGCCCTGGGAAGTAAGCTGGACCGTCGCGAGGAGATTCGGCCGATCGAAGTTCTATTGCGGATCAACGTCCTCAGCGATCCCGCCGAGCCCGGTCTGGTTCCCCCGGCGGCGATGCATGTGGCCGCGCAGATCGACACCATGGTTCATCTGCAACTGCGTGGGATCATGGTCGAGGCGCCGAAGGACATGACGGACCATCAGTCCGAGCATTTCTACGACCGCACCCGCGATGTGTTTGAAGAATTGAAGTCCGCCAAGGTCGGCGGCGGGCGCTTCAATCTTCTGTCCATGGGCCGTAGTGAGGACTTCCAGACCGCGATCCGGTTCGGGGCGAATCTGCTTCGCGTGGGCCGGGCGATCTTTGGCTCGGAAGATTCACCCACACGCTGATCATCGCCTGTTACGAATCCAAGGATTATCGGACTTCGCCCCTGACGATTTCGCCCCGGCGACTCGTTCGGGCTTGCCTTGCATGGAATCGGTGATACGCTTTGGGTAAGCGCAAAGGATGCGATGATCATTCGCCCGGCTCAGGGATGATGGGCGGGAAAGCGAGATCGCTTGCATCCCCGTATCGCCACATCACCGGCCGACCCCAGGGCTGAAAGTTCTTCACCGGCATCGGACGTCCGTACCGTCGTGGGGCGACGATCCACGAGGCGCGGCCGAACGCGGTCACCAGGGCAACGCTCACCGATTCGGCCACACGTCTCGACGATGGCGGGTCAAAGCTCAGCGTCGCGTCCGGTTACCCAGCCGGCCGATCCTCGTTGGGTGCTGATGCAGCGCGTGGTCGCCTGCCTTCAGGGCACCACCATCACCTTCGAAGATCGCCGAAAGCTTATCCGTACCGGCACCCTGATCGGATTGACGCCGTTTCACAGCGAGCTGATCATCGCCATCGCCCAGGATCAGGCGCGCAGGGGGATTCCACCCCGGTCAATCGCCGAGCAAGGCACGGGTCAGCTCGAGTGCATTCCGGCCCCCGAGCCCCGTCCCCGTTCTTCGCCAATCCTTCGGGCGATGTGGTGGGCCGGCGCGATCATCTCCGCCGAGATCGCCATCCTGATCTGGCTGCTTTGATGCCGCATTCGCCGGTCGCTGTGACCAGATCGAACCATTTCCAAGCCTTACGCGACACCGCTCCGACCGGGACGGCCCTGATCGCATCAATCATCATGCGCTGCTCGGCGGGCGGGCATTCATGCCGTCAGGGCTTCGCGGAGTTTCTGCTGGGCGAGTTTGGGATTGGCCTGCCCGCCGGAGGCCTTCATCACCGCGCCGACCAGCCGGCCGATCGCCGCCATCTTGCCCTTGCGAACATCGTCGGCCGCTTGCGGCTGCTCGGCGATCGCCTGCTCGATCCATGATGCCATCGCCGAGTCATCGCTGACCTGGATGAGCTTCCGCTCGGTGGCCAGGGATTCGACCGATTGATTTTCCATGTCCGGCTCACAGAGCAAGCCGAAAAGCTCATCGGCCGCCGACGAGCCGATCCGGTCGTTGTCGGCCAGCTCCACGATCTGCCGAATCTGCGCGGGCGTGATCCCCAGTTCATGTACGCCGCATCCGCGCTCGTTGGCCCGCTTCTGGCCATAGTTCAAGAGCATCGCCGCGGCCCGTTTGGGCTCGACTCGCTCAGCCACCACGGATTCGAAGAATCGGGTCAGCCCCGGCTCTTCCACCAGGGCCCGCGCATCCTTGATGTTCAGCTTGTAATCACCCACGTAGCGTTGAAGCAGTGCCGCGGGCATCTCGGGCATTCGTGATCGCAGGCGATCCAGCCACGCCTGGTCAACTTCCAGGGGCACCAGGTCCGGATCGGGAAAGTAGCGGTACTCATCCGCATCTTCCTTGTGACGCTGGAGGGTGGTGACCTGCCGGATATCGTCCCAGCCGCGCGTTGTCTTGGCCCGCTGGCCCATGACCCGGCCGGTCTCCAGCCATTCCTCGATCTGGCGCGAATACTCATGCCGCACCGCTCCTTCCACCGCACGGAAGGAATTGAGATTCTTGATTTCGACGATCGGAGTCTTGTAGGTCTTGCCGTCCTTTTCGATCACCACGTTGATGTTCGGCTCGAACCGCATATGCCCCTTCTGCATGATCCCCTCGGATACGCCCAGGTGCCGGCAGATGCTCCGCAGCATCTGACCGAAGATCACACACTGCTCGGGGGTCTCGAGGTCCGGTTCGGTGACGATTTCAAGCAGCGGTGTTCCCGCCCGGTTGAGGTCCACGATGGAAAAATCGATGGGGAAACCTCCGGGCGCTTCATGGAGCAGCTTGCCCGCGTCTTCTTCCAGGTGAGCGCGAATGATGCGCACGGTCTTCATCGGCGCTCCGGCTTCGGTGGAAGCGGGAATCTGAATCTCACCTTCGCCGCAGATCGGCTGGTCGTACTGGCTGATCTGGTAATTCTTGGGCAGGTCGGGGTAGTAATAGCTCTTGCGGTCCCACTTGCAGCGGCGGGCGATCCGACAGTTAAGCGCCAGGCCCACCTCGATGGCCATCTCGACCGCGCGCTGATTCATGACCGGGAGCACCCCGGGCATGCCGATCACGACGGGGTCAAGCAGTGAGTTGGCCCGGGCATCGAAATGATCCGGATGGGCCACGTTGGGCGCGCTGGTCCACATCTTGGAGCGCGTGGCCAGTTCCACATGGATTTCCATGCCCACCATCAGCCGCGCTGAATCCACACCGGGATAGGTCAAACCTGACGCCGTCATACCGATTCACCTCCGTCCGTCCTGGCTTTGCCACCATGTCGCGGCCACACCTCAACCTCCCGCTCGAGATTCACCCCGAATCGCCGGGCGACTTCCGATTCGATGTGTTCGATGACCGCAAGAACGTCGGCGGCCTTCGCCCCTTCCTCGGCCACGATGAAATTCGCATGCTGATTCGAGACCGAAGCGCCTCCAATGGCGAACCCCTTCAACCCGGCCATGTCGATCAGCTTGCCGGCCGAAAGCGGTGTCGATGGATCCACCCCCTCGGGAAGGGATTCGAGATTCTTGAACGCACAGCCGGCCGATCGTCCTTCCAACGGCTGACTGTTCTTCTTGAGGAAGTAAACCTTTTTGACGCGCTTGCGGATTTCCTCCGGGTCATCCACCTGAAGCTCGAACTCCGCTTCGAGGATGAACCGGGCGACGATATTGGTGGTGCGATAGCCGAAAACCAGGTCATCGCGATCGCGATAGTAAACCTGGCCGGCCGCATCCATCACCTGAATCCGCCGGATGCACTGTCCGATGCTGCCGAACGTACCGCCGGCGTTCATCCGGATGGCGCCGCCGACGGTTGCGGGGATGCCGGCCAGGCAATCCAGCCCGGCCAGGCCGCGCCGCGCTGTTTCGACCACCAGTTTGCGAAGGTCCGCCCCGGCACCGGCGAATACCCGGTTCCCCTCATAGCGGACCGCCAGGAACGCCGGAGAATCCAGTTTGATGACGATCCCGGAGACGCCATCGTCGGCCACCAGGAGGTTGGCTCCTTCGCCCAGCACGTGGATGGGGATGTTTTCGGCCTTGGCCCTGGCGCAGAGTTGGGAAAGCTGTTGGAGCGACGACGGCCGCGCCAGAACTTCAGCCGCGCCGCCCACACCGTACCAGGTCAGCGGGCCCAGCGGCACGTTCATCGCATGCGGCACATGAAGCTCATCGAGCAGGGCTTTCATCGCCGGAATCCTACCAAGTACGGGCAGATACGGGGTGAAGCGGCGCTACTGAAGATGTCGAGCATCGCGATCGATGGCGGGTGGTGCCGGCACCGGGAAACGTCGGCCTGTCCGTTCTCCCACGCCGGTCGTTCCCGATGGCGCGGATCACCGGCGGGAGGGGGTAAGTTCGATTGAGCGCGGATGGAGAACGCCTTGCCTTGGGCTGAGAAATTCCACGCGGCTGACCGTGGTTTCAATGGTGACGAACTCAGCTTCCTCATCGTTGCTCAAGGCACTGACGACATACTCACGCGCGCAATCCACGAGCCGGTCCCAGATCGCCTGCGACACCGATGGCGAGGTCATGACCTCGGCGTGGCCGTACAGGGTGACCACATCGGCACCGTCGTCGGCCGAATACACCCAACACACGGCCGGATTGGACCGAATCTGTTGAACCTTGCGCGTCGTCTTGCCGCTGAGGGTATAGATCGTGTGCAGACCATCGGCGGCCAGCGAGGTGCCCATCCATCGGGCATGCGGTACCGAATCCTTGTCAACGGTCGTTAGCAGCCCCACGAAAGCGCGGTTGACAATCCGAAGCGATTCGCTGAGCACTTGTGCATCGGTAAGCATGGCGGAATCCCAGTGGCTGAGGCCCGCTTCTCGGGCCGCGATAAACGGATGTCGCGAATCAAACTTCGATTGATTCGGGGCAGGCATTCTAAGCGAATTGATGGGATGATTCAGGCGCTTGCGCGGCGGGGCAGGTTCAGGGGATCGACAACGCCCAGCCGGTCGAACGCTTCGATCCGTCGGCGGCAGCCGGGGCAGGCCCGGCAGGGCTGCGCGGCCGCGCCCTGACAGCTCCAACTCAGCTCCAGCGGAACTTGTAACTGGATGGACAACTCCAGAATCTGGACATCGGTCAAGTCCAGCAGCGGCGCGCGAATACGGCAGGGGGTGGACGTTTCGATGGACGCCAGATGCTCGACCGTCATCGCCAGTTCCAGCAGTGTCGCCGCATCCGGGCCACCGGTCGATTGCTGTGCCGGCCAGATCAGCTCCTCGGCCCGCAACGCCACGGCGCGATCCATGCCCGCCAGCAGCAGGGAAGACCGCCACAGCATGGTGCTCTGCTCGTCGCCCTCGGTGCGCGATCCCTTGGCCCTTGGCGCTGTCAGTTCCCGAAAATGGCGGATTTTGAAGTGTTCGGCCTGCTTCCTCGCCAGAAGGGCGCGGCGGACACTCCCACCATGATGGCCGGCAAGGTGGGCAACGATCAGCCGCCGGCCTGGCCCGGCTTCGGAAAGGCAGGCCATGGCCACAAGGCTTCGCAAGCCGCCGTTGGAGAGTATCAGGGTGGGGGAAGCAGCCATCTACGCCATCAACATCGGCCGATCGATCGTCATGGCTTCAGACGTTGGCCGCCGCGTCGAATGTCTGTTGCGATTCGATCATTTGACACTTGCGTATACCATGGCAAGACTTTGGGGCCTGCCAATGGGCTCGGGTTCGAAATCTGAATACGTAACCATCGCCTTGGATTAGGTTTAGGGAACGTCACATGAGTATTCTGGTCTTTCAGCACCACCCCGATGAAGATGCCGGTCGCCTTGGCCGGACGTTGCGCGATGATGGGCATCGGCTCCGTGTGGTTCGGTTGGACCAGGGCCAGCCCGTGCCCGCGGACCTCGATGATGTCGATGGCCTGGTGGTCATGGGTGGGCCGATGTCGGCCAATGAGCCCGATCGCCATCCCTGGATGCCCCCCGAGATCGATTACATCCGCCAGGCCCACGAGCGAGGCCGTCCGGTGGTGGGTGTCTGTCTGGGCGCTCAACTCATCGCCAAGGCCCTTGGAGGAGATGTGGCGACGATGGACCAGCCGGAAATCGGCTGGATTCCCATCGAGATGGCCTTTCCCGGAACGATCAACACCATCCTCAGCGGCCTGCCCTGGCGCTCGGTTCAGTTTCACCTTCACGAGGATGAGGTCACCAACCTTCCGCCCGGCGGTGTCGCGTTGGCCGGTTCAACGGCCTGCCGTCATCAGGCGTTCTGCGTGGGGATGAAGACCTACGCCTTCCAGTACCACTTCGAATGGACGCGCGATGACATTCAAAAGATGTTGGGTACCCCCTTTGTCAAGCAGCAAGCCGGGGATACGCAGTCGCTGATCAGTCAGATGAAGGAGCACTATGACTCCTATCGGCGATTGGGCGACCGCCTTTGCCGCAACATCGCCACCTATCTGATGCCGCTCGATAAGCGGTAGCCTGACGGCGAGTTGCCGGGCCGGGTGCTGAATGGCCCGATTCGATGCCCGAGTCCCGGTTGGAGCGCTGTTCGCCCCGAAGCGCACTTCCACCGGCCGGAATGCCCCGACGCCGCCCGGTGGAAGGTCGCTGACCTCATCGTCATGGATACTCAACAGATGTTCGAGATACGTGACCTGGATGTTGCCACGCCGGCGGACCCGGCCACTCCACTGATCAGAAAGCTCTCTCTGACGGTCAAAGCCGGCGAGATTGTCCTGCTCCATGGGCCGTCTGGATGTGGCAAGACCACGTTGCTTCGCATCTTGGCCGGCCTGATCGATCCGATGGATGGGCAGGTGCGTTTGGACGGTGAGGATGGTGATTCGATCGGCTGGCCTCGATTCCGCCGACAGGTCGTACTGGTCCAACAACGACCGGTACTGCTTGAAGGAACCGTCGAGCGGAATCTCGCCGCGCCGTTCGCCTATAAGAGTGCCGACCGCCCCTATTCCGCGGATGCCGCCCGATCGCTGCTTGATCGACTTGGCCTGCCGGGGGGGTGCCATGCTCAGCCCGCCCGCACGCTCTCGGAAGGTGAGCAGCAGCGTGTCTGTCTGATCCGGGCGATCCTGTTGCAGCCGCGCATTCTGCTGCTTGACGAGCCGACCAGCGCTCTGGATGAACGGATCGCCGGCGAGCTTGACAATTTGCTGAGCGAGTGGGTGGCCACGCACCCCTCAGCCGTGTTGATGGTACGACACGATGTGGCGCTGGCGCGCGCGGTTTGCACTCGGGCGATTGACCTGACCCCTCACCATGTCGCCCGCCAAACCGTGGAGGCCCAGCGATGATGCCAGCGCTTGCCGCCGCCACCGATGCGGCCGTGCCAACGATACTTCCGCTGGGCGCATTTGAGCTTGTGCTCGCCGCTGGCCTGGTGCTGCTGGCGGGACTGGTGAGCGTGCTATTGCGTCTCGGGCTCGAGCGGCGGTTGACGATCGCCGCGCTGCGCACCGTGCTGCAACTGCTGTTGATCGGATACATCCTTCGATACGTCTTCGAATTGGACAGCATCTGGCTGCTCGCGATCGTGGTGATGGTCATGCTGGCTGTGGCCGCCCACGCCGCGGCGCGCCGGACCGAGGCGTATTTCGACGGCATGATGACCGCCTCATTGATCGCGCTGGTCGCCAGCTCATTGCTGACCACCTGGATGGTGACACGTCTGATCATCGGGGTCGAGCCTTGGTATCAACCGCAGTACATGGTTCCCCTGCTGGGCATGATTCTGGGCAACAGCCTGACCGGCATTTCACTGTGTCTGGATCAGTTGCTCACAACGCTCAAGGATCGCCGACACGAGATTGAAATGGAACTGGCGTTGGGCGCCACGCGCTGGGAAGCCGCGCGACGACCGCTGCGCGAGGCGGTGCGCCGGGGCATGATCCCCACGATCAATGCCATGTCGGTGGTGGGCATCGTCTCGCTGCCGGGCATGATGACCGGACAGATTCTCGCCGGAGCCGATCCATTGCTGGCGGTCAAGTATCAGATCGTCGTGATGTTCATGATCGCGGCCGCGACGGCGCTGGGCTGCATCTTCATTGGCCTGCTGGTTTACGCGCGCCTCTTCAACGCCCGGCATCAGTTACGGGCCGAAAGAATCCAAACGCGGCAATTTTGAATCAGGCATCCGTGGGCACTGGCGAGCCTGCCCGGATGGGAACCGACGGTCCTCGGGCCGTGGCCATGAAGAGGGAACGGGAATCACCCCAAGATGGCGTGTGGGCACGGAAGCCTGGCGCTCTGGCGGGTTTGGGTGTTTTTCTTCGATGGTCGGCGTGGAAATGCCTTCCAGGTCGCGGTAATGTATTTTGTGCGAATACGCGGGCCAGACACCCAGGCCGGGTGCGGACCGGTGAGTTGGCGTTCGCCCTGAACCATCGAGGACCAAGCCCAATGACCACATCCCATGCCACCGGAATCGTTAAGGACAGCGAAGCCGGCACCCCGCCGTCGCTTTCAACTTCCGGTAACCCGATGATGCGGACCCACATCGACCAGTACTGGGAAGAAGGCTATACCATCATTCGCGGCGTCTTTGCGCCCAACGAAATTGAACAACTGGCCACAGCCTGCGATCGATGGAAGTTTGTTGGCCAGTTGCTCGGCCGCACCTGGCGCAAGCAGAACACGGTGATATGGGTTGACAGCGAACAGCGCGATGGTCATAAGGAGGCTGTGGTGCGCGGAATGCAGTGGCCGTCGTATCACGATGCGGTCATGGATCGATACCGCACCGATCCTCGCTTGCTGATGATCCTCGAGCCGCTGATCGGCCTGGACATCAAGCAGGTCATCAATCAATTGCACTGGAAGAAGCCCGGATCGAAAGTCACATGGCCATTGCATCGCGATGTCCGCTCCCGCCAGCCGGTTGAGGCGTTCCGCGATCTGTATCCATCGTGGGTACAGACCGGCATCGCGATCGATCCGCATCGGTCGGAAAACGGCGCCATGTACGTGGTGCCTGGCTCGCACAAGGATTATGAACACGATCCATACAATCAATCCCTGTACAACGTGCCCCAGTACAAGGAAGATCCGCGAATTCGCACGATGGAGTTGAATCCGGGCGATGTCGCGCTCTGGAGCGCGTACACCGTCCATGGCGGTGGGTTCAACACGACGGAATTCCACGACCGCCGACTGTACATCAATGGCTTTGTCAAGGCGGACAAATGCGACCGCGGCGAATGGGCGTGGCGAGGCGGGCGGACCTGCCACCTGCACGGCAAGCCCGCGCTGATCCAGTTCAACGAAGTTGATTCGATCGCGGAAGCTTTCTACGCCGGAGATTACAACCGCACCGAGACGATCACCGACTGAGAAACCGCCGGGTCGCGGTCGATTCGATCCCTCCCTCAGAGCCTTCGCGTCGCGTTCCACACATTCTGGCCGCGCATGGCGACTGCCCCAAGGTTCCCCCGATCAAGAGCCATCCTGCTCTGCTATGGGCGTGCCTCGCCAGGGCGCCCTTGATCGACACCATGGCCCCACGAGTTCAGGGATGGTCCAGATGCTGT
Organism: Phycisphaeraceae bacterium; assembly: GCA_020831765.1. Lineage (GTDB taxonomy): Bacteria > Planctomycetota > Phycisphaerae > Phycisphaerales > Phycisphaeraceae > JAFIFY01. The sequence goes on along the minus strand of JAFIFY010000013.1, from coordinate 7,672 downwards.
TCCATGTCCGGTTGGATGCCGCGCGCCGAGCGATGCGTCGCATGTGGGGCTGCTTGAGCGCGCCGGTGCCCAGCCGTGTCAGAACGGGGCAAATCCTGACCGATCGGCCAACGCCAACCCCGCGCGGCCAATGTCAAGAAAACCCGCCAAAATGCGGGACAACCGTGGTTTCCAGCAAAGCGGGCGAAGGGACTCGAACCCTCAACATTCAGCTTGGAAGGCCGGTCCGACCAAGCTCCATCTCACGTCAGGGGCGTAGCTTACCACCTCCTGCCCCGCCGCTGGTACGAATCCTTGCAGGTGCCTGCGACAGGAGGTGATCCGGCTGAATTTGGGGCTTTTATCGATGCTTCCGCCCACGTTCGCCTGTGTGGCGAATCCCTCCGAATCGATCCACCACGCCGCCCTTCGCGCCCACGGCCCAACGACGCCAACCCTCTGGCAAGTCCACCTCGTCGGCGCGGTTCCTTCGTGGTCATCTTCTTTCCTGATGGCGACGGGAACGGTCGGGCCGTAGCTGTTTGTTTGTTGCGCGCGGCGAACACGCCATGAGGGGGCCTGCGACCGAAGACCGCCAACGGCGACGTCGGTCTATATCCGCTGATGGGCGTTTTTGAGCCAAAAACTCGAAGGCCGCCAAGACCGCCGACTCGGTGGGGAAGGCGGGGTTGGCGGTCTTCGAGGTCGGTCCCTCGCTCATCGCCCCAACATGCAGCCCACGGTCCAAAGGTTCAAAAGGTCCAGAAGGTGGTCGGCGGGGGCTTTTGAACCTTCTGAGCCTGCGAACCTGACCCGCCCATGCCGCGACGGCGCGTTACGGCAAAAGCGACACGCTCAAAACAAACTGTGTCTACCACCGCGACTGGTTCCGCTGGCATCAGTGAGAACCGCGCCGGGGAAGGAACCATGCGGCAGGTCCGAAGCCGGCCTGCCGACCGACTGACTGATAGGAAATTTGATTCCAGACGGGCCGGAGTCAGGGGCTTGGGGGTGAGGGGTTAGCCCCTGTCGGTGAGGGGCGTTGGGTGGTCGCGACGTACCAGCCGGTCCGCCTGCCGCGACGTGTGCCAACGTCGGCGACCCGGGGATTCGACGTGGACGAACCTGCGGTCAACAGTGCCCCGGATGACGTCCTGACCAGCCGCCAGAACCCATACTTGCGCCCGTGCTCGGACTGAAGTTGAGCCAGCAGAGCCTGGTGCCGTTCGTGCATCCCCGCCCGGTCGGTTAGCTCGCCTGCAATGGCCAGATATTCGGCAGCGTGGTGATACGCCTTGGACCGCTTCTCTTCAAGGATGCCAAGCAGCAGCGAACGATACAGGACCCATGCGGCCGCCGGGTAATCATGCTCAAGTGCCTCGGCCAGCGGCAACAGCTTGCTATAGTCGCGTCCATCGAACTGGTCAGGATACTCATCGATTATCGCTGCCGCGCGGCCGACGAGACCGCGCCCGAGCAGGAACGTCGCGGCGGTGAGCTTATCAGGGTAGGCCTCGGCCGCCGCGATGGCTCTGTCCATCAGAGTCGGCTGGTTGTTTGCCGGTGTCAGGGCAAGCAGGTGATCGAGCGCCGTCGTATTCAAGGTGCGCCCGAACGCCTGCCACAGGGTGTCACGGGCTTCGCCATCACGGCCGAGTGCCTGAAGAATCTTGACCCGAAGCGTCGTCCAGTCATCCTTCTCGTCCAGAAAAAACGAACGATCGGGATCGGCACGATCGATGTATGCCAACGCCTCTGCCGCCCGCCCGGCATCAAGCAGTCGGCGGGCGATCGGCAGCGCGTACCTATCCAGCAACCCGCATTGACGCTGTACATCAATGTACATGTCCACATCACCCAAGGCATCCGCGATGTTCGTCAGATGGCGCGGCGGCTCGCGCCGGTGCCAATCGTTCAACGCCTTGTCAGCGAGCGTCGCCTGATGTTCGGCCAGCAACATCGCTTTGAGCGCAAGCAGTCCTTCCCGCCCGAGGGCTTCGGCGAAGTCGCGGATCATGTGATCGCGAACGGCGTAACCGTTCTCGCGGACGCCGTCGTACACTATCTGCGCAAGCTCGGTCACATCGCGGGGTTCGATCTTCGCCCAGGCCTTACCCCACAGCGTGACCACCTCGTGGCACAGGGGGAGCAGACAACCGTAGGAATCGTCGATGTGAGCGAGACCTTTGTCCGCGGCTTCAACAAATCGCCTCGCCACCTTTTCAGCCGCCATGGCCTGTCCACGTCCGATCAACTGATCCAGCGCAGGAGGCACCGGCTCAAGTTCGGCGGCGATTGGCCGGGCGAGTGTCCACGGTTCACGATGGGTCCGCGTTCGCTGCCACGCTTTGGTGATGATCCGCTTCAACTCCGAAACCAGCGTTGGTGTGTCTGCTCGCGGAGCCACGAGCCCGATCAAAGCCCGCCGCAGGTCTTCATCATTGGCCGATCGCTCAACGATCCACTCAGCCAACTCCGCTTTGCTGTGCCTTGCCAGCAGCTTCTTCAGATGCTCATCGGAAAGCCCACCCATGCTCATGCCTCTGTGTTACCGTCAGTTCCAAAAGGTCCATCCTATATCGTGGCGACGAATGCCGCCTGAAGTGCTGACATCGATTGACGACGAAGGCGACCTGCCGGCGGTGAGCTGCCAACGAGGCATCGCCCACAGCTTGCCAAACATCTTGATCCCGGCGATATTGTTGCGATGCCGCAACATGTTCACCAGATTCGAATCTCGCTCCGCGACAGCAAGCCGCCGATCTGGCGGCGGGTGGCGGTGCCTTCGGACATCACGCTTGGGCAGTTGCATGAGGTGATCCAGATCGCGATGGGCTGGACGGACAGCCACCTGCATCACTTCAAGCTACAGGACAAGAGCCTGATCAATCGCGATCCGGAGGTGATCGCTCGACTAACGAAGGAGGGGCGTTATGATGAGATTTTCACCGCCAGCCGAGGCATTCGGGTGTTCGTGGCAAGCACGACGCCGTTTGGCGACCCGACGGAGATGGACGGCGAGGATGAGGATGCGGTGACGCTGGGTGAGGTGAGCCCGAAGGTTAGGAGCAAGCTCATCTACGAGTATGACTTCGGCGATGGTTGGGAGCACATCATCGAGGTGCGGAAGATTGCCCCCGGAAGTACCAAGCCGGACGAAGCTCGCCCGCGCTGTCTGGCGGGAAAAATGGCATGCCCGCCGGAAGATTGCGGTGGAATCTACGGCTACTACCGTATGCTGGAGATCGCTGCCGACCCCGAGCATGAAGAGCACGAGGATATCGTCGAGTGGCTGGGTGATGACTTCGATTCCGAGAAATTCGACATCGATGAGGTCAATGAAATGCTGGCACAGTGGAGGGCGAGTTGAACATCGATGCCCGACAAGCCTGACATCCCGGAGGCCCCCGACAGCTCGCAATGGCCGCTGATCAGCCCATCGCCAAACTCATCGCCGCCTACCTCGAACATCTCAAGGCCAAGATGGTTCGTGGCAAGCGGGTATCGATCCACCATCGCCGCAACCCGAAACACCAATTCGAACCGGTCGTGGCCGCGTGCGGGTTCAATCGCGTGAGGAACATCTCGCGCCAAGCGATGGAGATGTGGATGAACCAGCGCGATGCCGACGGGATGGCCGGCAGGCCACCGGTGGCACACTTTGGCATGTGTGGGCGACCCCCGGAAAGTGGCCTGATGTCAAGGCTCGGTCGTAAATCGCGACGGGGGCGAAACAAAGACGCCTTCGGGCGACGGGTGTCACGCGAAGGCGGCTACTGGCGAACTTCCGGGGGAAAGCGGGCGAAGGGACTCGAACCCTCAACATTCAGCTTGGAAGGCCAAACGCCTATAGTTCCATCGTTCGGATATATCGTAACTTACGACACCCCTTCCGGGCGCTGGTACGAATCCTTGCGTGTCACACCAAATAAGATGATTCAAGATTCGATCTTGATTTATCCTAATCCGCCGGCTACGCTTGTCTGTCATGATTGAGCGTGACCTCACACCGCGTCTTCGCAAGCTGGCCGACCAGCTCCCTTCGATCACTCTGACCGGCCCCCGCCAGAGTGGCAAGTCCACCCTGTGCCGGGCGGTGTTCCCCAAGCATGCATACGCCAATCTCGAAGCGCCGGATATCCGCAGCTTTGCCCAAGAAGACCCTCGCGCATTTCTGGCGCAGTTCGAGGATGGCGTGATTCTGGACGAGATCCAGCGGGTGCCTGAGCTGACGTCTTACATCCAGAGCCTGATCGACGAGAACCCGCAGCCGGGCCGCTGGGTGCTGACGGGCTCGCAAAATCTGGCGCTGCTGGAATCAGTGAATCAGTCCCTCGCCGGCCGAACCGCAGTGCTGCATCTCTTGCCCCTGGCGCGGAGCGAAGTCATTCGCTTTCCATGGTTCCCCGACACGCTTGACGAGGCGATCCTGACCGGCGGTTATCCCCGCATTTTCGATCAGCAGCTTGATGCTGGCGAGTGGCTTGGTTCTTACATCGCCACCTATATAGAACGCGATGTACGGATGATCACCAACGTAGGAGACTTGGCCACGTTCCAGCGATTCGTCGAACTCTGCGCCGGCCGCACATCGCAACTGCTGAATTTTTCACAACTCAGCAACGACTGCGGCATTGCTCAGCCCACCGCCAAGGCGTGGTTCAGCGTGCTCGAAGCCAGTTTCATTGCCTTCCGCCTGCCTTCCTTCAGTCGCAACATTCGCAAGCGCCTGGTGAAGATGCCGAAGCTGCACTTCTACGACACCGGCCTGGGCTGCCGACTGCTGGGCATCCGCACTGCTGACCAGCTTCGCAATCATCCCTTGCGCGGGCCGCTGTTTGAGAGTTGGGTGGTCTCCGAGATCATCAAGCACCGCATGAATGCCGGCGAAACGGGTGGTCTCTACCACTACCGCGATCAGAACGGGGTGGAAGCCGATCTGGTCATTGAGCACGCGGATCGTCTGTCTTTAGTCGAGGCCAAGGCGGCGCAAACCGCGACCTCTGGCTTGCTCGATGGCGTCCGGCGCGTTCGCGAGGTGCTTGAGCAGGTTCAGCCAACCCAGGCGTATGTCGCCTTTGGTGGCGATACGGGGCAAAAGCGGTCGGATGTCGAACTGGTGCCGTGGCTGGAGCTGCACACGCACCAATGCATTTGATCCGCTACCGATCATTTATGCGATGTTGTGTCTCGAAATGGTTATCTAGCGATAAAATATGACCACTTGCTGATCGCGGGAGCACCATGTCCAAGATGCCGATCCAACTGCACTCGCCAAACGAGATGGCCAGGCTGTTGGCGGATCGCATACGCGCCGAACGGCTGCGCCGGGAATGGAAACAAGAGACGTTGGCCGAACGATCCGGCGTGTCGCTTCCCACCGTTCGTCGCTACGAACGGACCGGCAGAACATCGGTCGCAAATCTGCTCAAGATGTGCCATGCACTCGGGAGGTTGGATGCTCTCGCCGGCTTCCTCAAGCCACCCCGTGCGTCCAGCATCGAGGAACTGAAAATCATCGCCGAAATGGGCCAGCCCAAACGCAAGCGTGGCATCAGGTAGGCAACCGACAAATGGCCAGGTGGAACGCCTGCCCAACGCTCCTACGATCATGATCCCGATCGGGTACGAATGTTGGCCTTGCGCAGCGAAATGGTCGCGAGAGGACGGCTTGAAGCCTCTATTAATACCCTTTTGGGTACATTTATGGTTGACATGCGACGCGTTCTAGCCGATGATACGGAGGCGTTCGGTTGGAATGTACCCGATCAGGACCTTTAGAATTCAGCTTGCCTCTGACATCTCGCGTCTCCGCAAAGCCGCTGGGTTGACTCAGGCGGAACTGGCGCAACGCGCAGGCGTTGGCTTGCGATTCGTCCGCGAACTGGAACAGGGCAAGCCGACCGTTCGCCTCGACAAGGTCCAGCAGGTGCTCAATCTGCTCGGACACGAACTGCACGTGAGGCCCAAACGATGAGCCGCCAAGCCCACGTCTACTATCGCGACAGACTTGCGGGCACGCTCACTGAATTGCCCGGCGGCGGGTATCGCTTCGCCTACGACCCGGTCTACCTGAACGATGGCCCCGCCATCTCGTTGACGCTGCCGCTGCAAACCGAGCCATTCGAGTCGTCGGAGTTGTTCCCCTTCTTCGCGGGGCTGGTGCCGGAGGGTTGGTATCTCCGCATCGTCGCATCGACGATCAAGGTGGATGAGACTGACACCTTCGGTTTGCTTCTGCGCACCTGCCAGGATTGCATCGGCGCGGTAAGCCTGAGGGAGGTGAACGATGCCGATTGACTACGACGCCAAGACGCTCCGCTCGATGTTCGGCAAACCGATCCGTCCGACCATTGCTGTCTCATCCACTGAGATCGCGCTCGAAGCCCAGAAGCTGGCCGGCAAGCTCAGCATCTCCGGCGTCCAGCCCAAACTGTCGATGCGTCTCGAGGGAGAACAGTTGGTGCCAGTCGCACGTGAGGGGCAGTTCATTCTCAAGCCACAGACGCAGGACTTTGCTGAATTGCCACAGAACGAATATCTGTGCATGTCGATGGGCCAGCGGTTCGGTCTGCGTACCGCGCAGTGCCTGCTCCTCGAACTGTCCGATGGCACACCTGCCTATCTGGTGAAGCGCTTCGACCGGTTCAAGAAGGGCCGCCGCGTCCAAAAGCTGGCCTGCGAAGACATGCACCAGCTTCTCGGCGGCCCCGACAAGTATGCCGGGAGCCACGAACAGATTGCTGCCGCCATCCGTGACCACTGCACCTTCGCGCCGCTCGAATTGCAGCGGCTGTTTGAGTCGACAATCTTCAACTTTGCCATCGGCAACGGGGACGCCCACCGCAAAAACTTCTCGTTATTGACCAGCGAAGACGGCACCATCGCGCTTAGCCCCACCTATGACCTGGTGTCGTCCCGTCTGGCCATCCCAGCTGAAAGCGATGAGCTGGCACTGACCGTCAACGGGAAACGTAACCGCCTGCGTCGCGCAGACTTTCTCGCCTTCGCCGATCACTGTGGCATCGCGCCCGAGTATGCCGAACGCAAACTGACCGATTTACTGGCACTTCACGAGACCTTCAACGACATGATCGCCGCATCGCAGCTCAGCAACGACCTGCGTGACGGGCTGGCCAATATCATCGCCATCCGCCTCGACCGCCTGCGGTGAATGTGGCGAGGTGCCAGTCCTGACCGCATGGTTCCTTCCCGGGCTCGATTTCTGATGACGCCGGCGGGAACGAATGCCATCCTGCACTGACTTTCTTGACCTAAGAAAAACGCGAAGACCGCAAGATCACCAGTTCGGCGTTGCGCTCAGCCTGCCTGCGCTTCACTTCCTCGTAGCTGGCAGGTTCGTCCTTCGGCTTGTGATACTCGAGCGTCAACCATGCGGCGTAGCGGAACAGGTCCACGGTCTTCGCATCGCCAATGGTGTAGCCAGCGCGGTTGCGATGCCGGCGAAGCTGGCGCTCGTTGATCACCTCGCCCTGGCCCAGCGAGTTGAGCACGCGGGCCAGCACGGCGGGCTTCAGGCGGCGCGGGTTAATCGGTGCCTCGGCCATGGGCCACCTCCCGCACCAGGAACGCCACGTATTCGAGCAGGTTGATCGTGTCGTCGGCCTGCCCCCTGAGAAGTCCGCCCGCCTCGGCCACAGCGCGGACCTGGTCTTCGGTCACGCGCCGGCCG
>JAFIFY010000009.1 GCA_020831765.1 Phycisphaeraceae bacterium | reverse complement strand
CGGCCGGTGATCCGGACTTCGCCGTTCCCGGCACGGATCACCGCGTGACTCTGGAAGGTGAAGCGTTCGCCGTTTTCGCCCGCCAGGGTGTGCCAGGATTCATCATCCGGATCGTGCAGCAGGGTGACCATGATGCGATCGTTGAGGTTCGCGCCCCGCACCGCGACGGCCACGGCACGGTCGTTTCGCGCTACCGATTCGAAAGCCTCGACCGGTCGCCAGTCGCGCTCAACCGGCTCGTGCAGCGCGATGAAAGTGGTCTTACGGGTGTTGGTGCGTTCGACGATCAGCGAGGTGCCGCCGACATCGGCTTCCGGCGCCGGCTCGGTACGCCAGTCGGGGGTATCCGGGTCGCGGTCGCGGAAGCGTCGGATGGGGGTGGGCGTTCTGCCGGTGATGATGGTGGAATCGACGCCCGGTTCACCGAGCATGTGAATGCGCACCCCGACCTGGCGCTGGAACCACGCATCGGGCAGTGCGCTGGAACCACCCGCGTGCGGGTTTCGATTCTGCATGATCGCGGCGGTCCAGGATTCTTCACCGGGCTTCATCTCGACGGGATCGCGCGGCAGGTACCACTCCGGCCGATTGCCCAATCGTGAGGCGACGCGTTCATCTTCGAGGTTATAGAACCGCGCCGGGTCGAGCCGAGCGGGCGTCCATCGACCGACGTCCGGATCGTGTTGGCCCATGGCGTGGATGCTCCAGTGGAAGCGGTGCGGCGAATCGCCCTGGAGATGGAAAAGGTCCAGCATGTATTCCTCGGTGAGGAACAGGGCACGTTGCTGCGTGACTTCGGGATAGACGCCCCTGGCCTGGATGGAGGTAAATCGCGTTGAGCCGGAAAAATCCTGACGAACGATGTGGTTGGGCGTGCCGTGGTTGCCCGAATCGACGAACCGGGCCTGGCGATTATCGACGATCACCCCGGCATGGCCGCGCACCGAATCGGTCCACGGGCAACCGCCGGCGTATCCGGCCCCGACGTGACGGTTCAGATAGAGGGGCCGATTGCGGCCGTAAAAGCCGGCCAGGGAGAAGCTGTCGTGGGTGTAGTGGACGTAATACATGGCAAAGAGCAGTGATACGGCCGGGGCCGGCGATTCCCAATACTCGCGACCATGGCGCGCTCGAAGCAGGGCAAAGCCGCGCTCGCGGGCGACGTAGGATTCGGCCGGCGGTGGCTGGACGCGGGCCGGGTCGATCGGATCAAGGCCGAAAAGCGGCGAAGGGTAATACCGATCAGCGCCCCAGCGTCGCATCTGCGCCAGGAAGTAATCGAACCCGGCATCCGGCCATTGCTTATGGCCGATCTCGAACCAGAGCGGTGCCAGCATCTTGTCCACCAGCCGCCATCGATGATCGCGGCCGTTCATGTTCGCGGCCATGAAGGCATTGTTGCCTCCAGCCCCGTTGGGCATGTAGCCGTTGACGATCGAGTGCTGGATGATGTTGCCCGGCCAGTCGTCGTTGGAGATCGCGAAGCGCGGCCCGCCACGCGCATCGCCCATGGTCACCTGCGCATAGTGCGGAAGCCCATCGGGAATATCCACGCGCGGATAGCCGATGTCGATCGCGCTCATCAGGTAGTTCTTCATGGTCGCGCCATTGCGGCCCACGTATCCGAACCCCAGTTCATTCATGCCGACCCGCTCCAGCCCCCGGCACCAGAGCAGCATCTCACCCACCATCGAGTAATGCTTGCCGAACTCCTCCATGTAGAAGCGGCCATCGGCGATGTACTCATCCATGTACCACTTCCAGCCGCCGGAGCTCGCGGCCATCTGTTCGATCAACTCCCGCTCGCCCAGGGCAAGGGCCAGCAGGTGGGAGCTGAACTTGCGTGGCCACTGCATATTGGGCAGCCAGTTGATCCGGTCCCAGGTGCGCTGCGTGTTCAGGGCGTGCTGGATGTGGCGCATGAAGGCGGCGCGGAGCCTCTGCTTCTCATCATCGGTGAGTTGGGAATAAAGCACATCGTAGCGCAGGGCCGTCAGGTAATGGTCGGACCAGGGGCGGTGATCGGGTTTGGAGTCGATGAAGCTGAGCAGCTCGCGCTTTTCCTGTTCGCCCGCCCGTTCATCGCCCTTGACCAGGTAGTCGAACATGCGTCGAATCGAATCGATCTGCGAATCGCCCCGGTGTCGGCGGAAGGTCCATTCCTGCGATTCAGCCATCCACGGCTCGGACTCGAGCTTGCGCCGGGCCGATTCGATCTCCTGCCGGTTCATGAAGAGAAACGGCCGCTCGAACTCGAGTTCGGCCGGCTTGTCGGCGGCGGATTGGGCTTGCGGGATGAGGATGGTGGCCATCATGATGCAGGCGATCAGGCCGGTCAGCCGTAGCGAGCGGCTGACGGTAAGGTGTGAGGGTGCGGTCATGCGAAATCCTTTCGGGCGTAAAAAAGGGCGGGCGGGAAGCATGGAGCCTCAGCGGGGTAACGTGCCGGTGGGCGGGTCATTTCCTCATCCCGGGTGATGGGTCAGGCCTCGGTGGCCCGGATGAACTGGCGGTACAGGTCGGCATAGGCTCCGCCGCTGAGGAGCAGTTGTTCGTGCGTGCCCCGCTCGATGATCCGGCCCTCCTCGAGCACGAGCACCCGCGTGGCATGGCGGACGGTGCTCAGGCGGTGGGCCACGACGAAGCTGGTTCGGCCTTCGAAGAGCTTGTCCAATGCTTTCTGAATGCGGACTTCGGTCATGGTATCCACGCTGCTGGTGGCTTCATCGAGGATCAGGATGCGAGGATCGGCCAGCATGGATCGGGCAAAGCAGATCAATTGCCGCTGACCGAGGCTGATGCCGCTGCCGCGCTCGCCCACCACGGTCTGGAGCCCATCGGGCAGCGCTTCGAGCAGATCCATGCAGTCGAGCTTGTTCAGGGCATCGTGGACCTGTTGGTCGCTCGCTCCCGGCCGGCCGACGCGGATGTTCTCCATCACCGTGCCGGTGAACAGAAAGTTGTTCTGCAAGACCACACCCATCTGATGATGCAGGCTGTCGCTGGTCACCTTTTTGACATCGTAGCCGTCGATGAGAACCTCGCCCTCATCGCACAGATAGAACTTGGAGATGAGGTTGATGATCGTTGATTTGCCGCATCCGGTATGGCCGACCAGGGCGATCGTATCGCCGGGCCTGGCGACGAAGTCGAGATCGTGAAGCACCGGACGGCCCGGCTCGTAGGCGAAGGTGACCCCGCGGAACTCGACCCGGCCCTCGATCGGCGGCAGGGCGATGGCGTCCGGCGGATCGGTCCAGTCCGGCCGGGTGTCGAGCATGCGGAAGATGCGCTCCGCCCCGGCCATCGCCGAGAGCGAGGCGTTGTACTGGTTGCCGAGAATGGCGATCGGCGAGAAGAAGAGGTTGGCCAGGAAGAAGAACTGGATGATCTGGCCCAGCTCGACCATGGGATCGGGGCGCAGAACCTGCCAGCCGCCGATCAGGAGCATGGCGGCGATGAAGGCCTGGCTGTTGAACTCCAGCAGTGGGACGAAGACACCGCTGACGCGTGCCAGGCCGATGTTGTATCGCGAATGGTCGGCGACCAGATCGTAGAAGAGGCCGGCGTTGATGTCCTGGCGCACAAACCCCTGGGTCACGCGGATGCCCTGCACCGATTCGGCCAGTGAGGAAGTGACCCGGCTGAAGCTTTCCTGGATATCGCGGTGCGAGCGGCTCAGGCGCTTGCGGAAGTGATGATTGATCACATACAGCACCGGAACCAGCGCCAGCACCGCCAGAAACAGCAGCCAGTTGTAGTAGAGCATCAAGGCGGCGCAGACCAGCATCTGACCGATCTGCACGAGGCTGACAAAGAGCACATCCTGAACCCCGATTCGCACGGCATCGACATCGCTGGTGATGCGGCTGATGATGCGCCCGGCCTTGGTGCGATGGAAGAATCCCATGGTCAGGGTCTGGAGATGCCTGAAAAGGTCCATGCGCAGGTCGCGGACGACCCATTCACCAAGGCGCAGTGCCATGAGCGATCGCGCGATGAACGTGACCTGGGTGAAGACGGCCAGCATCAGAAAGATCGCCGCGCCCCAGATGACCCCGCGTACGCTCCTGTCGGCGATCGGACCGTCGATGATCGCACCTATGACCGCGGCGAGCATGGGCAACTGCACCGATCGGACCAGCACGATGACGATGAGCCAGTTTCGCGTGCGGGTGTAGGGCCGGGTGTAGGCGAACAGCCGCTTGATCAGGGCGAAATCCAGGGGTTTATCCGTGCGGATTTCCGGGTCGAAGGCGGAGGCTTTGGCGATTCCGCTCACGGCGTTTCCTCCCGCCGCTGGTCGGCTTCATCGTCGGCCTGATCGCCGGGTTGGTCGGGGGCCGGCGGAAGGTTGAGCAACTCCAGGCTTCGCGGGTCGGCGATCTGCATGCGTGCTGCGCGACGGTAAGGGCCGCGCTCGCGCATGAGCTGTTCGTGGGTGCCGATCTGGACCACCCGGCCGTGCTCGAGCACCACGGTCAGGTCAGCGCGACGGAGGGTGCTGAGCCGATGGGCGACGACCAATGTGGTGCGTCCGACCGAGGCCTGGTCCATGGCGGTGAGAATCTCGTGCTCGGTCTGGGGATCGATGGCCGCGGTGGGATCATCCAGCAGCAGGATCGCCGGTTCGAGCAGGACAGCGCGGGCGATGGCCAGTCGCTGGCGCTGGCCACCGGAAAGATCGGTCGCCGCTTCGCGGAGCAGGGTGTCGTAGCCGTCGGGGAGGTTCATGATGAAGTCATGGGCCGCGGCCGTGCGGGCGGCGCGCTCGATCTGCTCCCGGCTCGCCCCGGGATGGCCGAAGGCGATGTTCTGGGCCACGGTGCTGGAGAAAAGGAAGCTCTCCTGGAAAACCAGCCCGATATGGCGTCGAAGCTCGTCCAGCGAATGATCGCGAAGGTCCACGCCATCGAGCAGGATGCGCCCCGAGGTCGGATCGTAGAAGCGCGGGATCAGACTCAGCAAGGTGCTCTTGCCCGAGCCGGTCGTGCCGAGGATGGCGATGGTCTGTCCCGGCAGGGCGGTGAAGGAGATATTGTTCAGCACCGGGCGGCCGGGTTCGTATTCGAAGCTGACGTTCTCAAACGTGATTCGGCCCCGGCATTGCTCGATGGGGACCGGCTGGGGTGGCGACTGGACGGTCAGCGGGGCATCGAGCACCTCGAAGACACGGCGGGCCCCCGCGAGGCTCTGCTGTACGCTGTTGGCGATGTTGCTGATGTTGGCGACCTGGCCGGAGAACTGCTGGAGCAGGCCGGCGAAGACGATCATGCCCGTACCCAGCGGCAGTTCGCCGCGGATGACCAGGATGCCGCCGTAGAGCAGCAGGACGACGAGGTTGAGCTGCGTCAGAAAGCCGATGAAGGGCGGGAACGTGGCCACACGCTTGAAAATCCAATCCTTGTGTCGCGTCAGCACCGCATTGACCTGCCCAAATCGGTCCACCTGCAGGCCCTCCTGGGCGAACCCCTTGACCACATGGATACCGCTGAGATTTTCATTGAGGGTCCGCACCACATCGTCAAACATCACCCTTTCCTTGCGGTAAGCCGGCTGGACGACGCGACTGAAGATGACCGTGGTCAGCCAGAGCAGCGGGGTGGTCGAGAGGCAGGCCAGCGTCAGCAGGGGATGGATGCTGAGCATGTAGCCCAGATAGATGCAGAGACTGAGGGTGAGGATCACGGCCTGGACGACCACGCCGTCAACGAAGAGGCGGACGTTCTGCACATCCTGGGTGACGCGGTTGATGATGGATCCACTGGCGTTCTGATCGTAGAAGCGAAAACTGAGGCGTTGCAGTTTGTCAAAGACATCGGCGCGGAGACGGACAACGATCTTGGCCTGGAGCAGATCGGCGAACGCCAGGGTGTAGAGGCCGTTGATCACGCCGCGCGCCAAGGCCATCGCCAGCACGCCCATCGAGATCAGGAGCAGCACGAACATCGGTGACCAGTGCTCGGGCGGAGTCGATCCCAGCGGCCAGGACGGGGCGGGGGCTCCCTGCTCGACGTGGTATCGAAGATGATCCACCGCCAGCCCGGTGAGACCCAGCCCGAACAGACCCATGAACAGCAGCGTGCATTGCAGCCCGAGCACCTTGATGCAGCCCCAGCGGTATTGCCAGCTCAGGGCAAGCAGCCTTCGGATGATGACGCCGTTGTCCTGGGGTCCGGATGTCGGATCGGGCGATTCGCGGGCGTTGATGGAGGGGGCCGGGGCGGACACGAAAAGATGAACTCCCTGAGGCTCATGCCTCAAGGTAGCGCATTATGGCCATTCGGGTGCGGCTTGTCGATCGTGCGGCCGCGCGGCGTGTTGTTGACGCATAACACTATGGGAAGAAGACATTTCGCGATGGCTGCGGTGCGAGTCGGCCCGGCAAACGGCCACTGGGATCAGAATATTCTTAGTCTACGCAAGGTTCAGTTTTTTCAATGCTTTAGCGGCCTGGTCTTCTGTCTTGATCCCAACGGATCTCCACCGTTCGGGCTCAACTGCGGCCATATGCTCGACGATATAACTCTGGTGGGTCAATTCGGTTCGCCTGGCCGGTCGGTGGGTGGATCGATGGCGTGGTGCGTTCCCGTCGGGATGCCTCCTGGCGCAGAACGCAGCCTGTGCCTGAGCGGGAATGCTGAGGAAGCGATGCCTGTGAACCGGTCAGCGGTCAGAATCTCCAGAGCCAGTCCCCGCCGGATGCGACCTGGCGGTCGGCGAGGCGTTCCTGGGGGCATACGCGAGTCGGCCGCGACCAGGCGTGGCCCGGATGCCGACTCCCGGGCGTTTTTCGAGGGGCTCTTCGAGCGAAGCCCGGCTCCTCAACTGCTCATCGACCCGGACAGCGGGCGATTCGTCCGCGTCAACTCCGCGGCGAACGACTTCTATGGATTCGAGGCCAACCAGTTGGTGGGCATGCCCGCCTCCGCCGTTTGCGTGGAGGACCGGGCGATGGTTGAACGAATGATCCATCAGTCGATTCGCGGCGATCTGCGTTGGGCTGAAATGCACCATCGCATGGCCGATGGCTCGACCCGGCAGGTCGAGGTTCTCGGCACGCCAATCGTGATGAATCAGCATACGTTGCTGCATGTGCAGGTCCACGACATCAGCGAGAAGAAGCGACTTGAGCGGGCGAACATCCAAACGCTCGAACAACAGGTCCATGCGCAGAATCGTGCCATCAAGACGCTGGAGAATCTTCTGGGTGTGGTGGGCCATGAACTGCGGACGCCGCTTTGCGCGATTCGCGCAACCTGTGAATTGCTGCTCGGCCGCGATCCGGATGAGGCCGTGTCGTGGGATGAGCACCTTCGAACGATGCACGGGCAGGTTGTGGTGGTGGCGAACATGTTGCACCAGATGCTTGACGCCGCGCGGCTGCACAACGGCCGGATGAACTGGAACTGGAAAGTCTTTTCGCTTGAGGAATTGGTCATCGAAACGATGGAGGGGATTCGAGTGCTGCCACGCGCGGCCGGTGTGACGCTCGATGCGTTCGTCGCTCCCGAGGGCCTGCAAATGACCGGTGACCGGAACGGCATCCAACGCCTGATGACCAATCTGCTGAGCAATGCCGTTCGGCATACCGATCAGGGCTCGATCGATCTCATGGTCACCGGCGAAGATCGGAATGGTGAGCCCTGGATTCGCATCGCCGTGCACGATACGGGCAGGGGGATACCCGAGGAGATGCGTGATCGACTCGGTCGCCCGTTCATGATCCAAGGTGATGATGATCGTGGCGGCGCGATGCTGGGCGGCACGGGCCTGGGACTCTCGATCTGTCGCGCGATCGCCGCCGCGCATGCCGGGACGATATATGTGAGCAGTCGGTGCGGCAGCGGGACGACCTTCACAGTGGAAATGCCGGCCATGCGTTGCCTGCCCAGTGATGAAACCGTGGACCTGCCGATCCTCTGGGAGGAATGCTGATGGCCAAGATTCTGGTCATCGACGATTGCGCGGTCGTTCGCCAGCCGATCGCGGCGGCCTTGATTCAGAAGGGCTATGAAGCCCGCTCGGCGGCCGATGGCGCCGCGGGCCTGGGCATTCTGGCCGAGTTCAAGCCTGACCTGATCATTCTTGATGTCGGCATGCCCATCATGGACGGGCTGACGTTTCTCAAGCTGCTTCGTGCCCGGCGGGAATTCGCGCGGCTGCCGGTCATCATGCTGACGGCCGATAGTCGCAAGCCCACCGTCGTCGAGGCGGTGCGCGGCGGGGTGCGCGAATACCTGCTCAAGAGCCACTTCTCGCTGGATGATCTTTTCGAAAAGGTGACTCGGCTGCTGAACCAGGCGGGTACACCCATACCCCGCGCCGCCGCAACACCACCGGCGGCCGGCATGGCGGCACGGACCGCATCCGCGGCGGTTGCCACGGTAAACGCATCGGGCCAGACTCCGGCCACGCCCACTTCGGCGGGTGTGGCCCTGGTGCCCCACCAGCCCGCGGCGACCGCAACCACACCACTCCCGGGAGCGTCGGCGGCGGCATCGACGGGTGCGGGCGTCGCACCGGCCGCGCATACCAGCCCGAGCGCCGATGAATCGCCGCCAACGTCCACACTAACGGCCGACCCGGATTCGCCCTTCGGCCCGTTGCTCAACCTCGATGACATCAAGAGCTTCGAAGAGATCAAGCCGCTCTTGACCCGGACCCAGATCAAGGAGTTGATCGACCAGGCCGCCGAACTGAGGGCCTTTTCGCCCACTGTCGCCGTGTTGCTCAAGCTCACCAGCAACCCGAGATGCACGATCGATCAGATCGTACGCGCAGTCGGCCGCGATCACGCCCTGGCGCTCAAGCTCTTGAAACTGGCCAACAGCTCCGCCTACGCGCGGGGCGAACCGGTGGATTCGGTCCGGCAGGCCATTCTTCGCATCGGCCTGCGTGAGCTTCGGCAGGCGGTTTTGAATATCGGTGTGGTGGAACACTTCAGCGCCACCGACCTTGGCGCTTACATGGATATCCGCCTGTTCTGGGAACACTCGATCGGCACGGCGCTGATCGCCTCGCATCTGGCCACCGCCACCAACGCGGTGGACAGCGAATCAGCGTTCACCATGGGGCTGCTGCATGATGCGGGGCGGCTGGTTCTGCATGAACTGCTGGGCGCTCACTACGATCAGACCCTGCCCCTTAGCCGAAAGCTGGACATCTCGCTGGAGCGCGTGGAAGGCCGTCTGTTCCTGCTCAATCACGCTGATGTGATGGACCGCATCCTCCACACCTGGAAGTTTCCAGCCTCCCTGGTCAACCCGATCGTGTTTCATCATCTTTCGGCCGGTTCCATTCGCGGTCAGGCGCCGCGGGAGCTGGCGCAGGTCGCTCTGCTGGGGTTGGCCAACCGTCTGGCCCATGCCTTGCTCCTGGGCGACAGTGGCAACCTGGTGATCTATCCGATCAACGATCTGCTGCAATTGCTCAACCTCGATGACGGCATCATCGCCGATATCGAGAAGCAGATCCACGAGCAGACCACCGACATGAAGCTGGTGCTCGTCCAGGCCGCCTCCGGTCAGAGCTGGCCGGTGGTCAGCCACACTCTGATCGAGGGCTGCCCTGTTCCGCTCAAGCCCGCCTATGTCGGCACCCAGCCGGCCACGGACACATTCCGCATCTTCTGCGATCAGATCGCCGACCTGGCCGACCTCGATCAGCCCAACCTGATCGTCAGCTACATTCACGACAGCCGTGATCGTTCGCGGATCAGCGAATTGCTGCTCAAGGCCGAGAGCGAGAACCAGTGGCCGAAACTGCCCTTGCTGATGCTCTCAAGCAAGGCACATCTGAAGCTCGACGATCGGATTCTGGCCGACCGCAAGTGGGCCACGGCGACCACACCCGCCCTGGCCGGTCGTCTGGTGCGATGCATGTCCGAGCTGGTGGCTCAGTGAGTTCAAGGCGCGGGTTGGGTGGGTCGAGCCGGTCGCGTTCCTTCGAGGTGGACGGAGGCGATGTAAACTGGATCGGATGTCGGCCAAGCAGGAAGATGCAGCCCTCCATGAGTTCGATCAACAGATCGAGCAGAACCGCCGATTATGGCTTCGGACGCGCTTTCTGTGGTACGGCTCGCTGGTCATTCTCCTCACCCTGGTCGATATCGGACTGTTGCTGCTCAATATCTGGGAACGCAGCACCATGGCGGGCACGCCCCACGCCGACCTGCCGACCTGGATCCTTGCGTGGCGCATCGTCCTTTTCGGCGGGGCCATGTTCTACGTCGCCCGCGCCAGCCTGGAAACCGGCCAGGTCATCCGTCTGGCTTCCTGGCTGATCGTCCTGACCGTCATCTCAAGCCTGATCGGCGAAGACTACGGCCTCAAACCGCGTGGCGGGCTGGTCATCCGCCCGTCCCATGAAACCTGGAACATCCTCCAGGCCTTCGTGCTCACCCATTTCCTGGCCTGCCTGCTGCTTCCCCTGACGCCACGCGAAGCGATTCGGCCCATTCTGCCGCTTTCGCTGCTGTACTTGCTGATCATCGTCTCGGTGGAGTTCGAGGGGGTGAGCAATCTGGTTGCCCTGGTGCTGGCACCGTTCCTGGGCCTGCCCGGCCTTGCGGTCTGCTGGGTTCGTTACAGCTCCTTCCGGCAGGAATTGCGACAGCGATTGACACGGGTGCAGTACGTCCAGTTGCGCAAGGAGCTTTCGTGGGCGAGGCGGCTGCATGAATCGATGTTTCCCAAACCGATCCTGGCCGGGCCGATACGTTTTGCCTACCTCTATGAGCCCATGCGGCAGATCGGCGGCGATTTCGTTTTCATCCATCGGCATCTGCCCCTGCGAAAGCCGCCACCGCCCGCCACCTTGCCCGTGCCCCCGGCCGAATCCGAGGAGTCCGGTCCATCGAAGTCCGACGTTGACCGGCCGCCAGCCCGGACGACCGCCATCGAGGTGACCTGCGATCCGGTCGAGCAGCCGCCGGCACCGGATTCGTCACCGGCGGATTCACACCGTCTGACGATGGTGGTGCTGGATGTGACCGGGCATGGTGTGCCTTCGGCGATCACCGTTTCCAGACTGGCCGGAGAACTCGAACGCATCTTCGCCGAGCAGCCGGACATCGACCCGGCGGGCATGCTCAAGCTGCTGAACCGATACATCCGCCTGACGATCGCTCGCCATCACATCTACGCGACAGCGTTTGCCGCGACCATCGCCGCGGGCAGTCGGCGACTGACCTACGCCGGGGCCGGACATCCCGCCGGATTGCTTTATCGGGACGAAGATGGGCGGATGACCCGCTTGGAGTCCACCGCCGGGATGCTGGGGCTTTTTGAGGATGATGAATTTGATTGCCGTTCCCTGCACCACACGATCGAACCTGGCGATGTGCTGCTGGCTTACACCGATGGGCTCACCGAAGTGCGCGATGAAAAGGGCTCGCAACTGGGCCACGAGACGTTCAGCCGCTGGGCGATGCGCATCCTCTCGGGGTTTCGCGGGCGGGGCGTGCCCCTCGAGCGGCAGCTCAAGGAGCTGCTCAAGATGGTTCAGGATGTTCGCCCCGGACCGCCGGAAGATGACACGCTGCTTGTTGGCCTGACGCTAAAGCGATAGGGATTTGACGCAAGATATCGCATTGAATCCGCCACGGGTCGATTTTCCGAGTAACGCTTTGATCGTCGAACGTCGGCAATGGTTTTCGCGCTCACGTCGTTAGGCCCGCTTCGGCCTTTTTCCGTAATATCTTGAGCGATCCAATCACGCCTCCGCCTCCATCCGGCGTTATGGGATGGACCGTGAAGGGCCTGGCGGCTTGCCCGTTGGCATCAGGAGTTTTGACCTTATGACCCAGGTACAGGTTCCCACCGTCGAGCGATCCCGACAGATGTTGCACCGATCCGATGAGCTGCTTGTGCGCGGCTGCAACGGGCACAAGCGAAGCCATCTGATGATGCAGCGCGGCTATCCGGTTTTCGCCAAGGCCGCGCGGGGCTGCCGTTTCATCGATGTCGATGGCAATGAGTATGTCGATTACCTGATGGGATACGGCCCCATTCTCCTGGGTTATGACGATCCGGTGGTGATTGAAGCGGTGACCCGGCAGCTTGCGCACGGCACCATCAACTCGCTGGCGCATGAGCTTGAGATTCAGGTCGGCGAATTGCTGCTTTCGCTCAATCCCTGGGCGGGCAAGGTCGGGCTGCTGATCGGTGGCAGCGCGGCCACCGAGGCGGCGGTGCGGGCGGCGCGGGCCCATACCGGGCGCGATTACATCATCCGTTGCGGCTACCACGGCTGGCATGACTGGTGCGTGCCGGATTCAGCGGGCGTGCCAGGGCCCGTGGGCCAACTGACGCTCAATTTCCCGTACAACGACCTCGAAGCACTGGACAAAGCGTTCGCCTCACGGAAGGGCAATGTCGCCGGGGTCATCATCGAGACGATTCAGGAAGACGGCCCGGCCGATGGTTTTCTGCGGGGCTGCATCGACATCGCCCACAAGCACGGTGGCCTGTGCATCTTCGATGAAACCAAGACCGGGTTTCGCGTCGCGTTCGGTGGCGCGGCCGAGCATTACAACCTCGAGCCGGACATCGCGACCTTCGGCAAGGCATGCGCCAACGGATTCCCAGCCAGTTACATCGTCGGGAGCGAGAAAGTGCTCGGCTCCGAGCCATGTCAGAGCGCGTGGCTTGCCGCGACGTTCCATAGTGATCTGTTGAGCCTGGCCGCCATTCCAGTGGTCGTATCGGAGATGCGCCGTCGCAATGGCTTTGACCACATCAATCGCCTGGGCCGGCGGCTGATCGATGGCATCAACCGGGCATGCGAAGCCGGCGGCATACCCTACAAACTGGGCGGACTGCCGGCCATGCCCACGCCGCTCACCCGGGAGGAGGACAAGCCCCGGTTCGTTCCGATGCTGCTTGGCGCTTTGCATCGCGGCTTCTATCTGCATCCCGGTCACGCCATGTTCATCTCACTGGCCCATACCGAGCGGGACATCGAAGACACGATCAGCGCCGTTGAGCAAAGCATCGCTGATCCGCGGACCTGACCGGCATGCCGATCTTCAACCGATCGGATGAGGATCAACCTCTGGCCAACAGGCCCTCATCCGAGCCCATTTTGTCGGTGAACATCCGCTTTCGCGTTTCCGCGGCGGTGCGGGTGGTGGCGATCTGGTCGAGGAGTCGGGCCAGTTCATCGTGCCGATGCTCCAGCGGCCGGAGAATCTCCGGGTGCTCCAGGCCATCGACAACATCCCGCACGACCGCCTCGGCATCGGGCTTGATCGACAGCCGCAAACTCAGCCACGCCGCGCCAGGCAGGAAGCTGAGCACCAGCAGCACGAGCATGTGCAGGTAGAACGTCCCGGGCAGGTAACTTTCATCCAACCACGCCATGACGAGTCGATAGCCGCCGTGACCGATCACCGCCAGGGGAAGCACGTTAACCACCAGGCTGGTGATCGGCCCGGCCGAACGCTCCACACGGCTTTGGGCTTGTCGTTCAATGGCGGCGGAGAGCGGCTCGACCAGTTGCCTCGCGGTCCGCTGCCAGTAGGAAGGCAGGAACGGCCGGATCAGTTCCGAGACCGCGGCGCGGCTGGCCGATGCCGCCGCGCGGCTGCGCCAGTCCTTATCACGCGGGTCCTTGTCTGAGCCGGTCGGTGATGGCGATGGTTCGGATAGGTCAGGCGGCCCGCTGAAAGGGTCATCCTCGGATGAACCCATGGTTCCGGAGGGCGGCTGAATCCCTCGATTCCGCAGGGCATCCTCGCACTCGGCCCCGATCCGTCGAATGTCATCCAGCAGGCTTCGGGTCATGGCCTGGGCCAGCGCGGCGGTAGGCAACAATTGCTGCGCTGCCGCATACAGCCCGGCCATGGCCATACGCCCAAGCCCCAGAACGCCAATGCCGGTTCCCAGCAGCCGGGTCATCTGCAAACTCAGCCAGATCAGGGCCAGGCGATTCCGGATGTTCAAGGCCATACTCATCGGCCAGAGAACCGCCCCGGCCATCTGCTGCCATGCGCTGTTGCGAACCAGTTGCACAATCGCCTTGCGATGCGCCGACTTGTTCAGACATTGCTGATAGGCATCGCGCAACTCAGGGCACAGCCGGTCGCGCACGCCCGCAAGCCCCTCTCGAAGCGCTCGCAAAGGCACGATCTGGTCTTCGGCCAGGGCTTGGGCGGTCAGGGATGCGGCGACCGCTTCACGACGAAGTCGGCGCTGCGTCGGGTTGCGGTCATGCAGCACGGCTTCACGAAGACGCGAGAAGTCCGTCGAGTGTGGCTCCAGATTGCTGATCAGGAAGATGTCGGATGATTGGACCGGAAAGCCCCGATCGATCAGCCGGCGTTGCCAGTCGGCGCGGATGTCGCCCTGTTGGGCGTGGGTCAACTGATCCGCCTTGGTCAACACGAATAGCCAGGGCAGGCGATGCTTCCACGATTCGAGTATCTCGCCGAGCAGTCGCTGGTCGCTGTGCTTATCCGGGCTGCTGACCAGGATCGCCAGGTCCGCCCGGGCGAGCACCTGCTGGGCCAGTTCGGCATGCGCGGCAATGTCGCTGTCGATATCCGGGGTATCGACCAGGACCATATTGATGCCGGGAAGCGCGTGGTGGATGTCCAGCGGAAGTTCATCCAGCTCATCCTTGATCAGGGCGCTGACCTTGTCATCGCAGCCCAGGTGTATGGAATGGGTGTAGGCGGCGCGGCCATCGGAAACCGGGCTGCCCGTGTCCGGATCAAGCCCGAGCAGGCCATTGAACAGCATGGACTTGCCGACATGCGTCGGCCCGATCAACGCCACCAGCCAGGGCCGATGGACTTGTGCCGGGAGGTTCCCCAGTGTTTCAATCGTCTCTTCGATCCGCTCGATCAGCGGCTGAAGGTCCGGGCCGGACTCGAACGGCTCCAGCCGTGATCGGATCGACTCAAGCTCGTGCAGCGCCCGATCGGAGGATTGAGGCGTCGGGTTCATCGCGCGGTCTCCTCCGGGGGCAGGGCGGTTTTGACTTTGCCCAGCGTCTCGGCCAACTCGCCTTCACAAAATTCATCGATGGCATCACGCGCCCGCTTCCACTTGCCCAGCGCCAGCGGATCGGCGAACGCCGATTCCAGGTGGGTCGCCAACTCCCCCTGACGTTGTCTGGCATAGGCTTCATTGACCCGCTCGGCGATACCGTGAAACCCGAAGTACCTGAGAATCTCCGAAAAGATCGCGCCCGCGCCGCCGATGGCGCCACCAGCGCCCAGCACGGTTCCACCAAAGCCGCCCGTCGCCAGAAGGTCAATCGCCAGCACGGTCACACCTCCGACCGACAGTGAATCAAGCGCGGTCAGGAGCACACCCGCCTTACGGTGATTGTGTTGATACCACTCACGGGTCTGGCGGCGCAGGGTATCCTTCCAATCGTCACCGCCTTCAGGCAGGTGAGCACCGCGGAGCGCGGCAAGGGCCGATTCCACTTTCCTGGCGATGGTCTCCTGATGGTTGTCCGTCATGTCGGCCGGAAAAATCAACTCGTGCTGTTGACCCAGCCGCCGCATCACCCCGCCCAGTTTTCGTCCCGCCTCGTCGCGCCACGCACGCTCATGATCATCACGGGAACGAACTTCGCTTTCCAATTTGTCTTGACTCGCCCTGGCCTTGCGGATCAACCGGCCGGCCCTGCCGAACAGCCATCGAGCCATGTCACCGGGCTTGCCCACAACGCGTGCGATGGTGCTTTGACATGCCCGCAATTCCGAGATGATGACCTCGACCATTTCACCGATGGGAATCTGTTGGCGTGCTCCCTTGTCGGCCAGCGCTTCGATATCGTCCCTGGTCGCCTGGATCGCGGCATCGAGCGGTTCCCGTTTTCGCTTGAGTGATTCGAGCGTCTCCTTGGTCCGTTGTGCCAGCATCGATGCCGGTTCGGCAAGGCTGGCCTGGATGATTCGCCGCGCGCTCTGGCCGTGGAGCTGATCCCGGAGGCTCGGTCCATCGGGTTGATCCAGGCGTATGGCTTGATCCAGCGCTTCAAGACCCGGCCCGCCCGGGACGAAAGGCAGGGCGTAGACGGGACATCGGCCAAGGAATTCGCCACGGCGGATGCCGTCACTGCGTCTGGCTTCAAAGGCCTTGATCCGCGGCACATGCCGCGTCAACAGGTCTTCCCAGATCGCTTGAGCGCTTCCGGCCTGAACTTTATTGAACACCACCACCATGGCCCCGGCCAGTCCGCAGGCCTCGGCCGCCGCCTCGACCGCGACCTTGGCGGCATAACCCTCCGGGGTCAGGACCAGCACGACCAGGTTGGCCCTGCTGAGCATGTCCTGGGCGATTTCCCGGTTGCCCCGCTCCACGGTGTTGAAATCCGGAACATCCAGCAGGATCACCGACAATTCACCCTCGCGATGATCCCGTTGAACGCGAGCCAGCCAGACGACCTGCCGGCCGGCGAATTCGGGGTTGGCCAGTTGGCGCTCATCCTCCAGAGGCATGGTCTGGGCGTCGGGAAAAAGCCGGTCCAGATCGCCGCGCTGGTGAAGCGCTTCGGGTACGGCGGCACAGACGCCGTAGGTGGTTGGCCGAACGACATCGACAGGCACATGGCAACCGGTCAGCAGGTTGAACAGGCTGCTCTTGCCCGCGCCACTGGGGCCATAAAGCCCGGCGAGCATGACCGGTTCGCCGCCGTCGCCCGAGGGACGGATTTGCTCGAGCCTGCGGAGAAGGGCCAGACGCGCGTGCTCGGTCTGTTCATCGTTGCCCATGAGCGTCACCAGATGCCCCCGCGAGTCGAGGAAGACCGGGCCGATCTCCTCCGCTCGCCGCCTGGCCTCCTCCAGTGCCTTGGCCAGAGCCGCGGCACGATCCAGAAGTTGGTTGAGCCCTTGATCGCCCATGTGAGGAAGAATACCGGAAGTCGAGGGCCTTTTTGCGCCGTCATCCCACTTCGCGGGGTCGTCCATGCGACCAGGGCAGGGGGCGAGCATGGGATGCGGCCGGTTCGGAGGGGTGTGACGCGCCCGCGATTCACCCGTCGTCGGCCAGAGGCTATGCTTAGGGGCTATGGAAACCCAAGAACGAATCGCACAATGGGAAAACATGACCCAGGCGGACCCCGAGAACGCCATGGGATGGTTCAGCCTCGGCAGCGCCTACAAGGACGCCGGACGGCCTGAGGATGCGGTCAAAGCCCTGGAGACGTGCATCGAGCGGGATGAAACCTACAGCCGCGCTTACCAGATGCTTGGCCAGGTGCTGATCCATCTCGGCCGACGTGAGGACGCCGGCAGGGTGCTCACCCAGGGCTATACCACGGCCGCCCAGCGCGGCGATGAGATGCCGCGGAAGGCCATGGGCAAACTCCTGGAGACACTGGGTAAGCCCGTCCCGGAGGTCGCCGATGCCGCCCCCAAGGTCGAACTGGGGCCCAATCAGATCATTGATCGACGCACCGGTCAGCCCGGCAACCGCATGCCCGATCCACCGATGCGAGGCAAGCTCGGGCGGTACATCCACGACCACTTCAGCCAGGAGACATGGCGCGAATGGATCGGGATGGGGACCAAGGTCATCAACGAACTGCGCCTGGATTTCTCCAACCCGGACCACCAGGATGTATACGAGCAGCACATGCTCGAATGGCTGGGCATCAGCCGCGAGGAAGTGGATGCCTACGTCCCCGAGGACGCCGGCGCGACCGGCAGGTAGCCCAGTGCCGGCCGCGAGGATCCGCGCGGCTGCGGTCGTGATCGGCGGGACTCTGGCACATGCCCCGGGCCGGACCAACGGAATATCGCATGGCTCAAGCGGCTGGCATCAATCCCGGACAGCACCGCATGCTTTTGGGAGGCTATCTGCTTCTTCTGGTTGCGCTGGCCCTGTTCATCGTTCGCGGGATTCATCGCGGCCTCGTTCACGCCGTCGATTTCGGGCTGCATTACTGCCAGGCGATCGCATGGACTCGCGGAGAGGACCCCTGGTCGCCCGAAAGCATCCGCGCCATTGCCGAGCGTGAAGGTGTCTTCTCCACGACACTGGACAACGCCATCGCGCTGCCCTTTACGCTCATGGCCATCGCGCCGTATACCGTTCTGCCGTATCCGGTGGCGAAAATCGCCTGGCTGCTGACCAACCTGCTCCTGATCGGGGCGATGATCAAGGTTCTGGGTGATGCGATCGGCGTGCGTTGGTCGTGGAGCGATGCGAGGGCCGTGTGGCTCATCGGCATGGTCCTGATCCTGGCCCCGATTCAGACGGGGCTGGGTTTCGGGCAACTGGCGATGGCTTCGGTCGCCATGATGGCGCTGGCTTACGATGCCCACCGAAGGCGACGGCCGGGATGCGCGGGCGTCTGGTATGCGCTGGCGGGGGTCTTCAAGCCGCACCTTGCGCTTTCCATGGGGCTCTACTGGCTGCTTCGCCGACAGTGGAGGCTGTTGAGCGTGGCGGCGCTGGTCAGCGTTGGCTTTCTCCTGTTCTCAACCGTTCGTCTGCATGTTGCGCTTCCGGAGTGGTACGACCTGTGGAGCGAGCAGGCTTCGCGACATCTTGATGGCGGCATGGCCGACTACACCAAGCCCGACGGCCATGTGTTTGTCAACCTTGACTATGCGGTCCATCGACTGGTCGGGAGTAAACCGGTGACCGAAGCGATCACCTGGTCGATCGTCGGTGCTCTGCTGCTGGTGGCGATCTGGCGCTTGCGTAAGGATGTTCGCCGAGGGTCGGATGAGGAGGTTGATCGCCTGCGCGAGCTGGCGATCGCGGGGTTTCTGGCCATGATCGGCCTGCTGCCGCTCTATCACGTCTACTACGATGCTTCGTTGATGGTGTTCGCCATCGCCTGGGCGGTTGGAACCGTCGCGATCTCCAGGAGCATATGGGCCTGGGTCATCCTGGTGGCTTCGGTCGGCTTCTGGGTGCCGGGCGCGGCGGCGCTGGCCGTTTGGACCCGGCGCGGCATCATTCCCGAGGCCATCAGTGAGGCGGCATGGTTCAACAACCTCGTGATGGCGTATCAGCCTTGGTTGCTGCTGCTGATGGTGATCGCATTGCTGGCGGCGATGGGAAGGCGACCGGGTGACGGTCGGCGGGCGATCGCGGCAATTTAAGGGCACGGGGGGATCGGCCGGTCAGGAGGTCGCCGGGCGCGGCGGGAGCAGCGCATCGCGAACATCCTCCAGCGCGGGGAAGCGTTCGCGATACGCCTTGAGCGCATCCATGTCCAGGTCAAACTGGCAGATGCCCGGACCATCTCCGGCATCAGCGCGAATGATACCCTTGGGGTCCACGATCATCGATCGGCCGCTGTAGGGAACGTTCGGGTCCGAGCCGCAACGGTTCACGCCGATGACATAGGCCTGGTTCTCGATCGCCCGCGCCTGAAGCAGCGTTACCCAGTGCATCCAACGCGGCGCGGGAAAATTGGCGATCACCACCAGCACGGTGGCACCATGGTGAACCACGGCCTTGCGGTACAGTTCGGGAAACCGTAGATCAAAACAGACCGTCGGGGCGACGATCGTGTCGTGCCACTTGAAGGTGACGACCTCAGTACCCGGGGCGTAGTGATCGGTCTCGCCGGCGTATCGGAACGGATGAATCTTGGTGTATCGGGCGATCTCCCGGCCATCGGGATCGAAGGTGACGGATTGGTTCAGGCCCCGGCCATCGGCAGCGCGGCCAACCACGCCGCCGATCAGATACACGCCGCGCTCCCGGGCGTACCGGGCCATGAAAGCTTCGCCGGTTCGCGATTCTCCTTCGTCGGCGACTTCCAGATTCATCGTGAACCCGACCAGCGCCATTTCCGGGAGGACGACCAGCCCGCCGGGCGCTAAGGAAACCCCATCGAGCAAGGTCCGAATCCGCTCGATGTTGGCGCTCTTGTCCTCCCAGACGATATTCATCTGAACCGCGGTCGCCTGCATTTGATCATCACACTCCTTTACGCCAGTCGGCCAAGCCCATCGACAAGCCGCCCAATCCCTTCGGTCACCGCATCGGCACGCAACGCTCCGTAGGCGATGCGGATCGAGCATCCTTCGTGGACACCGAACGTCGAACCGGGAATCACGGCCACGCGATGCTCACGAATGAGCCGCTCGGTCAACGCCATGGCATCCATCCCGGTGCGGATGCGGGCCAGAACATAGAACGCCCCATCCACACGCGGCGCATCGACCAGCGAGCCCAGGCGCTCCAGTTCACGGTAGACCATCCGCCGAACCTGATCCAGCTCAGCGAGGTAACGGCGTGCATAGGCCGCGCCGACTTCCAAAGCGCCCAGCGCGGCGAACTGGCAGATCAGCGGCGGGCAGATCAGGATGGTGTCCTGCACCTTCTTGACCGCCATCAACAGATGCTCGGGAATCACCATATACCCGATCCGCCATGAAGCGAAGCCGTACGCCTTGCTCAGCGAATAGAGGCTGATCGTGTGCCGGCCAGCGCTCTGGATCGAACCGGGCGAAAAATGAGCACGCCCGCCAAAGGTGAAATATTCATAGGCCTCATCGTGAATGTGGTGGATATTCCGGTCGCCGCAGAGTTCGTTGACCGCCCGCAAGTCAGATTCCGGGTAGACCGCGCCGGTGGGATTGTTGGGTGAAATGGTCACCACGGCGCGGGTTCGAGGCGTGATCGCGCGTTCGATCGCCGCTGGATCAAGCTGGTAGTCCGGCCGGGTCGGAACGAGCACGGGCTTGACGTTGGCCATGGTGACGGCCATTTCGTGGTTGAAGTAATAGGGCGTCTGGATGATGACCTCGTCGCCCGGGTCGGTGATGGCCAGAAGCGCATTGATAAAGGCCATGTTGCCGCCGGCGGTCACCACGATGCGGGAAGGCGTGCCCTGGCCGGTTGCGATGTGATTCTCTCGCTGAAGCTTGGTGGCGATGGCGGCCAGAAGCTCGGGATGGCCGGCCACGTGGCCGTAACGATGGCGCATCGGATCGGAGCCAAATCGAGCCAATGCCTCCAAGGCCTCGGCCGGGGGCGGGTAATGCACCACACCCTGGCCCAGCGAGATCGTGCCCGGATGCGCGCTGATCCATTCGGCCACGATCGGGATCACCGGCGACTGCACCGATTCCATGCGCATCGCCCGAGGGCGCGAAGTCGCCGAGGTTGTGCCATCGAGATTCACCGCCGGTCATTATTACCAGAATCCGAGCCATGCCCAAAGGCTTTGTTCTTTGCGGACCGAGCAAATGGAGCGCGGCGACCCCTTGCTGAGGTCGCCGCGCGATATCGGAAGATTCCTGGTGGGCGGCGGATTCGCCGCCTTTACCCGATCAGGGCCAGTGCCTGTTGGGGTTGGCTGTTGGCCAGAGCCAGTGAGCTGGTGGCGGCCTGGACCAGAATCTGGTTGCGGGTCATGGTGGCGGCGGCCTTGGCGAAGTCCGTATCACGGATGGCGCTTTCGGCGGCGGTGACGTTCTCCATGGCCACGCCCAGGCTGTTGGCGGTGCTCTGGAGGGTCAGTGCCTGGAAAGCGCCGATTCGGCCTCGC
>JAFIFY010000006.1 GCA_020831765.1 Phycisphaeraceae bacterium | reverse complement strand
GGGACCGCGACTCGCGGGGGGTGTGGTTAAATCGGACCTTTTCCCGCCCTAATTTTAGGTAATGGGCGGCCGAGGGCCGCCGAGCACCGAGTCAGGCCGCCTACTCAGTCGCGATCGGCAAGCCAGACTCGACGCAGCAGCGGGATGAGCGGGTCGGTGGGGCTGGCGGTTTCAAAAACGTCCATCCCGAGTCGAACCAGTCGTTCAG
Source organism: Phycisphaeraceae bacterium (assembly GCA_020831765.1). Classification (GTDB taxonomy): domain Bacteria; phylum Planctomycetota; class Phycisphaerae; order Phycisphaerales; family Phycisphaeraceae; genus JAFIFY01. The sequence continues at coordinate 47,197 of JAFIFY010000006.1, read as the reverse complement.
ACCTTGTCTGGAACCCGATGTAAGCCAGCACCAGGCCGGTGTGCTCGCCGTGTTCACGCTCGGCCATGTCCCGAAGCCGGCGTTCAGCCCAGTCCAGGCGAGCTTCGGTCGGTAGCAGCCGCAACTCATAGCGGGTTGCGATCAACTCGGGATGATCAGCGATCAGGCGACGCAGATTCAGTCCGGCGGTCTGCAGTAATCCAGCGCCGATCTGGCTGTGAACAAGCCCCACCCGTGCCAGGGGACGGTCCTCCTGCACCGCCAGGATTCCTCCGAAGGCCCGTTCGGCATCGAAGTACCGACCCTCGGCCAACAGGGATTCGGCCTGGCGCATCAAGCGTGTGGTGGGATCATCCCGTCGTCCGGCCAGCGTTCCGAGCGGCGCAAGGTCGTGATCGAGGGTGGCCAGCAACCGGGCCATGGCCTCTGGCAGTCGCCGTTCGGTGGCATCCTCCTCAGCTTCATCGACCCGCTCGGCCTCATCGGTCCTCGGCGTGGCAAGGCCCAGGGCGCGCCGGGTGGCTTCGATCCGTGCCTGCTCGGCGCGGCTCAGCTCCTCATCGGTGGGCTCCCGGAGCGCCGGCCTTGTCGCGGTGTCGGGTTGCGCCCGGGCTTCATCCTCGGGCTGTTCGACGCGTACGAGGCTGTCCTGCGGGATTCGTCGGTCCGCCGTGCGCCCGGAAAGTACTTCCTCACGCTGCCGCAGCGCCACGAGCATGTCCATGTAGACATCGTCGCCCGGCCTGGCCTCCCGCGAACCTTGAATCGCCAATACCGAAGCCCGGATGCGCTCGACCTGCTCGTCGATCGTCTCTCCGGTTCTTGCCTGAATCCGCCAGTCGCGATGGTGCGCACCGCCAAGCTGAGCGCCCAGCCTCATGGACACATCACGCCGCGTGGCATCGATCGCGCCCGGCATCATTCCAGGCAGCATCGGCGAGGGTTGTGCCGCGATCTCGGGCTCGATTTCCTCTACTTCTTCCTGCGTTCGGGGGGTCTGCCAGTTCCGTATGCCGATGCCGATCATGGGCTGCGCGGTGACCGGACTGAATTGCCCGTCGGTCGTTTGGACCTGTCCGATCGTGTTGACGCCGATCAGGGATGAGTGCTGCTCGCCCACAGCGCGACGCGGGTCGAAAGTCTGACCGGACAACCCATTGGTCCCACGCCAGCCGCTGCCAATCTGGTCATAGCGGTGGGCACCAGGTCCATGGGAAATCGGGGCGGAAAAACCGCGCTGCACCGGCTGCGGGGTCAGCCCCGGCAGCCGACCTGTGCCCACACCGCCCACCATCGGGCTCTGCGTCGAAGCTCTGAACCGGAAAAGGTCATCGGAGCCGAGCTGATCGCGAAAGTCACCTGGCGCCCCCGAGCCGATCGTGTCACGAAAATAGCCCAGCCCCGAAACGTTGCCATAGATGATCTGATTTCGGGCCGCGAAGTCCGGATAGTCGCGAGGCTGATTGATCCCGCCGCTGCCCACTTGCAGATTGGCGTCCAGAGCGTGCTGCCCATGGACGTTTCCGGTAAACGTCATCGCCGCGACGGCGACCACGAATCCCGGCCAGTGGAGGCTAGGTGACAAAGTCATGGTTCGACTCCTGAAGGCTTGCACAGCGCCGCCCCAATACCAAGGGGCTCTTTAGAATGTTAACGGCCAGAGGGGGCGAAAAGTTCCCGAAAACCGGCCATTTACAGGAGCTCGAGCACTTCATACCGCCGGGTACCGCGCGGCAGGTCGACGCGGACCACGTCCCCGACCCGGGCCTTGAGCAGAGCCTCGCCCATCGGGCTGGAGCTGGTCACCTCGATCTCATCGGCATCGAAATTGCCGCTCGCTTCGCCCACAAGTCGGTACAAATCTTCTGAACGGTCTTCCAAATCCTTGAGTTTGACCACCGAGCCAACAAAAACCATGTCTTCGGGGATTTCCTGTCGATCGGCGACCTTGAGCTTCTTGATCCGCTCTTCGAGCCGACGAATTTCCGCCTCGTTCAGACCCTGCTCATCGCGAGCGGCGTGATACTCGGCATTTTCCTTGAGGTCGCCCATCGCACGGGCCTCGGCGATCCGCTGGGTGATCACGGGACGCTTGGCCTTGAGTTGCTCCAGCTTGTCCTCAACCTGCTTTTTCTCTTCCTGCGTGACGAATTCCATGATGCCGATTCTCCAAGGCGACGTTCAGTAAGTCTTTGGGGGTTTGATGCCCCCCGGCATCGTTCGTGTGCCGGGGTAATAAAAAGCCGACCCGATGTTTTGCAGGTGCGCGGCAAACGCATGGTCTGTCGCCGAACACCCAGCCTCGGGACGGGAATTGCTCAGTCGTTGCCAGGCTTGGTCGTCAGTTTAGCCGGTTAAGGTCGGTCGTGGCAATGTTCCGACGCCACTTCCAGGGAAGGTGCCGCAGCCGGCCAGCCCGGGCCATGGTCCATCCACGCCAGGCCCTAGAGCATATTAACGTTATTTCAGAATAGGTTTACAGTTCGAATTCGGCTGCTGATTTCGCTTCGGCGGATTTCCGTCGAGACGATCGATCAATTCCCGCCTCAGCCGCTCGACCTCCTGGCGGATCCAGTTCGAGGCCTCGGCGGCGGGCATGCTCAGTAGGAATTGGGCCGGAACGGGGCGACCGTAGAGCATGCCGATACGGCCTGAGAGCTTCGGACGGCCGCGGTGACGCGACCAGACCCGGTATGTACCGTGAACCGCAACCGGGACGATCCACGGCTTGACCTTCCGAGCCATCAGCAGGATTCCCGGTTTGAACGGGCCGGTTTCCTCCGTGTCCGATCGCGTACCCTCAGGGTAGAGCAGAACCGTGCGACCCGCGGCCAACGCATCGATACAGCGCTGGATCGCACCCCGGTCGGCCCGACCGAGGTTGACCGGCACGGTTCGCAGCACATCCAGCAGCAACCCCACGATGCGGTTTTGCCAGAGGGTGGCCCGAGCCATGGCGGAAAAACCACGGAAGTGCATCCCGAAGCCGAAGGCCACCGGGTCCAGATAGGACTGATGGTTCCCGATGAACAGCACCGGTTCATCGCGCGGCACACCTTCCTGGCCCCATGCCCGGAAGCGATAGATCAGCAGGAAGGGGATGGCCACAATCCCATGCAGCGCGTAGAACATGACTCGATACCAGAGCCAGACGAGGAAGCTGTCCTGCCCGGGGAAGCTCCGGCGCTTCGAACCCCCGGCGGAGGATCTTTCCGTTGCCTTATTGCGATGGCCGGCCATGGGTGAATCCTCGGCGGCCAACGTCCCGTCCGACGTTGATGAGGGCGGCGGGGTCACGAGTCGGCCCTCAAAGCGTCGCCGGTCAGCGATGAGCCCAGGCGCTTGCGCGTTTCCTCTTCAAGGCGAGCGGTGACCTGATCGAGGGTCAGCCCGCCGGTCTCCACGACCACGGCATCAGCGGGACAGATCAGCGGCCCATCGGACCGGTTCCGGTCGCGTTCATCGCGGCGGAGAATCTGATCGAGAATCTGGGCATCGTCGAACTGTTGGCCAGCCGCCCGCAGCTCCGCCGCGCGGCGCGCTGCCCGAACCTCGGGCGCTGCGTCGAGAAAGAACTTGACCAGGGCATCGGGAAAGACCACGCTTCCCTGGTCTCTTCCTTCAGAGACCAGGCGGGGTCGATCTGAGGCGATCGCTCGTTGAAGACCGACGAGGATGCGGCGGACCGAGGCGATCGAGGCCACATCACTGACCGACGCCGCGACATCGGGGGCTCGAAGTCGATCCATCATGTCCCGCTCGTTGATCCGAAGCCGGGGCGGATCATCGGTCCAGTCGAAGGATATGGTCAGGCGCTCGGCGATGGCGGCCACCTGGTCGGGCGAGTCGGCCGGTGCGATGCCGCGATCCAGTGCCCACGCGGTCAGCCCCCGGTACATCGCGCCGGTATCGAGAAATGCCCAGCCCAGCCGCGCCGCAAGACGTCGGGCCACCGTGCTCTTGCCACTGCCGGCCGGGCCATCGATGGTCACCACCTCGCCGATCATGGCGGCAGTTTAGCAGGCGGGCTTGATCGAGGACCAAGGCGCCCTTGCCGGTCGCGGATTCCGCCGGATGAAGTGGGGCGGGCTTGACCGGATGGATCAGTCCAGGCTTCCGTTACGTTGTGGCGCCAGCTCGAAGCGGATGCTTCGCCGCGCGGGTCCGGACGAGGCTTGATCGCCGGCAAGGTCCAGATGCCGCCAGAAGTCGGCGAAGACCGATTCCCAATCGCGGATCATCGGTGAATTCAGGACCGCCTCGGCCATTCGGATTCGCCTTGCCCCGTCGGTGGTGATGTTCAGGATGGCCTGGGTCAGGGCGCCGGGCTTGTCTGGATTGATGACCAGGCCGTCGACTTCATGGCGCACCAGCTCCGAGGGGCCGCCACGATCGGTCACGATGGCCGGAAGGCCGGACGCCATGGCTTCGAGCACCGAGTTTCCGAATGTATCGGTCGTGCTGGGAAAGACGAATACATCGCCCGAGGCGTACGCCCGGCTCAACGCCGTGCCACTTAGCGCTCCGGTGAAGGCAACGCCTGGCGCGCGCAACTTCTTGAGTTCATCCAGGAGCGGTCCCTGGCCGACGATGGCGAGGTTGAGGCGTTGGCCCGAGGCTCTCCTGGCATCGGTGAACTCCTCGATCAATTGCCGGAGGTTCTTTTCCAGGGAGATTCGCCCGACGTAAACGAGCGTGGTTCCTTCGCCCAGTCCGTATTGACGCCAGAATCCGGGCACGCGGTGACGCGGGTTGAACTGTCGCGTATCGATGCCCCGGGGCATGACGAACACACGATCGGCATCCATGCCCGCGTCAAGCAGTTGAAGCCGATAGCTTTCGCTGGGAACGGCCACCTGGTCCATCTGGCCATAAAACCAGAGCATGTAACGCCATGTCAACTGGGCAAGTCCGTGGTCGTCGGTCAGATACCGAACGTGCATGGGAAAATCGGTGTGGTAGATGCCGACGGTCCGCATCCCCAGCAGCTTGGCGGCGGCCAGTGCGGTCAGGCCCACGGTTCCCGGCGTGGAAATGATCAGTTCGCGAAACTTGCGCTCCTCCAGGTGCGCGACCATTTCAAGGAAGGGGGGAAGTCCGATTCGCTGCTGCTCGTATTCGGGCAGTCCGAACTCCCCGATGGGCTTGAAGTTGGTCAGGGGGAAGTCGGCGGTGGGCGTTGAGGCGAGGCTTGTGATGACTTCCAGGGGCCTGCCGTTGCGCGCGGCGACGCCGGCCATTTGCCGGATGGTGTGGGAGACCCCGTTCATGTCGATGAACGTGTCGGTCAGCCACCCGCGTGACGATGATCGATGCTTCAGGTGCGCGGCGGCGGGGAATCGCTCGGCCACCTCCCGCATGAATTGCTCATCCTTGTGCTGTGTGCCCATGGCCGCGAGGTAAGGCGAGATGCTGATCGCCAGAGGGCCCAGCGAAGCCAGCGATTGCAGGCTCTCGACCATGTTGCCCGTATTGACGCTGCCCACCAGCTTCTGGACGAAGCGAAAGCCCAGTTGATGGGTGATTCGACACGCCAGATCGAACGTTTGCTGCTCGCTTAAGTGGTTGGAGCCGGGGTTATGCTCAAGCGCCTTGACGGACTGGAAAAGACGGCCAAGGTCATCCACCAGCTCGCGCTCGACCTCGTGCATCCTTCGTCTGCGGTGATGGCTGACGATTCGTTCGAGCAGCTTACGGGCACGCGATCGGAGCGTGGGCTTCTCGGCCGGTTGCTGCTCCAGGAGTCTTCGGAGCAACTCGCCCAGCAGGCTCGCCCGGCCGTTGGGGACATGCAGCAGCTTGGCGCGGTAGTAGCTGTAGGCGATGTGGTAGAAGCTGTGGGCGAGCATGACGCTGCTTCCGCTCTCCCCGCCCATTTCGTGGCGACCCGCCCGGAGATGCTCCAGGTATTGCTCAACGTTGGAGGCTTCGGGGGTCTGGGTGTAGGCGCTGGCGACATAGATGCCGCCATGATCGTCGCTGCCGCCGGTGAACGTCTTGATCCATGGGGTCGGGCCGACCGGTTCGATGCCGTGCCTGTCGGCCATTCGCTCAATCATCTCGGGCGTCAGGGCGCGGAAAATCGTGTTGACCATTTCGCTCGCACGGGGATCACGCGTGCCGTTGATGCCTTCGAACCGATTGAACAGCACCAGGGTCTTTTCAATCTCATCGGGCGTCAGCTTGTCATTGGGCCGGAACAGCGGATGGGCCACCGAGGCGATGATGTCGTTCTCGACGATGTAGCGTCGCAGATCATAGATGCTCTGCCGGGCCTTTTGTAAATGCGTGAACTGGGCTTCGGTGACGCCAAAGGCCAGAACGTGGAGCTTGGCGCCGTTCTCGGGAAAGTAAGTTGTCAGCTCCACCGACAGGAAGGTGTTGGGAAGATGGGCGATCGACAGGGCGCCGTCCAGTCGGTTGTGATCGCTGATCGTGACGAAATCCATCCCCCGTTCAAGGCACTTGCGGTAGATATCCATGGGCTCGGTGAAGCTCTCCGGCGAGCCGATGCGGCGAAGCACCCATTCCGAAGGTCGGTCCGAGTACTTGCTATGGACATGCAGATCAACGCGACTTTGCATGGGTAAGCTCCTGTCGAGGCGGTGGAGGAATCAGGGCAAGGCCGGGGCGTCGATGCCGGCGTGTTTCTCCGAGGTCGGTTCTCTTGCGGGCGTCGCTTTCCGGGAGGCGGCTTCCAAGCAATGACTTCCGGGTAGTGACCTCCGGGCAGTGGCTTCCGGGGGTGGCTGGAGGCGGCGATTGCCGGGTCGGTGCGCTGGCACGTTCCGGAGGTGGAGTGGGGGAGTCGATGGCCAAGCGCCGACCTGATCCATTCGGTTGGGCAGCTCCCTGGGAATCAGAGGACCATCCATGATCCTTATCGACCGAAAGCATGCACGCGTGATATGACGATTGTGTAAACGGGCGGTTAGAAATATTTGAGGAGTCTTGGGCCAGAGCCGGCGCCGTGGCGTCTGCCTGTGGATGATTCAGGATCGGCCGCGCCCGTATTTCTGAATGGCGTTGACCACGACCTGATGAACCTCCAGGGGTTTGGCGATCATGTCCCATGCCGCCTCGATGGTGAATGTTCCGGCGGTGGCGAAGCAGATCGTGCCCAGGGAGCAGATGCGTTCGCGCAGGGAGAACATGGTCAGGGTGTGCTGGATGCGCATCAGCGATGCTTCGAAGACCTGGATGCGAATCACGCCCCGCACGCGAATGACGCGACGATCGGTCAGGACGAAGATGCGTCCCAGCCATTCCAGAAACGAGACACTGAGCCGCGCGGCGATCAGGCTCAACCCCAGCAGGGCGATGTCGGCCCTTCGAACCTGAAGCACGTTGTATTCGGCCAGAATCCAGGCCGCGATCGACAGGCCGGAAAAGAGCGCGATGGTGCCCAGACAGTTGAGCAGGACGAACAGGAAACTGGGCTTGAGCAGCAGGATCACGATCTCACCGGGTTGAATCAACTCGCCCGGCAGGACCGCGGCGGCGCGTCTTCGAAGCAGATCACGGTCCTCGTCATCGATCGCGCCGACGCCGGGCTCGGCCAGGGTGTGGCCCGCGGCGCCGGGCGGACGGGTTCCGGTTCGGGGCCCATCGATGCGGGATTCATCCTCGAGCATCGATCGCCTCCCTTCGAAGCGTGACGATATCGGGGAGATTGCGGTAATAGTCGTTGTAATCCAGCCCGTATCCCACGACGAACTCATCGGGAATGTCGAAGCAGACGTAGTCGGCCGGAACGTGGAGCGCCGCGTCCCGTGGTTTGCGAAGGAGCACGCAGGTGTGCAGTGAAGCGGGCCCGCGTTCCAGAAGCAGGTTTCGGGCCAGCTTCAGCGTTCCGCCCGAATCAAGAATGTCATCGACCAGCAGCACATGACCGCCCGCGAGGCTGCCGGGCAGGCTGGTCAGTTCGTCACGCACGATCGAGCCACGCGACCGCGTGGCCGATCCAGGGTAGCTGGAGACGCTCAGCAGACGGATGCGCAGATACAGCGGCAGGTGACGGATCAAGTCCGCGACGAAGATCAGGCTGCCGGTGAGGATGGGCACCAGGATCAGTTCCCGCTCATCGGGCAGATCGGCCACGATCCGCTCGGCGATCTGGCGCACACGGTGGGCGATGGTCTTGCGATCGATCAGCACCTTATCGATATCATCCCGCATGGCTGATAGTGTACGCCTTTGACCGGCCCGCGCTGATGGTGCGACCAGGGCGATCGCCGCCTGGCGCCCCCAGGCTACGGTTCGCCCCGGACAAAGTTCGGGCCTCAATGATCCCGCGGCACCACCGCTGACACCCACCGATGCGCTCCGCTTAACCAAGTCAGGAACACCCACCATGCCCCCGGAACCTGAAAAGATCATTTATTCGATGAGCCGTGTCAGCAAGATGCACGAGCGCAAGCCCATTCTCAAGGACATCAGCCTCTCCTATTTTCTCGGTGCGAAGATCGGTGTTCTCGGGGCCAACGGATCGGGCAAGAGCACGCTGCTTCGCATCATGGCCGGGGTTGACCAGGATTTCGAGGGCCGGATCGCGCCGGCACCGGGTTATCGCATCGGCTTTCTCGAGCAGGAGCCGAAGTTGGATGAGACGCTGACGGTGCGCCAGGCGGTGGAACAGGGTGTGGCCGCGATCCTGGACCTGCGAAGCCGCATCGATGCGATTCACGAGCAGCTTGCCGGGGACATCACCGACGAGCGGATGAACGAACTGCTGGAACAGGCCGGTAAGCTCGAGGAGCAATTCGAGGCGGCACAGGGCTGGGAGCTGGAGCATCGTGTGGATATGGCCAAGGATGCCCTGCGTTGTCCGCCCGATGAAGCGGAGGTCCACGTGCTTTCCGGGGGCGAACGACGCCGGGTGGCGCTCTGTCGGCTGCTGCTGAGCAACCCCGACATTCTCCTGTTGGATGAACCGACCAACCACCTCGATGCCGAATCGGTCGCGTGGCTGGAACAGTTCCTGCAGCGCTACCCGGGAACCGTGATCGCCGTCACCCATGATCGCTATTTTCTGGATAACGCCGCGGGATGGATTCTGGAGCTGGATCGGGGTCACGGCATCCCGTGGAAGGGCAATTACAGTTCGTGGCTGGAGCAGAAAAAAGCGAGGCTGGCGGTCGAGGAACGGGCCGAGTCCGCCCGGCAGAAGGCGCTGCAGCGCGAGCTGGAATGGGCGCGTCGTTCGCCGCAGGCCCGGCAGCGGAAGCCTCGAGCCCGGATGGCCCACCTGGAAGAGGAATTGAGCACCCAGTACGAACGGGTGGGCAAGGAGCTTGAAATACCCATTCCACCTGGGCCGCGCCTCGGCGACATGGTCATCGAGTTGGATGAGGTCTCCAAGGGCTTTGAGGATCGATTGCTGATGGATCGGCTTTCCTGCTCGATCGCTCCCGGTTCGGTGGTCGGCATCATCGGCCCCAACGGCGCGGGCAAGACCACGCTCTTCCGCATGCTGACCGGAAGCGAGAAGCCCGACAGCGGCCGCGTCCGAATCGGCGATACCGTCCGGTTCGCTTATGCCGAGCAGAGCCGGGACATGCTCGATGACAGCCGGGCGGTCTGGGAGGTCATCGGGGATGGTGAAGAATTGATGGTGGTCGGGGGGGTTACGATCAACACGCGGTCATACGCGGCGCGTTTCGGCTTTACCGGTGCTGATCAACAGAAGAAAGTGGGCGTGCTTTCCGGGGGAGAACGGAATCGTCTTCACCTGGCCTGCGTGCTTCGGTCCGGATGCAACGTGCTGCTGCTCGATGAGCCGACCAACGATCTGGATGTCAATACCATTCGGGCGCTGGAGGATGGGATCGAGCGGTTTGATGGGGTTGTGCTGGTGATCAGCCACGATCGCTGGTTCCTTGATCGTGTGGCCACGCATACTCTGGCGTTCGAGGGCGGCAGCGAGGTTCGCTTCTTCACGGGCAACTACACCGCCTATGAAGAAGACCGGCGACGGCGGCTGGGCGAAGAGGCTATGCGGCCGCACCGTATCCGTTATCGGAAGTTCTCGCGGGGCTGAAAAGCGCCGGAGGCCCGCCGCTGATGGGCGTGTGCCACCATGTTTCCCGGGGGTCGATCCCGATGTTGGCCCAAGCGTTTTTGGATGCACGATTTACAGTGATGCCGCCGGGACGTTAGTCTGTGGAGGTCGATCGCCGGCGTCGAATGGCTGTCGCCATCGCCGGCTGGCTGAATCGCCGATTCCGCTTACCCGTGGAGCCGTTCATGGCAAGCCTGAGTTTCGATGGTCAGAGCTTCATCATCGACGGCCGACGCATATGGCTGGTCGCGGCGGGGATCGATTACGCCCTGCTGCATCCGAACGACTGGCCCGAGCGTCTCAGGACCATCGCCCGCGCGGGCTTCAACTGCATCCTGGCCCATTGCCACTGGCAGCGACATGAACCGGAGCGCGGCGACTTTCGCTTCACGGACGAAACCGATCTCCGCCGGTTCGTCACCCTCGCCGGTGAGGAAGGGCTCCATGTCGTCCTGCGGCCAGGCCCGTTCGTGGGACGTGGCCTCTATCAGGGTGGGATGCCCGCGTGGTTGAATGATGTGCCCGGGCTTCGTCGCCGCGAACTGAGCGAGCCTTTCCTGGAATGTGTTTCTCGGTACCTCAGCATGGTCATGGACCAGGTCCGCGACCTGCAGGCGACCCAATCCGTCAGCCCCGGCGCAGCGACTCGTCCGTTGTTGATGGTCCAGGCTGAACACCGGTGGCATTGCCATCACCGTGATCATTCGCCGCGCTATCTCGATGAGATCGCCCGCTACTTGCGTGAAGCGGGCTGTCAGGTGCCGATCGTCGGCTGCAATCACTTCTGGCAGCCGATGGATGAGGTGATCGAAGTGTGGGACGGTTGGGACCATCTAGCCTCGGACCTTCGACAGCTCCGTCTTGTTCAGCCCGGCGCGCCGTTGCTGGCGATGGATGTCCAGCCCACATCCGGCGGCCCGATGGATGTCGGGTCCGGCCCCGGCCCCGGGCACTGGCTGGGCAAGCTCTGCTCGGTGCTGGCCGCCGGCGCCCAGTTCGGCATCAGCGGTTTTCAGGCGCCGTATCGCACCGGCGCGGCCATCGGGCGCACCGCCGGGCGTGATGGCCACTGCTTACCGGCCGAGGGTGGCCCGTTCGCCGGGTTGGATGTGGTCGGTGGCCCGACCGAGGCCTTTGCCGCCATCCGCCGCGCTGCGATTCTGGCCTCGAGCTTCGGGCATGTGTTCGCCCATGCCGACGGCGGTGACCTGCGAACAACCATCGCCTCGGACAGCGCCCAAGCACCCGTGGGTGTGACCGAGCTTCGCGGGCCGCAAGGTTTCTTTGTTTTCATCCAGCGCGGTACGGATGAACGGCGCAGGCAGGTCGACCTGATGCTTCCCGAGGGCTTGACCATCACCGTCCCGCTGGGCGAAGAGTCGGCGGTCTGGATCGGCGGTGGCATCAATCTGGGTGGATATGGTGAACTGAGCTATACCAATCTGAGCCCCTGGACGATGCTGGGCGGCGGCACGCTGGTTCTTTTCGGGCCCGCCGGGAGTGACGGCCTGGTCAGCATCGATCAGACGGATTACCTGATTCGTGTGCCGGGCAAGTCCGAAGAACCCGTGCGCCTCAAGGCCGGCGGTGTTCAGTTGCTGGTACTGAGTACGGCTCAGGTCGATCAGAGCCTGCTCGATGGCCGATCCGGCATCTGGATCGGCTGCCGGGGATTGGATGATCAGGGCCGTCCCGTGCGCGAAGCCGGGCGCGCCGGGCGCGTCTGGCATCTGGATTCGACCGCCGAGCTCACGTCTCATCAGCCGGTTTCGGTGCGTCCTTCGGGCCCAGCGCCGAAGCTGAGCTGGGAGTATGCCGGGTGCGGACCGTGGCTGGGTGGTGAGGAACCCTCGGCTGAATATGCCGATCCCCAACATTCGCCGCGCCCTGGTTATGCCTGGATCAAAGCGACATTTCCGCGCGCGATCAAAGGCCGTTTGATGCGGCCGTGGCGAGGCGATCGACTCACGTTGTTCAGCGGCGGCAAGCGGATGATGACGCTCGGTGCCGGGGAAGGCGCCGATGCCGACCCGGTCGCGGTCACGATCAAGGGAGATATTCACGGCCTCCTGGAGGTCATCGGGCCGGCGGCCGACGATTGGTCGCTTAACCATCATGGCTGTGATGAATCGGGTGATCTGCATCTGGTTAAACCGATCCGCACGGGTAAATCGACGGTTGAAGCGGCGGGAGATTTCGATCCCTTTGCGATTCAGGGTTTCTGGCCAGGGTTGCGGGAGGGGGTCAGGCCGCACGGCCCCATGCTGCGGCTGATGTTCAATTGTCGAACCGGCAGCCCCGCGATCCTGGAACTGGATGAAATTCCCCATCGCCTGCTGATCGCCATCAACGATCGACCGCTGGCTTGCGTTGATCCCGAGTTGACCCCGGCGTTTCTCCGCTGGGTCATCCCCGCCGATTGGTTGCTTGGGCGCAAGGCCAACAGCCTGCAACTGGTGGCGTTTTCCGCGGAGATCGGACGTGCCGATGTCGCCGGGCTTTCCAAAAAGGTGAAGTTATGGCAGTCCGATCGACGTCTTGGCCATCCGCATCAATGGAGCCGCGCCCAATGGCGTTGTCCACCCATCGAACAGTGCGTCCCGCCGGCCAGTCAGACTGCCAGGGACGGGCTTCCCTGCTGGTGGCGGACGAGTTTCAGCACGACCGTGAGCGATCGGCCGATGAGCCTTTCGCTGGAAGGTCTGGCACGTGGGGCGGTATGGCTCAGCGGGCGCGTGCTCTGTCGCTATGGTCAAGCCCATCAGACCGCCGACAGGTCGGCTCAGCCGGACGCCGCAACGCTTCCGGCAAGTTGGCTTCTATCGGACCAGGCCAATGAGCTTCATGTCTTCGATGAACATGGCCGGCGGCCGGTGGACGGTGCGCTTAAGCGTCCTTGCTGACTCAATCCCGACCAAAAGGCGACCGATACCGTAGTTCGGGGGTGTTCCAGCGTCGCCTGGCGGACGTCGGTGTTCGATGTCCATGGACAAGGTGGGAGAGAGCTCCAAGTGTCTGAAGCATCATCCGGGCTTCGATGGATTGATGAGCGGCCCGCCGCCGCGCCACGGCCGCCGGTCGCTCATACGGTCGAAGCACTGGCGTTGCGGATCGGCGCACTGCTGGCCGGTTACGGGCGACCGTGGATGCTTTGTGGCGCCGATGCGGCGGGGCTGATCGATCAAACCGCAGCGCACAGCCCCTGCGGCTCGGATTCGCTGGTCGTGGCCATTTTCCGGGAACACCAGCACAATCTCCGGGAATACCTTTTCGGTTGGCGATTTCAAATCCGCATGGCAGGCGTGCTGCTGGACTGGCCCCGGAGCCAATGGCTCGAGGAGCCGTACTATCGATTGGAAGCATCGCGGCCAGAATGGTCGCCCTCCCGTCTGCTGTTCACTCTGGAACACCATCGACGCGGCTTCTGGATCGATCGTTCGGATACCCGTCGCGCTCTGCCCCTGGATCGCCTGGTGCATCGAACGCGCCATGGCCTTCCGGTCATGAATCTTCCCGCGATTGGATGCCGGGCGGCATGAGCGATCGGTGGGCGTTGAGGCTGGCCATCGCGACCGGGGGCCGGGGGCCGAGTTCCGATCCTCTCGCTGATCAACATGCGCGTTTTTCCCGCCATGGTGTACAATTGACGAACTGTTGCCCGATCTTTCGGATATTCATCATTCATGGATGCCCGCGTCGCCGTCGCTCGAATCAGCCCACTGGTCCGTCCTCTTGAGGACAGCCGTTTTTTCAACCGCGAGTTGAGCTGGCTGGAGTTCAACCTCAGGGTTCTGCATGAGGCGCTGGATGAAAGAACTCCCTTGCTCGAGCGGGTGTTCTTCCTGGGCATCTTCAACTCGAACCTTGATGAGTTCGTCCAGAAGCGCGTGGGCGGATTGAAGCGACAGATCGCCGCCGGCGTGATGACCCGGTCGCCCGACGGCCTGTCGCCGGGCGAGACGCTGGTGGCGATTCGCGAGGCGATCCTCAAGATGCTTGATCTGCAGGCCCGGTGTTATCGCCAGGACATATGTCCGGCGCTGGCTGCCGAGGGCATTCACCTGCTCAAGTGGGATCAGTTGACCGATGAGGAGCACGATCAGGCCGACGACTATTTTCGAAAGACGCTTTTTCCCGTGCTAACCCCGTTGGCGGTTGATCCGGGGCATCCCTTCCCGTTCATCAGCAACCTCAGCACATCGCTTGGTGTCCGGATTCGCCAGCCGGACCAGAGCTCGGCGGAGTCCGAGTTCGCCCGGATCAAGGTGCCCAAGCTTCTGCCGCGCTGGGTTCAGATCGGTGGGCCGCGGCCGACGACCGTTCCGACCCGCGTTGATCGATCCTCGGGCACGGAACCGATGCGGTTCGTCCATGTCAACGAAATCATCCGCAACCATCTGGCGCGGCTTTTCGAGGGCATGGTCATCGAGAAGGTGATGCCTTTCCGCGTGACGCGCAACGCCGATGTTCTGCGTGATGATGATGACGATGCCGAAGACCTGCTGGAGTTGATCGAGCAGGAGTTGCGCAATCGCCGCTTCGCCCCGGTGGTGCGGCTTGAGGTCGGCCCGGACCCGGACCCGGAGATGGTGCGTTATCTGGCCCGGGAGATGGAACTGAAATCGACCGATGTCTATCAGATGCCCGAGGAGTTGGACTTCACCGACCTCGAGGTGATCCACGGTCTGAACCTTCCTGATCTCAAGCACAGCCCCTGGACGCCCGCGGTTCCGCAGAGGCTGCGTGATGATGACGCCGATATCTTTTCATTGATTCGCGCCGGCGATGTGCTGGTTCACCACCCCTATGAATCGTTCACGACCAGCGTCGAGCGCTTCGTCCGGTCGGCGGCGAAGGACCCGAAGGTGGTGGCCATCAAGCAGACGCTCTATCGGACCAGCGGTGATTCACCATTCATTCCGGACCTCATCCGCGCCGCTGAAGCCGGCAAGCAGGTGATCTGTCTTGTGGAACTGAAGGCGCGTTTCGATGAGGAGCGCAACATCAACGTGGCCCAGGCGCTGATCAAGGCCGGGGTACATGTCGTTTACGGGCTGGTCGGCCTCAAGACCCATACCAAGGTGGCGATGGTGGTGCGCCACGAGCCCGATGGCATGCGGACCTACTGTCACATCGGGACGGGCAACTACAATTCCAAGACCGCCGGCCTCTACACCGATCTGGGATTGCTGACCTGCCGGTCGGAACTGGTCGGTGATGCGATCGAGCTTTTCAACTACCTGACCGGGCGCAGCCTCAAGCGCGATTTCACACACCTGCTGGTCGCGCCGATCAACATGCGCAGCCGGTTCAGCGAGATGATCGAGCGTGAGATCGAACATTGTCGTGAGTGGAATGGACGCGGCGCCGATCCCGATGATCCCAACCGGCCGCGAATCGTGGCCAAAATGAACAGCCTCGAGGACAGGGAACTCTGCCAGAAGCTTTACGAGGCATCACAGGCCGGCGTGAAGATCGACCTGATCGTCCGTGGTTTCTGCTGCCTGCGGCCGGGCATCGAGAATCTGAGCGAGAATATCAGCGTGGTCAGCGTCATCGGCCGCTTTCTGGAGCATTCGAGGATTTATTACTTCCACAACGGCGGGCAACCGGAGTGTTTCATCGGTTCGGCCGACTGGATGTATCGCAACCTCAACAATCGCGTGGAGTGCATCACGCCGATCGAGGAACCGGCGTTGCGCCAGCGACTGATCGATGTGCTCGATGCCTCGCTGCTCGATCACCTTCAGGCCTGGGAACTGAAGCCGGATGGCGGATACATCCAGCGTCAGCCACCGACCGACCCCGATCCGGAAGAAGCCGCATCGCCGGTGTGCATGGGCACGCAGAATTACCTCATGGAGATGACCCGAAGCTCCAGCGTCACACCCGAACGGCGAAGCCTGGTTTTGTAATTCGACTGGATCAGGAGAATCAGACTCATGGCCGAGTCAAACCCCGAAGACACTTCCCCCACGCGCCCGGGCGCCTCGTTGTTCCGGCGACAGAGTGTTCGCATGATCTGGATTCTGATTCTGGCCGTCGCCGGTTATTGGACGTTCGGATTCTTCATCCAGCGATGGGTGCTCTATCCGCGCCACATGGCCGTGCTGGTGCCGGAGATTCCCGCGGGGCTGAACGCCGAGCGGGTGAAGCTGCCGATGGACTTCGGCCAGGCCGAGGCGTGGTGGATTCGGCCGCCGGCGGGTGATGATGGACAGCCCCGACCCGCACCCCTCTTGATCTATGCCCACGGCAACGGTGAGACGATCGATACCGCGTTGTACATGACCGAGTTCCACATCGAGAACGGATTCGGCGTGCTGGCGATCGAGTATCCGGGCTACGGAGGCGTGGACGGCCGCCCCGGGCAGGATCGGATCGTCCGAACCTTTGAAGCCTTCCTCAACTGGGCGCTGGAGCAGCCGGAAGTGGATGCGAATCGGATCGTCTACCAGGGGTTTTCACTGGGCGGGGCGGTCGTTGTGCAATTGTCGGCGATTCGCCCGCCCGCGGCGATGGTGCTCGATTCCACCTTCACAAGTGTCCGCTCCATGGCCGCTCGAGCGCTGGTGCCGGGGTTCATCATTCGTGATCCCTTCGATTCGCTCGCCCTGGCGCCGCGGATCGAGTCACCGGTGCTCCTCGTGCATGCCGAGGATGACCAGACCATCCCGGTGCGGCACAGCCGGCGACTGGCCGAGGCATTTCCGGCCGCCGAGTTGCTCGTGGTGTCCGGCCGGCATGGTGGCGCAAGCCTGGATCAGCGGGTTCGCCCCCGGCTTCAGGAATTTCTCGATGAACACGTCGGCCCGTTGCCGCGCGTGATTGGCCGCTGATCGCGTCCGCGGCAGGCCCATATCCGATCCACCGCTCACATAACGACAACCGGATGGGCCGATAAGCGCTTCCTTACCGTGTTCAGGACTTGCCCGACCTCGCGGGCTGGCCGATAAAGGTTACAGGCAGGCATCGCGGATCAACGGTGCGATCCGTCGGCTGTCATTCATGCATGACCCCAGGCGAGGTTTGCATCCCACCATGGCCAACGCCCAAGCCAACCCGGTCTCCCCACCCACCGAGCAGGGCCTGCCTTCATGGTCGAAGATATGGCACTTGCCCACATTGCTCCTAAGCCTGGTGCTGTTGGCGCTGGTGGTGTCGGTTTCGATTCCGGAGCGGGAAGAAGACCGTTTTGATGAGGCGATGGACCGGGTGGAGCGGTTGCTCAGCGCCGGCCGGCTGGATGAGGCTCAGCAATCGCTGGAGCGCATGGGCGAAGGGGTGCGGCTCCGGGCGATGCTCCCGGATCAGGCGCGGTACATCATGCTCTGGGGAGACCTGGTTTACCTTCAGGACCAGGTCAACGACTGGCAGAACCCCGAGAATTACCGCCGCGTGGACGATTACTACCGTCGGGCCGAGCAGATGGGGCTGAGCCTGGATGCCCGCCGCATCGGACGCTGGGCGGAAATGCTTGTCGGTCTGAACCGGTATGAGCGGGCCATGGAATTGGTGGATCGGCCTCCGCACAACACACCGGAGCGGAAGCTGGAACTGCTCCACCGCATCCTGGAGCGGCGCATGTCGCTGGGCGCTGAGGCGGGCGAGTTGCTGCGCTTGCTGGACCAGTTCGAGCGGACGCTCCATGGGGTCCATGATCGTCACCTTGTCCGTCGGCAGGGCATATGGGCAGCGGCGACGCGGGCCAGAATCCTGCTCGACCAGGACAGCAGCGACAGCGCCGCGCAGGCAGCGCATTACCTTGAACGAACCATACCCCGGTACAGCGATCAGCCGGGGCGAAGCGATCTGGCCCTGCTGGAGGTGTATCTCGGTCACGCCTATCGCAACGAGGGGCGCCTGACCGACGCCGAAGCGCAGTACCGATCCGCCCGATCACGCATCGATCCAGACCACCGACTCAATGGCGAAATCCTCGTCGGACTCGGTGAGATCGCGCTTTCCACCGCCGAGGGCCCGGATTTCGATCCGTTGCATACGGCCTTGGACTACCTGCGGGTCGCCGAAGAAGATTTTCAGCGGACATCCAGCCATCTGGCGGCGCTGGTGGGTCGTGCCCATGTCGAAGCCCTGCTGGACCGGCATCACGAAGCCCTGGAGCGATTCGGCCTGGCGGCGGAAGCGCTGGCCCGGGAAGGTCGCTCCAACCACCCGCTTCGATCGATATTCATTGAGCGGGTCATCACCCATCACCAGCGGCATTTTGAGCACGAGGATTTC
Organism: Phycisphaeraceae bacterium; assembly: GCA_020831765.1. Classification (GTDB taxonomy): domain Bacteria; phylum Planctomycetota; class Phycisphaerae; order Phycisphaerales; family Phycisphaeraceae; genus JAFIFY01. The sequence continues at coordinate 28,893 of JAFIFY010000006.1, read as the reverse complement.
GACATGGCCCTGGCCTATCTGGACAGGGTTCGTCCGCTCCATCCCGGCATGATGCCCCAGCCGATCCTGCTGCGGTTCGCCCAGACGTTCGATCGCATCGGCCACGATCGCTTGCGTGAGGCCGAGGAGGCCGCCGCGCAGGCGCTGACACCGGGTTCGGACCTCACCCGACTGAGCGGGGCGAGGCGGAGCCTCAATCAGAGCGCCGGGCAGAATTTCGAATGGGCGGGTGATCATTTTCATCAGTTGGCCGACAGCGCGTTCGCTTCGCGAATGCATGCCGACGCCGCCGACGCGCTCTGGAGCGCGGCCGAGAGTTTCGATCGTGCCCAGCTCTGGGGGCGTGCGGTGGGCGTCTACCAGCAGTTCATTCAAGAGCACACCAGTGATCCGCGCGCAGTCGAAGCCCGCCATCGCTTGGGGATGGCGTACATGGCCATGGGCCGGGAAAGTGACCTGCTGGTGGCTCGCGAGCATTTCCGCGCGATCATCGACCAGCACCGCAACAGTCCGATGGCCATTCGCAGCTTCGTGCCCCTGGCCCGTTGCGAGCTGCTGCTGGGCGACCCGCGCCAGGCCCAGGCAAGACTGGAAGAAGCGCTCGATCATCCGGTGAACACGCCGGAGACCGATGTCTATCGAGATGCGCTGATCCAGCTTGGTCGCCTTCACCATCAGGAAGGGCACTACATCGCGGCGATCGAACGCCTTTCCGAGGCGGCCGACCCGCGGCGATACGGCTCAACGCGACTCGCCCCGACGCTTCTTTATCTGCTGGCCGACAGTCTTCGAATGAGCGCCAGGGCCATTGCCGAACAGCTTGATTACCCGATGCCGCATGTGCAGCGTGAAGAACTGAAGGAGACTCATCGGCAGCGGCTTGAGACCGCGTTGGATCACTACACCCGGGTCATCGATTACCTCCTTCCCATCCGGGACGCGGACCGTGACATGCTATCGGTCGAGGAAAAGGAGTTCCTCCAGGACGCCCTGATGTATCGAGCCGATTGTGCCTATGAGCTTGGCCGGTACCGAAAGGCGATCGAGCTGTATTCGATCGCCGCCGCCGACGAAAGCTGGAATCACAAGCCGGGCATGCTGGTGGCGATGGTTCGGATCGTCAATTGCTACACGCACCTGGGTGAAGTCCAGAACGCGATCTCGGCCAATCGGCGGGCGGTGGATTTCCTGAATACCATCCCGGATCACGCCTTCGATGATCCAAGATTGCCCATGGATCGCCGGCACTGGCGTCAGTGGCTCACCACCAGTCGTCGCCTCAGCGAATTGTCCGCCGCTTCTCCGTAGCTTGGGCCATCGCGATTGGAAGCTTTCCACCGGCCAGCCGGCCCGCGCCGTCATTTCTTCACCCCATGCGGGCTTGCCTGTCATCGGGGAGCTAAAATGATCAACCTTCCGTGGTTGAGAGTCTCTGTATGCCCGAATCTCCCAAGGCGCTTCTCATGCGAAGTGAGCAGACGGTCCGCGCGGCGCTGTTGGGCCGGGCGCACCTGGATGTCGATGATTCGATTCTGCTGGTCGCCCGTCGTGCCATCACGACGTTTCGGCTCGCGCAGCGCGTGCAGCGTCTGAAGCGGCTCGATCCGCCCACGCGGGAAGCGCTGCGTTTTCTGGAATCGGTCACGCACATGAGCGGGGACAAGGCGACGCCGGCGCACCGCCGACCGGCCGGCGCGTCCGGTCGGCACATCATCCGTGGGCTCCGGCGATGGCTTGAGCTTCGACTGCGGGATCTGGAGAACCCCGAGATGGAATCGAGCCAGATCGTGAGGGAGGTCGCTGTTCGACACGAGCGGTTGGAGGCGCTGATCATGCGCAACCGTGAGATCGAGGCGCAGCTCTCCGATTCAGCACGCGCGATCCGGGGCTGGTGCGCATATTTTCGAACCGACGAGCATGTGGCCGCCTATCGCCGATGCGCCGGTCATCTGGGCCGCCTGCTGGCAGAGCACCGTCCAGCGCGTTCGCGATGGCCCAGCTCGGTGGTGGTGATGTTTGGCCCATCACGATCGCTCTGGCGGATGCGGGCGGTTTCGGGTCGGGCTTACCTGACACTGCCCACGGGGATGATCGGATTCAACGATCGGCAGTTTGAAGCTCTGGCCCGGATGATCCACGGGATGGGCGGCCGCGCGACGGTGGTTCAGGCCATGCTTCAACCGCCGTATCAGGCGATCGAGCGGGCCATGGAGCGATACGGTGGGGCGTGTCCGGCGACGCGCGGCGATGCGCACGATCTTGGCGACTCCTTCCACCGGGTGAACGCCGCGTACTTTGCTGGACACATGGCGCGGCCGAGACTGGCTTGGAGCCGCGCTGAATCCGGCCGTAAGTTCGGCCATTACGAGTTCGCGCGGGACAGCCTGGTGATCTCACGGCGGCTGGATGATCCGGCGATTCCCTCCTGGCTTCTGGATTTTGTGATGTACCACGAACTGCTGCACAAGCGGCATGGGCTTCGTTGGGTCAATGGCCGGGGCTTGGCCCATACCGCCGCGTTCCGGGAGGATGAGCGGCGATTCGAGCGATATCAGGAAGCCGAAGCCATGCTGCGACGGCTGTCGCGACCCGGTCGGGTAAGCCGCGGGTCGAATGGCTCAAGGGCCCGGTAGGCACCGATCAGGCTGGCTTGACCCGGACAACGAAAATGGACGAGGAGGTCCGCCCCGCCGGCGATCGCGCGGATCAATGTGGCGGGCCTGTTGAGCCACCGCCTGCATTGGTGATGCGCACGGTATGACTTTGCCGAGGCCACTTCCGGAGGGCCACTCCCCGGGGGCTGCGCTTCCGGGCGGCTTGGCTTCCGGGTGGCTTGGCTTCCGGGGGGGCGAGGTTACAGGCGGTCGATGACGGCCTGGGTGAAGCCAGAGGTGTCGAGGCTGCCGCCCAGATCGCGGGTGCTCTGGCCCTCGGCCAGGGCCTGGTCGTAGGCTTGGCTGACTCGATCGGCCACTTTGGCGCATTGGGCATCGCCCAGTTCGTCGGCGATGTGATGCAGCATCATGGTCGAGCTCATGAGCAGCGCGAGGGGATTGGCCAAGCCCTTGCCGGCGATATCGGGAGCCGAGCCATGCACCGCCTCGAAAATCGCCTCCCGATCGCCGATGTTCGCGCCCGGCACCACCCCCAGCCCGCCGACCATGCCGGCGCAGAGGTCGCTGACCACATCGCCGTACAGGTTCTCCATGAGCAGGATGTCAAAGCGCGTCGGATCCTGCACCAGCTTCATGCAACCGGCATCGATGATCAGCATTTCCAACTCGATGTTGGGATACTCGCGGTGATGGACCTCTTCGGCCTCTTTGATGAACAGGCCGTCGGTCATCTTCATGATGTTGGCCTTGTGCAGCACGGTGATTTTCTTCCGTCGCCGATGGGTGGCGAAACGAAACGCCCAGTGCGCGATGCGATGGCAGCCGACCTGCGTGGCCACCTTCATGCTCATCACCACGCCCGGCGTCACCTCGTTCTCCACGCCACTGTAGAGGCCTTCGGTGTTCTCGCGGACGATGATCAGGTCCACGTCATCGAATCGGGTGGGTACTCCGGGCAGGCTTCGCACCGGGCGCACGGCGGCGTAAAGATTCAGCTTCTTGCGGAGCTGCACATTGACCGAGGAAAACCCCTTGCCCACCGGCGTGGTGCATGGCCCCTTGAGTGCGAAGCGGTGGTGTCGGATGGCATCCAGGGTCGCTTCGGGCATGACATCCTGCCCGTCGGCCAGCGCCGCGACGCCGGCCTTCCGCTCGACCCATCGCACTGGCGCTTCGGCCGCCGCGAGGACGGCCTTGGTCGCTTCGGTGACCTCCGGTCCGATGCCATCTCCACTGATCAGAACTACATCATGCACGGTCGCATATCTCCAAGGGGCGGCGCCGGGGCCGGGTCAATCCAACTCTCCGAGGAATGATACCGGCTCGTCACGCTCGTCTGAAGCCGACTTGTCTTCCTGGACAGGCTCAGTCTCTCCGGGCTCGGGCACGGGATCGACCGGATTGGTGACCAGATATCGATGGATGGATGCCATGATCTCCTCGCGGGCCATGTCCGCATCGTGCCAGCCCTGGGTACGGACCTGATCGCCCTCCAGTTGCTTGTAAGTGGCAAAGAAATGCTCGACCTCACGGAGGAAGTGCGGCGGCACGCGCCACAGGTCGCGGGTTTCGGCGAAGATCGGGTCGGTATTGGGCACGGCCAGGATCTTGTAATCGTTCACGCCCTTATCGACCATCTTGAACAGGCCGATCGGCCTTGCTTCGATGAGGCAGCCGGAGAATGTCGGCTCGTTGACCATGACCAGCACATCGAGCGGGTCACCATCCTCGGCCAGTGTCTGGGGCACGATGCCGTAATCGCCGGGGTACATAGCGCTGGAATAGAGATAGCGATCCAGCCGGATGAGGCCGAATTTCTTATCGATTTCAAACTTGCTCCGCCGGCCTTTGGGAATCTCGACGATCGCATTGATGGTGCGTGGCGGGTCCGGCCCGGGGGGCACTTTCATGTAAGTATTCAGATCATCCATGTTTACACATCTCATCCAGTGGTCGGGGCCGGATATGACCCTAGCCTCAGCCGCTGGCACTGTCCAGTGGAAGCCGGGCGGGTGCATCGTCGAGGGTGCTGGGTGCTCATGATTCCTCGGGCGATGCGGAGGGCCGGTCCCCGTGGCGGCGCAGCAGCTTGAAGTGGCTCCCCACACCCTTGATCAGATGCACTTCATCGACCATTTCCCAGCCCATGCTCTCATAAAACACCACCGCACCGGCCACGGCATTGCACCACATCAACTCGAACTCCGGCCGGTCGCCGACATCCTCCTCGGCGAACCGCACCAGGGCGCGGCCGATGCCCATGCATCGAACGCCGGGGGCCACCGCCAGCGCCCGCATGTGCCAGGCGGGACGGCCATCGAACGTGCCCGGCACAAGCGTCAGGCAGCCGACGATCCGCTCGCGCGGAGACTCGCCGACATCGGACGAGTCGGCCACTTCCGCGACATAGTGTCGGGTGAGCGGGTGCTGGTCATCATCGAATCGGACGGTGTGGGGCGTGTGAGGAGCGTAGAGCACCTCTTGGCGCAGGGGCATGACCTCGTCGGCAACGCCGCGCCGCAAAATCACCCGGCCCGCCGTCTCGATATTCAGTACCCGATGGGACATTACCGGCTCCAGGCCCCTCCCCTGATAGTATCGGAAAATCACACCAAGAGGTGTGGAATGCAAGCGTCCCCGCAGTTGCGCGGCGATGCGAGCCCGGCCGGAGGGCGTTTGACCCCGGCTCAGTCCCCGCTGACAATCCCCACGGGTCAATCACTCCGGGTATCAGATATTTAGAGGAGTTCTGGATCATGCAGCCAACTCAACTGCGGCCGATGACGGTCGTTGAAATTCTTGATGCATCGTTCAAGCTGTACTTCCGTCATCTTGGCTCGTTTGTCTTGATCTCACTGATGATCATGATTCCCATTATTTTGATCGGACTGCCAGCGACCATTGTCAGCCAGCAGCAGCAGGCCGCGATCGACCCTGATCCGTTGCAGCTTGGACTTTCGCTGATGTTCGGCGCCGTTCTGGGATTGGCCGGTAACCAACTGTTGGTAGGAACCCTGACCGTCTACATCTCCATGATTTATCTTGGAAAGGAGATATCGGGTTTCAATGCGGCGTTGCTGGCCCTCAGGCGACTGATTGCGATGCTGTTGCTGGTCATTGTTGCCGGACTGGTGATCGGCGTCGGCTTTCTCCTCCTGATCGTGCCGGGAATCATCCTCGCTCTGTGGCTCTACGTTTCACTGCCCGCACTGATCGTCGAGAAGAAAGGGCCGCTGGCCGCAATGTCGCGCTCGCGTGAGCTGATCAGCGGCAACATGGCCAGGACCATGGGTCTTGCGCTCCTGGTTATCCTGATTCAGATCGCGATAGGTATGTTTGCGGGCATTCCCGTCTTGTTGACCTTCTTCACGCAGTTCCCGCAACTGGCCGGGTCCATCCTGTCGGAGCTCATCGCCGCTCTGGTGACGCCCGTTGTCACCATCCCGGTCGTGCTCTACTACTATCTCAAACTGACCGATTTCACGCCGCCATGAGTTTTTCCAGACGTCGTATGACGGGCCGTTCGTGACTGACTTTCACCACATCCTCGATCGCTTCTCGCCACATTGCCTGTCGCATCCGGCTCTTGAGCTGGCTGATGGGCGGGAGTCGAAGCGGCTTGCTCTTGGCTTGCTTGTCGCCTTGTGCACCGTGATGCTCGTCCAGAGCCAGGTGGGTCAGGCAGGCATGGGCGCAATCGACCAGGTGCAGGTGTCTGACTACAGCCCGGTACCGCTTGACGCGGTAATCGCCCAGCCCCAGGTGCTGCTTCTCGTCCTTGATCAGCAGTTCCACGGCCCATCGCTTCAGGTAAGCGCGCACCACGGCCGTCGCCGAGGCGCGCGTGTCATTGGTGATCAACGCGATGTTATTCTTCTGGCTTCGGCGACGCGAGAACACCGCCTTCACCTGGCCGATGCCGTTGAGGTGACCGGCCCGCTCGGCCAGACGGTAGCGGTGCCTGCTCCTGAGGCCCTCGACCAGACGCCACTTGCCGTCGCGTCGCAGCACGTTCGCGCCGTATTGGCCCAGCTTCTTCTTCGTGCCGTCGCCGCCGGTCGGGCGGAAGTTGCGGTTGCTCTTGCCCACACCGATCCAACGCCAGCCCTTGGCCTCACAGGCCTTGACGACGGCCGGACACAGGTAGAACGCATCGAACAGGACGGTGACCTTGCGATCGGCGGGCAGCTCGGCCTCGCGGATCATCCGGGCGGCGATCCGCGTCAGCTTCGCGTAAGGCATGCCCAGCTTCGGCGCATCGTCCTTTTTCACGTACACCACGCTCGCCCAGGGGATCGTCACGCCGGCGACATGCAAACACGCCTTGACGATCGTGTGCCCTCGGCCCCAGGTGCCGGTGGCGTGGTGGTAGAGCTTGCCGACCGCCTCCATCTTCTTGGCGCGCTTGAGCGTCTGCGTGTCGTCGATGATGAAGTGGAGATGCTGGTCCTTGACGCCCATGCGGTCGAGGCGGCGGAGCAGGTCCAGGGCGATCTCGCGCAGCACCCACGCCTCGTCCCAGTCGCTGCGCCAGAGGAATTCGCCGTGGTTGGTGCGGTGCGTGGCGCGGGGACCGCGCAGCAACTCGGCCAGGCGTTCGATGGTGCCGGCGTGGCCGATGGTCAACGCCAGGACCAGTTGCCAGAAGTGGTCGAATCCGCCATAGGCGAAGCCGCCAGCGACGCGGCGGAAAAAACGCTTGCTTTTTCGGGGCATCCTGCCGATACTAACCATGCGGCTTCTCCGGCGACAAGGTTGGGTGTCTACAACACTTATCGTCGCGGGAAGCCGTTTTACATTGATCGAACGGGCCATCGTTGGTCGGAAAATCGGTCAGTTTGAGTACTATGACCTGCGGATTCGCAAAGAAGCGTTTGATCTTGAGCAGTTGGCTGAGTCGCTGGATCAGGAGGCGCCCACGGTAGCCGATTCATGGTCTCCCCCGCCTCCGCCACCGTGGTCCGGCCCCAACCGCTGAGTGGACTTGCACAGGATGAGGCTTAGCTTGAGCCGTACTCTGGGATTTTTGCTGCTGATCGCCGCGCCAATCGGATACCCTTCGGCCGCGCGGGCGGGGGGCGATTCCCATCACGAAGAAGCACGGCGGACGGTTGAGGAGATTCTGGCGCAGCGCCGGTTTCGAGGACTTGATCCCACTCGCGGCGACCCATGGTATGCCGCCTGGTTGCGGTCGGCTTGGGAGGCGATCCAGGGCTTTATTGAGTCGCTGCCGGTCTGGCTGTTGTGGGTTCTGGTGATCTGGATGGTGCTGGCGCTGCTGGCGATCTTCATCCATTTGCTTTGGACGATCGGGGCGTTCCGATGGCTGGGGAGGAAGAACTCAGGCGAGCCGGAAACAGGACTTGAGGCGGTGGGCGAGACTCTGCTTGATGAAGAGATGCTGCTCAAACAGGCTGATCAGCAACTGCAACGCGGCGATTTCACCGGGGCCAGTCGCGCTCTGCTTCTGACGCTGCTGCTGCGGCTTGCACGGGGCCGGTGGATACGCTTTGATCGCGATGTGACCAACGGCCAGGCCTTGCGGCAGGTGCCGACCGACTTTCCACTTCGCGATTCACTGGCGCCGGCCGTTCGTCGAATGGACGCCGTGACTTACGGTGGTCTTTCCGCCGACGAATCGCTTTGCCGAACACTCCGCTCCCTGGTGGAAAGGATTCCGGTTGATCCGAATCCTCAATAATCGTCGGGACTCCCTGCCTCTGATGCTCCTGCTTCTGTTGGCGGTGGCGATCGTGGTGTTGGTCGCTGTCCTTGCCGCGCCCGACACCGAGGGCGATGATCGGGTCGAGCCATCGAGTTTTTTCGATCGGGCCTGGGGGACCATGGCGTTCCACCAGTTGATCGAGCAGCGGGGGGGGCGAGCCGTGCGGTCGGGGCGGTCGTTGAGCCGTGAGATGCTTGAATCAGCGACCGGGCTGGTGCTGCCCATCGGGCCGCTGGACGCCGAAGGGGACCAACCCGATGAATTGGCCCCGGATGATTGGGGCGCGCTTTATCGATGGGTTGAAGAGGGTGGGCGTCTGCTCGTGCTGAATCACTATCCGTACCTTGTCACGGATGATGACACGGTCCACACGCGAGGACGGCGGCGTGTTTCAACGCCGCGGGAACGCATGGTTGATGTCGATCCGAACCTGGAACACGAGGTTCTGCGCGGCGTCGGAGAGTTGAATGTCTCCGATCGGCCCTACGCCGCGGTCGGCTTTGAAGCGCTGCAGTGGCCGAATTCACCCGATGAGCGGACAATCGTTCGCGATACCGATGATCGCGCCATCCTGGCGATCGAGCGTTTCGGCCGTGGTTGGGTGATTCATCCGATCTCGACTTACGGGTTCTCCAACTACGGAATGCGATATGCGGATAATCCCGTTCTGGCCTTCAATGTGGCCACGTTTCTGGCCGGCGATTCGGTTGATGGCGAGCCCGGCGGCCGGGTGATCTTCAGTGAGTTTCACCTTGGATATCGCCAGGTTGACGATACGTTCAGTGCGCTCTTCCGATTGATGTTCAGTCCGACATGGCGTTGGGCGCTGGTGCAGTTGATCCTTTGCGGCGTGCTGGCACTTCTGATGGCGGGGTGGCGGATGGGCCGACCGCTGGCCGTACCGCCGGTCCGTCGTCGCCGGCAGGGATCGCTGGCCGATGCCGCATCGGTGATCCTGGCTCGAACGGCCGATCTGAATCACGTGCTGACGATCGTTCGAAGATATCATCGGCGCGATATCTGCCTCAAGCTGGGTCTTCCGCCGACGGCGGATGACCAATCCCTGGCCGATGCGATGCGGCAACGATTCGCCGATCTTGAGTGGGCATGGCGTCCGCTGGTCAGCGCTTCGGAAGCGGCCGACCTTCGCGAAGATGCGGCCTTGAAGTGCGTTCAGGGCTTTCACCTGATCCTGGAGAAACTGAAGTGACGGAATTGAATGAGGTCGGTGGATTCGCCGGGCGACTGCGCGAAGCGCTGGGTCGGGCGGTGTTCGGACAGTCGGCGGTGATCGAGCAGGTGCTCACCGCCACTCTGGCCCATGGGCATGTTCTGCTCGAGGGGCCTCCGGGTACGGCCAAGACCCTGCTTGCGCGGTCACTGGCGATCCTGGTCGGCGGCCGCTTCAGCCGCGTGCAGTTCACACCCGACCTGATGCCCTCCGACCTGACCGGCCTGAGCATCCTTTCACCGGGCGAGCAGCAGTTGGTATTCCGCCCCGGACCGGTCTTCAGCGACATGCTGCTTGCCGATGAAATCAACCGCGCTCCGGCCAAGACCCAGTCGGCCCTGCTCGAAGCGATGCAGGAGCGGCAGGTTTCGGTTGATGGGCAGGTTCACGCGCTTCCCGAAGCCCTGATGGTCTTCGCCACGCAGAATCCGGTCGAATTCGAAGGCACTTATCCGCTTCCCGAAGCGCAGTTGGATCGCTTTCTTATGAAGATCGTGGTGGGCTACCCGGATGAGGAAGCGGAGAACGCCATGCTGGATCAGGTTCACCGGGGGTTCGATTCCAGCCGCGAATCGACCTGGAACCTCGACCGGCTGGGGTCGGTCGAGGAGTTGCAGCAAGTGCGTCGGGCCATCGTCGAGAAGGTCACGGTCAGCCCGGCCGTGCTGGGCTATATCGCATCCCTCGTTCGGGCCACCCGCCAGTCGCCGCGACTCTTGCTAGGCGCAAGTCCCCGGGCTTCGACGATGTTGCTTCAGGCATCCAAGGCCATGGCAGCGCTGCGCGAACGCGATTTTGTGACTCCCGACGATGTTCGCGACCTGGTGGCTCCCGTGCTGCGCCATCGTGTCCTGCTCTCGCCCGAAACCGAAATCGAAGGTATCGCCGCCGATCGCTGCCTCGAGGAAGTGGTTCGGCGGGTTCCCGTGCCGCGCCAGTAGTTCGCCGAACCATCCCCCACGACCGCCTGGTCCGGGTGAGTATCGATTCATCATGGCTCTGCCCACGCCCCGACTGATCCTGCTGTTCGTGATTCCCGCGGTGATCGCCGTTCTGGCGGGCCCGAACCTTGGTTTTGCCGTGGTGATGGGTTGCAGCGGACTGCTCCTGGCTCTAGCTGTCTGCGATGCGTTCCTGGCACCCAATCGTCGCAGCCTTGTTCTCAAGCCGGTTCAACGTGAGCAGCTTTCGCTCAACGAGTGGAACGCCTGGGAGATCGAGGTGATCAACCAGGCTGATCGTGACCTGACGATTCTAATTCGTGTCGATCTGCCGCTTCATCTGAAGGCTCGTGAGGATCCGCTGGCGATCATGATCAAGCCCCACAGCCGGGCCACGGCGCGTATCGACCTCATGCCGATGCGTCGCGGCCTGATGGAGTTGGGCAACCTGACGGTGCGTGTCTCCGGCCCGTTGGGGCTGGTGACGCGGCAGATCACCTATCGCCATCGCGCCGAGATACGAATTTATCCGAGCATCGAGAGCCTCCGACGATTCGAGCTTCAGGTTTACCGCCACGAGCGGACCGAGATCGGCAAAATGCGTTCGCGATTCCGCGGGCACGGTGGGGAGTTCGACAGTCTTCGCGAATATGTCCCCGGCGATCCGACCGCCGCGATCGCCTGGAAGGCGTCGGCCCGTCGGGGCAAGCTGATGACCCGCGATTTTCAGGTCGAGCGGAGCCAGAACCTGCTGATCATGCTCGATTGCGGCCGGTTGATGACCACCATGGTGGGTGAATTGTCTCGACTGGATTACGCCATCCAGGCTTCGCTGCTGCTGGCCCATGTGGCGGCGCGGCAGGGTGATCGGGTGGGGTTGATCGGCTTCAGTGACAAGATCGAGTGCCAGGTGCCGGCCTCCCGCGGGCGCGCGGCGGTCGGGGCGATCTATGAAGCGCTTTACCGTCTCGAACCGCGCCTGCGTGAATCGGATTACGATGCGGCCTGTCGTTTCCTTTCCCTTCGTCACCGCAGGCGGTCGCTCATTGTCTTTTTCACCGATGTCATTGACTCGATCACATCGGATTCGGTGCTGGCCCACACCATGCGCTTCGCCCGGCACCACCTGCCGGTCTGCGTGACTTTCCGCCACGAAGACCTGCTGGCCATCGCGGATTCGCCGCCGCGGTCATCGCGTGAACTTTATCGTCAGGCGGTGGGCATGGACCTGCTCGATGCCCGCAACGAGGCGTTGTTGACGATGAAGCGCAATGGTGTGGATGTCCTGGATGTCTCGCCGCGCAGCCTCAATGCGGAGGTGGTGCAGAAATATCTGGACATCAAACGGCGGATGCGTTTGTAGCATCCTCATCGGTAGCCGGATCGGTCCGGTCGGTCTGATCGCGGCCACCGAGCAGCAGGTGGGTCCAGAAGACGAGCGCGGCCAAGCCGCCGATGGCCAGCTTGATCGGGTCGGACAAGTGGGCCGAGGGTGTGATGAAGCCTTCAATCAGGCCCGCGAGGATGAAGGCGGGGATCAGGCCGCAGATAATGATCAACGCCTTCTTGCCGCCTCGCTTCAGCGACTCGAGACGTGTGTGCCTGCCCGGACACCAGAGGCTGTAGCCGATCATCAGGCCCGCACCGCCGGCAAAGACGACCGCGCTCAGTTCCAGCGCCCCATGGGGCATGACGGTAATCCAGAACTCGGCGCCGACCCCGCTCTGGGCATACGCGCCAGCGAATCCGCCGAGCATGGTGCCGTTGACCGCCAGGATGAAGACCGTCCCGATTCCGAAGGTAATGCCCAGTGCGAACGCGACCAGTGCCACGCGGATGTTGTTGGTGGTGACGTACGAAAACAGCGTGGGCTGATCGGCTTCGAGAAAGCGGTCGCGAATGTCGGCGCCGGTTCGCTGGCCGACGAATTCGTGTTCGGCTCCGCCCATGACCGCGGCGATGAGAAACGGGTCTTGCTGCACCTGCGCGAACGCCAGAACGGCGAAGAGCGTCGCGATCAGGAACGAAGCGAGGTGAAACGGCCAACTCTCCCGAACCGTGCGGGGGTAGTCACGGGCGAGGAATTGGACGATGCCGCTCTGGCGGGTCGGCGGCGCGGCGTGGTAGATCAGGGCATGGGCCAGAAGGACGATTCGGTTGAGTTCATCAATGGCATCGCGGGAAGCTTCAGCGGTGCGCAGTCGCGCCAGGTCCGCCGAGGCGCGGCGATAAAGCGAGATCATCCGCCGGACCTCCTGGGGATCGAGCCGCGACTTGCGCATCGTGCGAACCCGGCTGACCAGTTGCTCCAGCGCGATCCATCCTTCTCGACGTGTTTCGATCCATCGCTCGACGTTCACGACTCGACCCCCTGGTAAAGCGCTTCAAGATACTTTTCATCGGAAAGGGAATGATCGCCGCCATGGCGACGGAATAGCTGCTCGGCCAGACGTCGGGCCAGTCGATATCTGGCGTCGTCGGTCAGTTCAGCCCTGCGTTCAAAGAATCGCCTCAGAAGCTGAGTCTCCTCCTGGGTGAGCGAGGTATCGGCCATTGAACTTGCCGCGCGGGGCAAGTCGTGGGCGGCCGCCGGCATGTAGCGCTGGTCCGGTGCCTGTTCGCGAATGACCAGGGTTCCCGCCGCCATATCGCCGAGGCGCTGGTGGCGGGCGTTCAAGGCACAGACGATACCGCCAAGCATGTACACGGTCGGGAGGAAATCGGCGAAGCGCAGCACGTTACGCAGGAACAGGGCCAGGACCGTGGGTGGTCCGCCCGATTCGGATATGACCCGAAGATTGATCAGCCATTTGCCCGGCGTGCGGCCGTGCATCAGCCATTCGAATAAGAAGCCATAGAAGATGAGAAACACCCAGACGATTGCGATGGTCAATGCCATGAGCACACCGCCTTGCATCTCATCGACCATATCCATGAAATGCAAGGCATCAGCGGCGACAAGCACAATGACAAAAACCATGATGACGATGAACTGCAAGAGCCAATCCAACATCTGCGCGGCGAAGCGCGAGGCGGGGCCGGCCAGGTCGAGCTTGAGCTCGACCTGTTCCGGTGTTTCAAGATCGATGGAGGTCAGCAGGTCCATGAACAACGGTTCGGGCATGGCGGCTGGGGTTTCGGCCGCGTGGGGTGGGGAGGAGGCTTCTCAATCCGGCCGATCGTCGGCTGTCCTGGGCCCTGGCCCGATCAACTGAACGGCCAGACCGCCTGGAAGCTGCGCCGGCGATTGGTCGCGTTCGGTGGGAGGGTTGCGGATCGTCATGACGACGCGAACCGTGCCACTGCCTGAATCGACCAGGCGCCCGATGCTGCGGACCTCGGCATTGAGCCTGCGCGGCGCATCGCCGAACGATCCCAGGAGTACGCTTTCGCCCTCGGTCATGCGCGCGGCGATCTCGACCGGCAGGAAGAATTGAGCCTCGAGGGGGTCGAGGACCAGTATCCGGGCGATCGGGTCCTGATCGGTCAGGGTGACGCCGGGCCGGGCATGGATGCGTTCGACGATTCCCGCGACCGGAGCGCGGAGGGTGTGCATATCCAGTCGCTGTTCTTCGATTCTGGCCTCCAGCGCGGCCAACTCGCGGCGCTCCTCGGCGGCACGCAGCACCGCGGTGGCACGGTCCCATTCGAGCTTGGCCCGTTCGATCTCCCAGCGGCCGACGGCATCTCCGGCGGCGACCTTCTGATCGTGCTCCAATTTGGCAAAGTCACGCTCCGCGCGGGCGCGGTCGATCTCGGCCTCGCTGGCCGCACGCAGACGGGCACCCTGGACCGCGAGGGTCTGAAGTCGGTCGTCGAGGCGCACCAGCGGCTGATCGGCCTCGACCTGTTGCCCTTCACGGACGAGGATGTCCTGGATCGTCCCCCGCAGCGGGCTGTTGAGTGTCACATCCTGACTGGGCATCGCCAGGCCGCGCAGTCGCCGCGCCTGCACGGAGTCGATCAGGCCCGCCCAGTGGTCCGAAGCGGGATTCGCCCTCGATGGCCCGGAGACGTTCGGCTCGGCATCGCGCGCGGCCGAAACAGCCTCGGGGCCGGTTGCTTGAGCCGTTCCTGGCGGAGCCGAGCCGAGCCCCAGAACCCAGATGGCAAGGATCAGCATGCACAGGCCCAGGTGCGGACCCGGGCGACGATGCCGCTCTTGCGTGCGGTAAACCCCTTGATCACATGCGCTAACACTGTTTTTTCGGGTTCGGATGGCCATGGAAGCGTTCTCCCGTGAAGGGTACCGGCCTGAAGCGGAATCACCGGAATCAAACCCCCGAGGTTGTCGATAAAGTAAGATATCAGGCCTTTTGCCACCGATCCATAGCCTTTGGCCTGCCCGCCGCCGCCTCGGCGGTGCTGGGCCCGATAAGGAAACCTGACCCACAATGTCCGAATTCAATCCCCAAGGCTGGTCGCCAGCGCATCATCCGGCAGCCGAAGGCGCTGCGGGCTGGGCGACCTTGCGCCCGACTCAGAACGTCAATGTTGATGAAGCCGTTTCGCTGGTGACGCCCCGCCAGTTGCGCGAGATGCTGCCTCACACCGCCCAGACCAACGAGCTGGTCGCGGACAGTCGCGAGACCATCCAGCAGATTCTAAGCGGCAGTGACCAGCGAATGTTGCTGATCGTGGGGCCGTGTTCGATCCATGATCGGATCGCGGCGTTGGATTACGCGCAGCGGCTGGCGGAACTGCGCCGCGAAGTGATCGAACGGGTCTACATCGTCATGCGGGTTTATTTCGAGAAGCCCAGGACCACCATCGGGTGGAAGGGGCTGATCAACGACCCCCATCTGAACGGTTCGTTCGATATCTCCGAGGGGCTTCGCCTCGCCCGGCAGTTGATGCTGGACATCCTCAACACCGGCCTGCCGGTGGGCACCGAGATTCTCGATCCGATCGTGCCCCAGTACATCGCCGACCTGGTCACCTGGGCCGCGATTGGGGCGCGGACGACCGAATCGCAGACGCATCGACAGATGGCCAGCGGCGTGTCGATGCCCGTTGGCTTCAAGAACAGCACCGAGGGGAATCTCCAGGTGGCGCTGGATGCGATGAAGGCGGCCAGGGGCCGGCATGCGTTTCTGGGCATGGATGATGAGGGCAGGATCACGGTGATCAAAACGCGGGGCAATTCCTGGGGTCACCCGATTCTGCGTGGGGGCGGCGGCCGAATGAATTTCAATCCGGAAGACGTTGCCAGCGCCCAGGCGCGTATGCGCGCCGGCGGCCTGGAGCCGAACCTCATGGTCGATTGCTCGCATGCCAATGCCGCCAAGAAGGCCCAGAACCAGCAGATCGCGTTTCGCAGCGTGGTCGAGCAGCGGCGCGGCGGCAATCGCCACCTCTTCGGCATGATGGTCGAATCCAATCTGCATGAAGGCAATCAGGAACTGTGCGAGGATGTGGGTCAACTCAAGTACGGGGTTTCAATCACCGACTCGTGCATCGGCTGGGAGGAGACCGAAGCCCTGGTCCGTTGGGCGTATGACCAGCTCGGACCGGCTCACTGAGCGGTGGGCCGGACCGCTCGCGGCGAGGGAAGTGTTCCTGATCACGCGGTTGAGGGTAAGATCATCGGTCGATGATTCTGGCTCACTTTGCCAAACTGGGTGAATCGCTTCTGGATTCGCTTGAGAGCCTGGGCCGGTTTTTCCGCTTCGCGGGCCGGACGGGCGAAGCCATGGTGCGCTCCTGTGGCCGATGGGCACGTCCCTCGATCCTTTTTCCGCAGTTTTACGAGGTCGGCACCCGATCGATCCCGGTGGTCATGCTCGTCGGGGCGTTTGTCGGCATGGTGCTGGTCGTGGAGATGTATGAGCAGTTTCGCCTCTTGGGCCAGGAGACGCGGCTTGGCGGTGTGATCGGGCTGAGTGTGGTCAAGCAGATCGGCCCCGTCCTGGCGGCGGTGATGATCGCCGGGCGTGTGGGCGGGTCGGTCAGTGCCGAGCTCGGCACGATGCGGGTGACCGAGCAACTGGATGCCATGCGCGTGATCGGTGTCGATCCGATCGCATACCTGGTGGCGCCGCGCGTGGTGGCCTGCATCCTGATGGTGCCGCTGCTCACCGTGGTCAGCAACATTCTGGGCATCGCCGGGGGCTACCTGGTCAGCGTTCAGCTCTATGGCATCAACGAGCGCGATTACTGGGCGTTCACGGCCGAGTTCGTCCTGGCTTGGGATCTCTTTACCGGTTTGCTCAAAGCGGTGTTCTTCGGCATGTGGATCGGCCTGGTGAGCACCTACAAGGGCTTTTATTGCGATCCCGGCGCTGAGGGCGTGGGCAAGGCGGCGACCAGTTCATTCGTGGTCAGCTTCATCGCGATCATCATCACCAATTTCGTCCTGGCGACGTTCCTGAACAATCTCTACTTCGCCCTCGAGGGCGTGATCATCACCCGATAGATCGGCGATTGGTTTGGCCATGGCCCTCTGGAAGGAAGTTGGCCCGGATGCAACTTCATGGAACCGCAACGACTTGGCCCGGGCAGCCGCGGAAGGGTTCTGAATCCCGCCAGCCGGGAAGTTCGCCGTCGGGTCGTCCGCGGCTGGCGCGAAGCCTGATGCTGGTCATGCTCGGGGGCACGATCGGCACGGGGTTGCGAATCGGTTTTGTCATGTGGTTTCCCAATGATCCGGGCAGGTTTCCGTTGACGACGTTCGCCGAGAACATCCTGGGCGCGTTTCTGCTGGGTTTTCTGGCGGTGCTGCTGATCGAGCGGCTTCGTCCCGGGCGAACGCTCCATCCGCTGCTGTGTACGGGCATGCTGGGATCGTTCACCACGTTTTCGAACCTGAGCCTTGAGTGGGCGCAACTGCATGAATCGGGCAACCATGTGCTGGGTCTGATTTACCCGATCGCCAGCATCATCGTGGGCCTCATCGCCGCGCTGCTCGGTGTGGCCTTGGCCCGCGTTCCATTTCCCACGCGGTACCGAAAGGATTCGACATGAAAATCCAGGGCCCCGGCGCGCGACTGACCATCTTCATCGGCGAAAGCGACCAGGCCGATGGCGGCCCGCTTTATCACAAGATCGTCGAGAAAGCTCGGGCATCCGGGCTGGCCGGCACCACGGTCCTGCGCGGCGTTGAAGGCTTTGGCGCTCATTCGCGCCTTCACACCTCCAGATTGCTTACGCTAAGCGAAGACCTGCCGGTGGTGATCATCATCGTCGACCGGGCCGACCGCATCGATCGATTCGCCCGGGACCTCGACGGCATGGTCACCGAGGGATTGGTCGTCAGGGAAGCGGTGGACATCGTGTTCTATCGCGGCGGGGATTCGGCGGACGATCGCGGATCGGGGAGTGCATCGCGGTCGTGAACACCTGGCTCTTGCCCCTGATCATGGTCGCCGGCGGCATGGGTGCGGCATGTCGCTATCTCCTGGATGACACCATCGGTCGGCGGATGCGTGGCGTGCTTCCGCTGGGCACGATGGTCGTGAATGTAAGCGGGGCGCTGGCATTGGGCGTGGTCTGGGGGCTGATGAGTTGTGGCGGGATATCCACCGAGGTCGCGATGGTCGTTGGCGGTGGGTTTCTGGGCGCCTACACCACCTTTTCGACATGGATGTATGAGAGCCTGCGATTGGTCGAGGAGGGCGCTCGACGCGCCGCGGCGATCAACCTTCTGGGCAGCCTTCTGGCCGGCGGCGCGGCCTGCGCGGCGGGTTGGGGGTTGGTGATTTGGCTTGCCCGATGATCGGTGCGATTCAACGTTTCTGGCGATGCGGATCGGGCCTACGGGATTGAACCGGCCAGCAGGTTCACCACGTCGTCGGGCTTTTCGGTATGAATCCAGTGTCCGCCATCGAGTGCGTGAACCTTGAGATCGGTGGTCCGGCTGAGTGCATCCAGCCGCTCCAACGCCTGGCGGGTCAGCAGATTCGAGCGCTGGGCATGGATCAGTCCGACCGGCCGCGATTGCGCGGTGGACTCAAGCTCGGCCCAGAGATCGACGCGTCCGTAATCGTCAAGATAGGCTCGGATGGCGGCGTGATCGTTCATCCATCGGTAGACATCCCCGTCCATCGTCAGGTTCCCCACCAGCCACTGGGCAACATCCAGCGGCAATCCGGCCTGCCGCAGTTGATCGGATGCCTCTTTACGAGTCGAGAACGGGCCGGGAACGTGTTCGAGGGCATCGAGCACGAGCCATGGTCCCTGCCCATCGGGAACCGGGTCGGGTGTGGCATCGATGATCCACAGCGCCGCAAGCTGGTCGATCAGTTTCGGCCCGGCGACCATGGCCACCTTGCCGCCGTAGGAATGGCCCGCGAGCATGACCGGGCCCGCGATTTCAGCTTGAATCCATTGGGCGATGCTCGTGGCCGCATGCTCGACGGTGTGAGGCTCAATCGCCGGAGAAGCGCCGTGGGCGGGCAGATCAAGGGCGACGCATTGAACGCCGGCATCGGCCTGGGCCAGCGCCCGGGCGATGCCGAACCAGTTCCGCCCACGGCCCAGGATGCCGTGGAGCAGCACGATGGTCACGGCCGGATCGGCTCGATCGGACGGATGGAATTCCGCTTCAATCATGTCTGGGAGGTTAGCCCATGTCTGGGAGGTTAGCCCCGGATGAAGTCGGGGGCAATCGACCGCCCGCGGCGATGAGGGCTGGTGAGTGAGTCGGGGTCTGGGATCAGCGCACGCCGCGACGTCTCAGCAGTGCGAGGCCGCCCATGGCCAGAAGCGTGAGCGATGCCGGCTCGGGCACACTGGTCGCCGCCGGTCCGCCACCATCAAGCGCGGCTTGGATCACGGCGAGGTCCAGATCGCCGACCGTGCCATCTCCAATCAGGTCGCCCTGAGCGTAGCCAGCGCTCTGCGGGCCGAAATTCTCCATGAGGATAAAGGCATCCCGCAGGCCGATGCGTCCATCACCGGTCAGGTCGCCGCGCAGCTTGCCCATGCCGCTGTTGAGCAAGAAATCCACATCATCGATGTCGATGACCCCATCGCGGTTCAGATCGAATCTCGGGTCCATTGACCCGCCGATGATCGCGGCGAACAGGGCATCAACATCGTCGAAGTTCACGCTGCCGGATTCATTCAGATCAAAATAGTCTTCGACAACCTTCACGACCCATGAACCGGTTACGAAGAGCGAACCATCATCTTCGATCAGGGGGATATCCGTAAATGCCGGATGAACATTGCTGGCATTGAAAGTATCCAGCGACGCGATCACATCGATCACATCCATATCGTTGCCGATGACGCGGGCGAAGACGGTGAAGCCGCCGTTTTGAAAATCCAGGTTCTCCGAATTGTCGCCAAGGTTGAAGAAGAACTGGTTGGTGGCGCTGTCGGGGTCTCCGCCGAGCTTGGCCATCGCCACCGTGCCGCGAACGTTGGACAGGTACGGCTCGTTAGGTACCGGATCAAGTTTTGGAACCTCAACGGCACCGTGTCCGTCGATGAAGTAGAAGCCGCCGCCCTGAAGAACGAAGTCGTGGATGAGTCGATGAAACAGGGCGCCGTCGTAGACCGAGAAGACATCGCCGTCCCACTCGAAGTTGACGTAGCTGAGGAAGTTTTGGACGGTCAGGGGGGTAATGTGGTCGAAGAGCTCAAGATGAACTGGACCAAAATCCGTCTCCATGCGGACAATGGTGTTGCCTCCGGGCGCGGCCTGGGCAGCGCTTACCGAAACCGCCAGTGCCCCGATCAGGGCCAACACTGAAACTCGTTGCCTCATCTTCCGCCATCCTTTCTGCTGAGGCCGCTCGCGAAACCCGATCCACTGGGTCAACCAGCCTGGGCGTGTTCTATCCTGGCGGTCGCGGAATGAGGGCTCGAGCGGCTTGGTGTCCTGAGAAGCAGAATATTACCCGCGCTTTGGCGTGAATCCAGTTGGTTTTGTTGTTCGAATCTTCTGGCGTCGCGCTCCGCGACCGTCGGGACCGGATCGATCGGCCAAGAATGGTTGGGCGGATTGGGGGAGTTCGGTTGACCATAACCATGCGGGTTGGATAAGTTTGGGGTCGTTGGTCGGCCACGGGTGTGACGCTGATGGTCGCGGGGCGTGGTCGCCGCGGGTGACGGAATCGAGGTAGATCGTGGCCGAACATGGCCTTTTGCAGGATTTTCTGGGTCGATCAGCGTTCAAGTGGGTTCGACGCTTGAGCATGGCCGTGGTGGTCGGCTTGGCCGCCGGACTGGCGGCGGCGTGTCTGGAGTGGGCGATACACTCGCTTTATGATGTTCTGGTGGGCAGGTTTACGCACCAGGGCACGGCCCAGGTTCTGCAGTTCAACTGGGAGGTCCTGCTCATGCCCGCCGTTGGGGCGACGCTGGCGGGCTTTCTGGTGCATTGGCTTGCCCACGGCAATCGTGGCCATGGCGTCGACACGCTGACCCACAGTTTTCACCGGCAACTGGGACACATGCCGATGCGAGTGCCGACGGTGAAAGCCGGCGGCTCCGCCATTGTGATCTCAACGGGCGGCTCGGCGGGTCCGGAGGGTCCGATCGCGGCGCTGGGTGCCGCGGTGGGTTCGACGCTCGGGCGGGTCTGGGGCGTGAGCCCTCGGGAGCGTCGCATTCTGCTTCTGGCAGGCTGTGCCGCGGGGATCGGGGCCATCTTTCGATGCCCGCTGGGCGCAGCGCTTTTTGCCACCAGCATCCTCTACCGGGAGCCGGAGTTTGAATCCGATGCGATCGTGCCCTCGTTCGTGGCCTCGGTGATCGGCTACTCGGTATACATGTCGTTCTGGGGTTATGAGGGGCCGATGCTGGCGGTGGACTCGATCACGTTCTTTGCGCCGGTGAATCTGATCTGGTATTCGTTTCTCGGTGTCGTGTGCGGCGTCTCGGCGATCATGTTCTTTTACATGTTTGGCTGGGTGGAACGTGTTCTGGTGCCGCGCAGCCGCCTGCCGATCTGGGCGACCGCCGGCCTGGGCGGCCTGGCGACGGGCGCTCTGGCGTGCCTGGTCCCCCAGGTGATGGACGGTCGGTATTTCTTCATCGAAGCGGGGCTGGATCAGCGCTTGTTCGAGGGTGCGTCGCTGAGTTGGTTGGGCCTGACGGGTTTGTGCGCCCTGATCCTCGTGGCCAAGTGCCTGGCGACGGCCTTCACCGTGGGAAGCGGCGCGCCGGGCGGGGTTCTGGGTCCATCAGTCTTTATCGGTGGCGTCGCGGGCCTGATGGTGGGTTCGGCCGGCATGGCGCTGGTTCCCGGCGGCCTGGATGAGAATCTTCGTCAGGGACTGGTGCCGGTCGGGATGGCCGCCTTCTTCGCCGCGACCATGCGCTCGCCGCTGGCGGCGATGGTGATGATCATGGAAATGACCGGAAGCTACGGTCTGATCGCGCCGCTCATGCTGGCCTGCATCATCAGCTACATCATTGCCAGGCGGCACGGGCTCAACCGCGAGCAGGTCCGAACGCACACCGATTCGCCGGTCCACGCGGCCGATCCGATGATCAATGTGCTCGAGTCCTGGAAGGTCAGCGAATTGATGGAAGCCAACTGGCCGACGACGGTGGATCCGGACACGGGGCTGGATGAGGTGATCCGCCGGATCGAGCCGGGCACTCGGCCGGTGATCGCCGTGGCGCGTAAAGGCCGGCTGTATGGCCTGATCTCGGCATCGGACCTGAGCCGGGTCATGGAGTCGGGTCAGGTCGCTTCGATCCTGGTTGCTTCGGATATCGCCGCCCACCGGTTCGAGCATGTCGAGCCGGATGAAGATGTCTATGCGGCCCTGGAGGCGTTCAACCGCGGCGAACATGATGCGATCCCGGTCTTCAGCGGGGGGCGGGGCGGGGTCTGGCACGGCATGTTCAGCCGCGCCAGGGTTGTCCAGGCCATGGGCGAGCGTCTCGGACGGACGCGCTCGGCCGTTTTTGAGGAAAGCGATGCCCTGACCGCCATTGAGCCGGACCTGCGACTCAACGAGTTTCTGATCGGTGGACGTGGCCAGAAGCAGGCCCGTGTGCAGCGACTTTTCGTTCCCGTGGATGTTCTCGGGCAGTCGCTCCGGGCCTGTCAGTTCAGCCAGCGCTACAACGCCCAGGTGATCGCGGTCGAACATGCCGACGGCACCGTGGACTGCCCTCCGAATCTTGATCAACCGCTGAAATCGGAAAACCGATTGCTGGTTGTGGTCTGGGATGATGCCGGAAATGCCGAAAACGGCGAATCGAGCGGATCGCGGCCCGAGTAATCCACTTCGTGCTTCACTTTACGACCAGCTTGTTCCAAAGGCGGCCGGATGCGCACCGTCGCGGCCCGTTTGCCTAATCCCGACTCAACTGTCCGGAAGGAAATCCCGATGAAGTGGTATTCCTGAAGATATATTTCATCGGAAGAGCTTGCCCCCTTGAATGCTCTGCTTGAACAACCTGCGCTCGGACCGTTGATGCCGGTTATCGAACCCGGGTTGGGGTCGGCTGGATTCGAGTCGCGGCCCCTATACCTAAATCTTTTATCTGTCGAAATTTGGAGCATCGGGCCCGTCCTGATCGTCAGCTTTCTCGCGGGAGTGCTCCTGGCCTTGGCTGCGTTGTACTCCGTGGAGTGGGTTCGCCGACGGTGCCATTCCGGGATTGGCGGCAGTGCGAACCAGGCCCCCTCGACCGAGCACTTGCAGTACCGCATGCTGGTGGAGCACTCCGGCGACCTGCTCTGGAGCATCACGCCGAGGGGCATCATCACGTACGTGTCTCCCTCCTGGCTTCGAGAGACGGGGTATCGGGCCGAGCAAGCCGTGGGGCGGTCATTTGATTGGATGATCCATGATGATGACCTGCCGACGTGTATGGAATATGTTGCCCGATTCAATGCTGGTTTGGAGTCAGCGGAAATACCCGAATATCGATTACGCCATGCCGATGGCAGTATCCGTTGGCATGTGGCACGGGTACAGGCCGTCAGGGATGCCGCGGGCCGCTTGATATCAATGGTTGGTGTGTCTCGCGACATCACCGAGAAAAAGCGCATGCACGAGCTGCTTTGCCAGAGCGAACGGCGCTTTCGGTCGATCTTCGAGCAGACGCCGGCGATCGCCGTCCAGGGCTATGATCGACAGCGAAAGGTCATATTCTGGAACCATGCCAGCGAAGCGCTATACGGTTATTCAGCCGCCGAGGCGAACGGTCGGCAACTTGAAGACCTGATCATTCCCGAGGAAATGCGGGACCAGGTGATCGGGACGGTGGATTCGTGGATCAGGGAGAATGCCTCGATGCCGTCCGCCGAGCTCGCTCTCAAGCGTAAGGATGGCAGCAGGGTTGATGTCTTCTCCAGCCACCTGATGCTCCGAAACACCGAAGGTGATCCGGAGATGTACTGCATTGATGTGGACCTGACGGAACGGAAACGCATCGAAGACGCGCTGCGCAAAGCCAATGGTGAATTGCGGGAGGCGATCGAACGGGCCAATCAAATGGCCGAGGAAGCGCGCCAGGCCAATCTGTCCAAGAGCGAGTTTCTGGCCAACATGAGCCATGAGATCCGTACACCGATGACCGCGATACTCGGCTTCGCGGACCTGTTGAACGGTGAGCGTGATCTGGTGTCTGATCCGGAAATGGTGGCCGACTGTGTGAGGCGAATCCGCGCCAATGCCGATCACCTGATGTCGGTCATCAATGATGTGCTGGACATGTCGAAAATCGAAGCGGGCAAGCTGTCCGTGGAGATGATGATGGTCGACCTGGGGCAGGTGATGGACGCCGTTGTCGCCGCGCTCGAGAATCGGGCGGCGGCCAAGGGGCTTGAACTCGGTGTCGAGTACGATTCGATGGTGCCCGATCGGATTCGAACCGATCCAGTGCGACTGCGTCAAATTCTGTTCAATCTCGTGGGCAATGCCATCAAGTTCAGCGATCGGGGCGCCATCCTCATTCGGGCTTCGTTTGCGCAACAATCTCCGGGGGCCGGCGTATTGCGACTGGCCGTTGTGGATTCGGGGATCGGAATGACGCCCGAGCAGTGCCGACGCATCAGCCGTTTCAAGCCTTTCACGCAGGCCGATGGATCGACGTCGAGGCGGTTCGGTGGCACCGGATTGGGATTGTCGATTTCCAGTTCGCTTGCCCAATTGCTTGGCGGCCGGATCGAAGTCGCGTCCGAGGAGGGGCGGGGCAGCAGGTTCACGCTGGTTCTTGAAACCGAGGCTTGCGGCTCCTGGCAATCGGCAAGTGATCGTGACGATTTTGATGTCCGCTCGATTCACCATCCCGAACCAACGGCTTGCGACCGGTCCGCGGCGGTTTCGCTGGCCGGTGCTCGAATCCTGTTGGTGGAGGATGGCGTGGACAATCAAAGGTTGGTTGGGTTCCATCTCGGCCGCGCCGGCGCGTCGGTGGCCACGGCCGAACACGGCCGGGCCGCATTGGAGGCGATCGAACGGGCCGGGCGGGAGGGTCGGCCGTTCGATCTGGTTCTGATGGACATGCAGATGCCGGTGATGGATGGGTACGAAGCCACGCGGCAACTTCGGTCAGCGGGATTCCAGACACCGATCATCGCCCTGACGGCCCATGCCATGGTCGAAGATCGCAAACGCTGCCTGGAGACGGGATGCAATGATTACGCGAGCAAGCCAATCGACCCGGTCGGGTTGCTTCGCGTCTGCGGCGATTGGATCAGGAAATGCGCGGCGACCAGTCCGATTCGTCAGTCCGCCTGACTTGCGCGAATGAAAGTTCACGCGGACACCCGGACATCCGACGCCATTGCGGTGCGGTAAAATACGGGGCGATGAGTGCAACCGCGACAACCCGGCCCGATATCGCAGCGTCGTTGTGCGAACGGATCGAGCGGGCGCGGTCGCACCTGAGGGGCGGCCAGGAGCGATCGCCCCTGAGCGAGACCGGGGTTCACGAGGCTCGGAAACTGATCAAACAGGCCAGGGCGTTGCTCCGGCTGCTCCGGCCGTCGGGGTCTCATGCGACGGCGAGGGCGGCGAACCGGCGTCTGCGTGATGTCGGCCGCGCTTTGTCATCCATGCGGGATGCCGATGTCTGTATTCGGACGTGGGAGAAGCTGGCTGATGATCTCCAATCCCTGGATGCCGCCTCGTACGATGCCGTTGCGGGTTGTCTCCGGGTCGAGCGGGAGAAGCTTCGTCTGCGCGGGCGGCAGGTTTCGCTCAGTGAAGTTCTCAGGCAACTGGGAGAGGCCGAGGATTGTGTTCAACGACTGGATGCCGATGGAGCGGGTCCGAAGCTGCTCTTCCGCGCCTATTGCCGCGATCTGGCCTCAGCGCGGCGGGACTGCCGCCAGTTGACCAGGCAATGGGAGACCGAGTTGGCCCACGACCTGCGCAAGCGGGTCAAGGCGGCGTTGATCCAGTGCCGTTTTCTGGGTCAGGATCGTGGGTCGGGCGCCAAATCGGCTCGGGCGCTGTCCAAGCTGGGCGATCAACTTGGCGAGGACCGGGATCGCCACCTTTTGCAGGAGCGTTTGCGCGATCTGGTGACGACTGAGGATGGCCGCCGTCTGTCGGAGTTCGTGGACCAGGCCGTGGAGCGGATTGAAAGCGATCGCCGGAAACTCAGAAAGCGGATTCGACGGAAGATGGAGCAGGTGATCGAGTATCGTCCGGACAAGTCGTGATAAGGGTCTTTTGATTGAGCGTGTTGCCGATTGGGCATTGTCAGGCGATCCAGATCGAAGTAGACTATCGGGCTGAAATATCCGTTTTTCTCCAATGGCTTGCCGCGCTGCGTCCACCACGCCCCGCGAGGCACGGCATCCATCGCTGAAGGCGACTTGAACGAGGATGAGTCATGATTCAAAAGCAGACTGTCGAAACCGTCCACGAGGGTCCGGGCTGTTCGCCGCTGGGCGACCGAATATTCGAACTGGGCCAGCGGGTGCTTGCCGGCCATGCGATCACGCGTGAGGAAGCGATGGAGTTGACCTCCGCTTCCGGGCAGGAGCTTTATGACCTGTTCTATTGGGCCAATCGCATCCGAGTGAGGTATGTCGGCCCCAACGCCAAGCTGTGCTCGATCATCGCCGGTCGGGTCGGCGCGTGCAGCGAGGATTGCGCATACTGCTCGCAGAGCAAGCATTACAAGACCCACGTCACGCCCAGCCGCGCGGAGATCGATGACATCCAATCGGTCACGGACGATGCGATCAACAACATGGCCGGTTCGTTCGGCGTGGTCAATGCCGGGCGCGGTCCGACGGAAAGCGAGCTTGACCGGCTGGAACCGTACTACCGCAAGCTGGCCAGTGAAGGCAAAATCCGACCGTGCGCCACACTTGGCGAACTGAGCGAGCACCAGGTGCGGCGGCTTGTGGATATGGGGGTGGAGCGGATCAACCACAATCTCGAAACCAGCCGCCGCCATTTTCCCTCGATCGTCACCACGCACAGCTACGAGGACCGTCTCAACACGCTGCGCCGGGCCAAGTCCGCCGGGCTCAGTCTCTGTTGCGGCGGTATCTTCGGTCTCGGCGAGAACTGGGACGACCGGCTGGACATGGCGATGGACATCCGCGAGCTTGGCGCTGATGTCGTTCCCATCAACTTCCTCTATGCCATCGAGGGAACGCCCATGGGCGAGAAAGGCGAAGAGCTCGAGCCAATGGAAGCGCTCAAGATCGTGGCGATCTTTCGCTTCATCCTGCCGGACAAGGAACTGAAAATCGCCGGCGGGCGGGGCAAGATTCTTCGAGATATGCAGAGCTGGTCCTTCTTCGCCGGTGCCAGCAGCATGATGATCGGCAACTACCTGACCACCTTTAATCGGGATCCGAAGCTGGACCATCAGATGTTCCGGGATCTGGGCCTCAAGTGCATCACCTACGATGAGCAAGAGGTGGAGTTCCCGGCCATGGCGGCGCAGCCCACGGACCTGTCGTTGCCGATCCTGACCAACGCCTGATGTACGCCCTGTCGCGTTCAAGTTGCCCGGAAGCCGCGATTCCCGGCAATGTTCCGGCTAAAGGGGTGAATCGCACGGGCTTGAATGCATGCAGAAAACAGACCATGTCGCAAGACAGGTTATGATATTGCGTTATACGGGGCGGCCCGGTGTCTTCCTGATAAAGGAGCCGAACATGTCAAGAAAATGGTCGTGGTTGTGGATAGTGGTTCTGGCGGTCAGCCCGTGGCTTGCCGGATGCGGCACGGTCCCGGCGACCGGGCGTAGTCAGTTCATCATGATCAGTCGTGATCAGGAGGTTCGGCTCGGCGCCGAGGCGCGCGATGAGTTCGTGGCCGGTTACGGCGGCGAGATTCAGTCGGCCCAGATCCGCAATTATGTTCGCGACGTCGGGGCCAAGATCGTGGAAGCGACCCGCCTGGATCCCGAACCGTGGGATGTGCCCTGGGAGTTCATTGTCCTTGACTCGGCCACGGTCAACGCATTCGCCATTCCCGGCGGGAAAGTCTTCATCACGCGTGGCATGCTCAGTCGGATGAACAGTGAGGCCCAGCTTGCCGGCATCCTTGGCCACGAGGCCGGTCATGTCACCGGCCGGCATTCGGCGAGAATTATCTCCAATCAGTACGCGATCGCCGGGGTCGTGACCATGATCGGTGTTTTCGGAGAGCTTCAGGACAGTGATGTCCTGCGAGGCATTGGCGTGGGCGCACAGGTCGGAGGTACCGTCTTTGCCCTGTCCTTCAGCCGAAGCCACGAGCTCGAGGCCGATCAACTCGGACTTCGGTACATGACCCGCGCCGGTTACGATCCGGAGGGGTTGATCGAGGTTTTTGAAATCCTCAAATCGCTCCAGGGCGGGGCCGCGGGACCGGAATGGCTCTCGACGCACCCGACCACCGATCGCCGAATCGCCGAAACCAGAGCGCTCATCCAGGAGCAGCATCCCGAGCTCATCAACGGGCAGGGCCTGATCGTGGGGCGAGACCGGTTTCAGCAGAACGTTCTGGCCCCGCTTCGTGCTCTGCCTCCTCCCCGGCACAGGCCGTGATTCGACCGATCGGCCCGATGCCCCGCCTTGAGTTTGTTCGAAGGTGAACGGCTACTCCGTCCCTTCTTCAGGATGATCATGGATCTGCGCGCCGGGTGTTGAGCGTGGACGTAGAATCCCGCACGTGCGCGAACAAAACCCTCCTGACCGTGAATCGACTTCAACCGGCTGGAGTGATCCGGACCTGATGGACCCGCATGCGATGCCGGATAAGCCCCCGCCGGGGGGGGGGGGGGGGGGGGGGGGGACACTGGTTGCCCTTCGGGACAACCAGTGGCACCCGGAGAGGGGGGGAAGACACGGGTTGCGCTTTGGGTCAACCCGTGGCGCCCGAAGGTATGTGTTGTTGGAGTTGTTGGGCGGTTTGGGTGGCTTGGGGTTCGGTGGGGGCTTCGACGATGATGCGGAGGATGGGTTCGGTGTTGCTGGGGCGGATGTGGGCCCAGGTGCGGTTGGCGGGCCAG
>JAFIFY010000005.1 GCA_020831765.1 Phycisphaeraceae bacterium | reverse complement strand
TGGCCGTAACCCAACAGCGCAACGCCAAGGCCGCCAGAAGCCATCGCAAGCAAACGATCCGGCGATTACATGAGTTGGGCATTACGCTCAATACCCTGATACGATGTCAATGGAAGCCGACATAGCGTTGTAGTATTAGGTTGCGCCGCGAAACCTTCCCGGCTGTCGACCGCGAGCGGTGGACACCCGACGCTCGGGCGCGAAAGGTGATTGAATGATGGGGTTGCCGGATGGGGGCTCGCTTTCGGGGGACGTGGGCATCAGCGAGCGGAAGGCTGAGCCGATCAATGATGTGTGGTGCTGGGACTTTATCCACGACCGTGATGAGCGCGGGCGGCTACTGCGTTGGCTGGTTGTCGAGGACGAGTTCACGCGGGAACGGCTGGCGGTGGAAGTGCGTCGTTCGTTCAAGGCCCGGGACGTGTTGGACGTGCTCAGCGAACTGATGCTGATCCGCGGCGCCCCCGGAGGCATCCGCAGCGACAATGGGCCCGAGTTCATCGCCCGGGCAATCCGCAGGTTCATGGAGCAGACGGGGGTGGCGAGGATGGATCGGATCGAGGACGGATGAAAATTACATTTCAAATTATGGAGAAGTACGAAGTCGAGGTCTATTGGTCACTTCTGGGTCTTGAGATCTATTCGGTCAATGGACGGGAGGTTCTGAGGCGGCGAAACTTCTCCTCTCGAGGCTCGCGGAAGTTCACCGTCGGCGAAGGCGACCAGCGGCATGAAGTCGAGATCAAGGCGAGGCGTTGACCTGGTTGTACAGCCACAGATGCTTCGTGCCCTTGTGCGTCTGGTCACCCCCACCTTTGCCGGTGATCGATGCCGGGGCTCTGGGTGATTCCCGATGCCGATCGACCCGGCCGCACCAAGGGGGGTGTCGCACTTTCCGCGACGGGCAGCCCGGCCACCCACCCCGATCGCCAGTCCTCCGATCGGCCGGCTTGCCCGGATCGGCCAAATCGTGGATAACTCCACGCCCCGGAAACCTCCCAGGAGCAAGGAATCATGGAAACCACGTTGATCATTCTCAAGCCCGATGCCGTCCAGCGCGGCCTGATGGGGCAGATCATCGACCGCTTTGAGCGTAAGGGGCTTCAGGTCGTCGGCGCTCGCATGATGATGGTGCCCGAGGAGCTTGCCCGCACCCACTACGCCGAGCACGAAGGCAAGCCGTTCTTCCCCGGACTGATCCGGTTCGTGACCAGCAGTCCGGTGCTGCTGCTGGCGATCCGGGGCATCAACGCCGTGGCGGTCTGCCGCAAGCTGATCGGCGCGACCAACGGCGGCAAGGCTGAACCGGGAACGATTCGCGGTGATTTCGGCTTGTCGGGCGGATACAACATGATCCACGGCTCGGACAGCGCCGAATCCGCCCAGCGCGAGCTGGCCTTGTGGTTCAAACCCGAAGAATTGCTCGATTACAAGCTTGATGCCGAGAAATGGAGCTACGACCCAAGCGACCACCCATAGGCACGGCCGCCCCCTGGCCGCTTGAACACCACCGCCCGCCGGGCTTCATTCTGGTTCGGGCTCCACGTCGGTCTTGACCGACTCGGTTTCTTCCAGTTCGGCCGAATCGCCTTCAGCCAGTTGGTCGGATTCATCGTCGTCCTCGGCGAGGGATCGGTCCCCTTCATTCTCGATCCGGCGCTGCATCTGCCGGACGATCCCGGCAATCTGACTGGCGGGAACGGCCAGGGATTCGGTTCGCCCGGCCCGGGCGATGTTGATGCCCACGAAATCACCATCCAGATTGACCAGCGGCCCGCCCATCTGACTGGGCGTCAGCACGCTGTCATGAGCCAGCGCCAAGGGAAAGCCGCCCGCGCGATCGGAAAGTGCCCCGCCCATCCGGTTCATGATGTCGCCGCGCGAAAAATTCATGCCGCCGACCCGGCCGGACAATCGAACCTGGATCTCCTTCGATTCCCCCTCACGCTTGTAGCGGACATCGATGTTGTCACCCGGTCCATGGCGCCGTACTTCCCGGCCCAGGGCTTCACGGGATTGCACGGCTCGATCGTTTATGTGGGTAATCAGGTCGCCCGCCCGCAGGCCCGCGGCCTCGGCGCCGCTACCCTCGAAGATACGCCCAATGGGCACCCCGTCACTTGTGGGCTCGCCCATCTCAATACCCATCACGCCCGGTTGCGCGGCGATCCTCCGAGGCTGTACGCTCATCACGCCGAGCGACACCACCTCACCGTTGGGACCGGCCGAGACCAGCCAATCCCCCACCTGCAACGAGGTCTCAGAAGCCCACCGCACCGGGACCAGATTCTCCGCATCGATCCGCAGCAGGGCCAGGTCGTAGCGGGAATCGACGGTCAGAACCTCCACCGCCGCCGTTCGCCTCCCCTCCAGTTTCGCCCGGAGGTTCTCCTCGGGAAGCTCACTGGCCTTGGTCAGCGCAAGCCCATTCTCGCCCACGATGGTCGCCAGCGACACTTCCTGCCGCCCATCGGTCAGCCACAGCGTCGATGCGCCCACGCGAGCCGCCACCGGCCGCACCAGTTGCTTCATTCGCCGGCCCGCCGTCAGTTCGTCCGCCGGCAGCCGGGCACTCTGCTGGGCCGCCACCTCGCCCGCGCCCAGCCAGAGGACCAGCAGCCCCAGTAAAAACAGCGGCCAGGTCCTTCGACGGGTCGCGCGGACTCCCGAGGATGGTCGAGCGATTGGTCGGTTAACGTTCATGTTCATTCAGGTACCCGCCCTTCATCGGGTTCAAACCCCGAAGCCTCGCCGAGCGTCGCCGTCATGTTCCGCCGCCGGCCTTCACGAAGCACGCCCAGTCGAACGCGCTGACCGGGCCGCAAATCGGCCAGTTCCCGCTGGAGATCGTCCATCGATCCGATGGCGCGATTGTTGATCGAGACGATCACATCATCCGGCCGGAGCCCGGCGCGTTCAGCAGCGCTTTCCGGAAAGACCCGCGTCACCCGGCAACCCTGTTCATCATCCTCACCACTGATGCCCAGAAACGCGCGATTCGCCGGAACCGAGTCACCCCCGATGGCCTTGCCGGCCACCAGATCATCCCAGTGGGCAAGGTACAGATCGATCGGAACATGGAAGTTGCCGCTGGTGTTCACGCTGATACGACTGTGAATGCCGATGACCCGACCGCTCATGTCAAACAGCGGGCCCCCCGAATCACCACCCACCAGGGCACAATCGGTCCACAGGACGCGCGACCGCGAAGCCACGACGCGGCCAACGCGAACCACCGCGCCTCGCGCTTGCTGATAACCCCCGGGATGACCGATGGCCACCGACCAGTCGCCGGCGCGGATCATGCCGGACCTGGCGATCGGAACGTGCGGCCACTCCTCCAGCCCTTCAGGCAACTCGCTGGTGATGCGAACCATACCGCTGTCCACCGACGCCTGGCGCCCCAGTGTCTCACCCACCGCACGAGAACCATCATGGAAACGGATGACCACGCGGCGCCCCGGCGCACCGGAAACATGACCGGCGGTCAGAATCAGACCCTCTGCATCCACGATGACGCCGCTGCCCTGGGATGCCCCGATCGTCAGGCCAACCGTCGCCGGGATGCCCGAAGCCACCACTTCGCGGGTGCGCTCCTGAATCTTCCGCAATTCATCAAGATCGGAGGGCACACGCGGCGCAACCAGCGACTCGCGTTCATTGGCGACTTGCGGGCGCGAGGTTTGGGCCGCCTCATCCGATCCGCCTTCACCCTCGATGCCACGCCCCGAACCCATCACCAGGGGGCCGAAAACCAGAAACACGCCCAAGATGCCGTACAGCGTCCAGTTTTTCACAAGCTGCCTTCCTGCATTTTGCCCATCTCGCGTCGGATGCACTTCGGTATACCGGCGAACTCAAATCCGGTTGCCAGCCTCACAACCACCGATCCAACTTGGCTGTCCGTGATGACTAACGCTGAATCGTAGGGGTCCGATTGCGTTTCGACCCCAAGGCTGAAAATCCTGCCGTTTCGGGCGGCACGATCACGGTGTCGCGAACACGCCTTGCCGAATCCGGTTTTACGCCAGAGGAGGTTGGAAGCTACCCTGCTGCAATCTTGACGTTCCCCGCGTAACTTACCCGCTCACCAAAAAACCGAGGGCTTGTCCGCCCCCACAGGAATTCAAAAGATGATCGTTCACTCCGTTTTTTTCTGGCTGAAGCCGAATCTCACCGAGCAGGATCGCGAGCGTTTTCTCGCCGGGGTTGGCGAACTGCGCTCCGTCCAGAGCATCCGGCATATCTTCATCGGTCCGCCGGCCTCGACCGCCCGGCCGGTGATTGACCGAAGCTACTCCGTCGCGCTGACGGTCGTCTTTGATGACATGGCAGCCCATGATCGGTATCAGGAAGACCCGATCCACAAGCGATTTGTCGAGCAGTTCAGCCCGATGTGGGAGCGGGTACTGATTTACGATTCCGAAGAAAGCCAAGCCAAAGGCTGAACCGAACCGCTGGCCCGATCAGCCACGGCCGCGGATTTCGACCGATCGCGCGTGAGCTTCCAGGCCCTCGGCCCTGGCCAGAAGCGCAACGGCGCGCCTTGCCGACTTGCTCATGCCTTGCGGATAGCCGATCAGCCCGGTCCGCTTGAGGAACGAGAACACGCTCAACCCCCCGGCGAATCGCGCTGTGGTTCCTGTGGGCAGACAATGGCTGGGGCCCGCCAGATAGTCGCCCGACGCCACCGGGCTTCCATCACCCATGAACACCTCTCCGGCATGCCGGACCACCTTCAGCCATTGCTTGGGATCCCGCACGGCGAGATTCAGATGCTCGGGCGCCAGTTCGTTGACGATCCGCGCCGCTTCTTCTTCATCGGCCACTTTGACGGCGCACGAATCCTCGGCCAAGGCCGCCGCGACGGCTTCGGCACGGGGCAGTGTCGCGCCTTGCCGCGTTACCGAAGCCGAGACCTTTTCGATCACCTCCGGCAGCCATGTGACCAGGAAACACTTGCCCGGGTTGTGCTCGGCCTGAGCGAGCAGGTCGGCCGCAACCCAGTCCGGGTTGGCTGATTCATCGGCGACGGTGACGATCTCGCTCGGCCCATAGAACCCGCCCTCGGTGCCGATGGTTCCCTGCAACTGCGCCTTGGCCAGTTGAACGAAGCTGTTGCCAGGCCCCACGACCAGATCAACTTTCGGCACGCTGACCGTGCCATATGCCAGCGCCGCAACAGCCTGCGCCCCGCCGATGCGATACACCTGGTCGAGCCCGAGCAGGCCGCATGTGCCCAGGACGATCGGCGAGATATCCCTGGCTTCCATGCCAGCGCCGCGGGTGGGCGGCGGGTTGACCACATGCAACGCCGCCGGTGTCACCCCCGCGACCAGGGCGGGCACCGCGGTCATCACCAGGGTGGAAAACAGAACCGCCGTTCCGCCGGGCACGAGCAAACCACACGAATCCACCGGCGTGTGTCGAAGACCCAGCACCGCGCCATCGAGCTTCATGGGCGCTGGATCGTCCGGCATCAGGTGTTGCTGATACTTACGGACATGATCGATCGCCGTTTCCAGCGCCGAGCGAAGCTCGGTATCCAGTTCATCGGTGGCACGCCGGACCAGTGCCCGATCCACCACGATCCGATTGGCCGCGAACTCCGGATCGGTCCACTTGCGCATGTATTCCACCAGAGCTTCGTCCCCGCGAAGCCGGACCTGATCAATAACCTGCCGGACCACCTCCACGGCCTCGCCAGTCAGGCTCACCGTCTGCCTCAGACGGGTCAGTCGGCGGCGATACTGGTTCAGGCCGGCCTCCGTGGCCAGGTCGAAGCGATGCAATTCAAACACGGGATGCTCCTTGCTCATCGCACGATTGTATCGGAGAGGACCAGCGCCACGATACGAGGCCATTACGGATTTTGTCCCAGGATGAACTTCTCAATTGCGTAGGCCACGCCGTCGCTGTCGTTGGAAGGGACGGTGCAATCGGCCACCTTGACGGTGCGCGGCCAGGCATTGCCCATCGCCACGCCAAGCCCCGCCCACTTGAGCATGCTCTCATCATTGGGCGCATCGCCCAGGGCCATCACCTGCCCGGCGGGAATCGCGTATCGCTGGGCGATCTCCTGAAGCGCACGCGCCTTGTCCGCCGCCGGATGCACCACCTGGATCAGATAATCATCGCTGATCGCCATGCTCAACTGACCGTGGAAATTCTGGCGAATGGCCCGTCGGATCGGGTCCAGCCATGCCGGGTCACCCATCAACATGAGCTTGGTGACCGGTCGGTTGAGCACCCGGGCCAACGGACCCAGGCAATCCACACCCATGGCCCGCGAGGTCTCGGTCTGCATCAGCTTGTCATCGCGATCCGTATAGAGCCGATCGAGTACTTCAACATGGACCACCAGACGTTGCTCCATCTCGCGTGCCATGTCGACCACCTGCCGGGCCAATGGAACCGGAATCGGCCGATGGATCAGAATCTGTTCCTTGACCGGATCGAAAATCACCGCGCCGTTGTAGTTGATCTGCAGCGTGTCAAGCCGGAGAAGGTCGTAGATTTCCCGCACCGAGCGAGGCGGACGGGCCGAAGCCAGGACCACGCGAACCCCCTTGGCCTTGGCCGATGACACGGCGCGAATCACCCGATAGCTCAGCTTCTTGTCGCTGCGCAGCAGCGTGCCATCCAGATCCACGGCCACCAAACGGATATCCCCCGGGCCGGGCAATGGCCTTGCCTCGGGGCTCCTGCGCTTGGACTCCGGATCTTGACGATTCATGATGGCCACCGACTCCCCGCCCTTGCCGTGTCAGGACACCCGGCATCGTATACGAAACCGACGGGGTTTCACCGATGTTCAGATCACGCCCAGCTTTGCCCGGTATTCAACGAAATTGGCAAACCCCGCACAAAGGTCTCGCGACAGCCCGGCATCCGGGTAGACAACCCCGTGCTCACCCTGGTGGGTTCCGGCCTCGCCGCTTGCCAGCCGAATCGCATCTTCCACTCTGTCCAGCGACGCCAGGCCCAACGCCACGCAACCCAGCAGCGTGCCATCAAACCCGGTGCGGATCGAGACCGGCCGATCAAGAAGCGATGCCAGCAATTCCGCCCACCGCCGCTCACCGCCCAGCGAGCCGGTCAGTTCGATCGGCCTGCCGCCTTCGGTGATCGCGGGATGGACCCTGGCCAACTCCGACCAGAGGTCGAAGAAGCAGTAAACCGTTGCCTCGAGCACCGCGCGGCGAATATCGGCCCGGGTGTCGGTCGCCGAAAAGCCAGAGAATCCCGCAAAAGAACGCTCGATCCACCAGGGACTGCGATCCCCAACCAGGTACGGTAGAAAGACCAGTCCTCGCGATCCGGCCGGCGAAGTCCCGAAAGCCTCATCCATGAACCGTTTCCAGCCTTCGGCATCGGGAGTCTTCGAGCCGGTGCATCTCAAGCACCACTCCAGCGCCAGCCCGATGTTGTTCAGCGCCCCGCCCACGATGTACCGAGCTGGCCAGCCCAGGTACCGCCACGAGGCACCCGACCGGTCGGCCGCGGCATTCTCGGCCGCCATGCGTATGGCCCCGGACGTCCCGGCATTGATCACCACATGGCCCGGCTCGATCGCTCCAGCGCCGAGACTTGAAAGCGCTCCATCGCTACCGCCACCGATCACAACCAGATCCCCCCGCAATGCCCATCGATCCGCCAGCTCCGGACGCAACACGCCCACAGGGGCCAGGCTGTCGATCGGCTCCGGAAGGAAACTTGCTTCGATCCCGGCAAGCTCCAGAGCAGGGCCACACCAGGTCTTCTTGAGCTGATCGAACATGCCGGTGGTGGAGGCGATCTGGTGGTCGGTCCGGCATTGCCCGGTCACTCGGAGGACGACGTAATCCTTGATCTGCATCCAGCGATGAACACGCTCGATCCACGGTGGCCGGGCATCGATCCAATGGCGAATCCTCGCCGGGTGATATAAGCCGCGCCAGGGACATCCGGTGGAATCCATGAGGTTGAGCCCGATAGCGCGATCCGCCCAGGCTTGTGCAGTGGCGTGGGCACGCTGATCGGCCCATAGTGTGGCCGGCCCCAACGGTTGATCATGTTCATCCAGTGCCAGCAGGCTGTGCATCGCTCCCGCCGGAACAATCCGATCGACGGGTCGGCCTTGAAGCCGGCGGCCTATCTCCGACATGACTTCATCAATCTGTCGCCAGAGGGTTTCGGTGTCTGTCTCGACAGCGGGAACAACACCATCGGTGACGGCAAGGTCACGCCGCGCACGGGCCGACGACTGGCCCCGATCATCCATCGCAAGCGCCTTGCACCCGGTCGTGCCCAGATCAAGGGCCAGAATCATGGAAGCCCCTTTGGATGCAGGAGTCGGAGCAATCGATGCTGGCGGCTCGGTTCTGGCGCTCATGCCGGTTCGATGGTCCGCCCTGCCTGACCCATGCCGATCACAATCCCGAGCGAATCGTCCAAGCCGTCACATGCTGCCCTGAGGGTAACGCGGTTACGGTGCGGGCGCTTCTTCCAGACGATCAATCCGCTGGAGCTCGAAGATACGAACGCCCTTCTCCGGATGTACCGGGCCGATGCGGCCGATTATGCCGACGTTTCGGCTGATCAGGCGGTCAAGCCCCTGAACAGCCTCGGGCCGAATGTAAACCAGCGTGTTGTTGGTCGCCGGATCGCGAAGTCGCAGGAGTTGCGGCCGTGCCCGGCCATCAAAAACGATGCTTGGCTCGAGAATGCCGGTGAGATCGTACACCGGAGGCACATCGGCGGGCTGGAATCTTGGCGCCTCGGCCGCACGCTCGCCCGACCGACGCTGTGCCGAATCGACCATCGCAAGCGCCTGCTGAGCCGCACGCATCCGGCGAAGATCGGCAACACGAACCTCGACCAGCCGCCTGTCCGGCTGGGTCAGTTCCGAATCCTCGCTCAAGGCCTCGAACACGGTGATCAATTCGCCCAGGTTTCGCTCGGCCAGGGGCTTCTCGACCACTTCCTGGAAGCGCTCCTCGGCGGCCCGAACCTCGGGGGCGATGCCGCTGAACCCGTCTCGCCGAGGCCGCTCGGGTGTCTGGGTTCGGTCAGGGCGCTCTTCCGGCTGCGCTTCCGTGGTCGCTTCATCATTGCGCGGCGTGCGATCGGGCCGCGCTGTCACCGGGGGCTGTGGCGAGTCTTCGCTGATCGTTTCGGTTCGAATACGTGTAAAGCCCTGCCGCCGCGCTCGATCCATGAATGCCGCCACGTCGGATGACGGTACATCGCGATGAACGCGCAAGGTGATGCTGCGGTCGGTTCCGCCGGCGGCCAATCGCTCAAAGAGCACCGACGACACCGCCACGGGAAAGACCGAACCACCGAACTCAAAGAACCCGCCGCGCTGCAGCGTCACCGACTGATCCGGCGCTGGGCCGCGCACCGGTGGCGTAACGCCCCGATCGGGGGCACGTGGATCACGCGGTTCAATCGGCACCGTGGGCGTCGTCGGCCGATCGCGAGGCGGTACAACCTCGCCCGGCGCAAGCGCCCTGGCGTTTTCGGCCCGGATGAATACGCGTACATCCGAAGGCGGCGTCACGACGACCACGTCTCCCTCAACACGATGGACATTCAATCTCGCCCCGGAAAACAACACCCGCTGCTGCGTAAAGCTGTCGCGCTCCGGATCGCTCGCCTTGGCGTAAACCACGGTCTGATCGCGATTCACGATCGCCACGGTTCGATCCGCGTTCAAACGCACATCATCGCGTGCCACTACGCTGTAGACACCCTCGAACGGCTCGATCTGGAACCAGCCCCGGAGTACCCCGTGTACCGTCACCGGCTGGCTGTCACGATTCAACCTGCCAACTTCGTAAAAGGTGTCCCCCGCGCCCGAGCGTGCAATGACACCATCTGCGGTAATCACCGCGCGAAACGGCGTGTCGGGCAGTGCCCGCCCGGCGATCTGGGCCTCCACCGGCCGCGCCATCCCCAGGGCCAGCGTCCAGGTCGCCAGAACCATCAACGCCATGCCCACTTGCCAACAATCGGACTGTCTTGTCGTTGCCATGATCAGGATCTCCTATCCACAATCCCGGAAACGCCCCGTCACCCCGGAAGTCTCGAAAAAGCCCAAGAAACTTCCCGGAACCCCCGAAACCCGCAGAGAAGCCTCCTAAGCCATTCGCAGCCCCTTATCCTAGCAGAGACTAAAAGCTTATGTCTTCAGGGAAACCACAGGGCTGCCCGGAAATACCAACCCACCGGCGAACGCCCGGCCCTGTGGAGATTTCACCAGGTCAACGCCCGCCCGCCAACGATCCATGCCGAATCCTCGCCCCGATTCCAACGAGAATCCTGACGCGCTTCTTGACTCACCGCAGCCGATCACACGCTGTCATCAAGCCTCCCATTCCTCATGGCATCCGAAGTGGATATCGTCATCCACCCACGCCGTCGCGGCATCGGCCTGTCGATCCCCGGCCTTGAGGCCCCCCGCCCTCGCCCCTGTGGCGGTTGACGGCTAAGATAAGCCAAGGTCAATTCTTATGGGAGTCGCCATGAACTCACAACTAAGCGCAATCCTCAATTCGATCGGCCTGTTGATTCTTCGTCTGGGCATGGGCGGCTATATGCTGACCCACGGGTGGGGCAAAGTCCAAAGGGTCTACGCGGGTAACCTTGACGATTTCGGTGACCCACTGGGCATCGGTTCAGGTGTCAGCCTCGTGCTCGTGGCGTTCGCCGAGTTCGTCTGCGCGATCCTGGTGATGCTGGGCCTGCTCACGCGTCTGGCCTGCTTCCCGATTGTCTTTACCATGGCGGTCGCCGCCTTCATCGCCCATGCCGATGATCCCTGGATCCTGAGCCAGGGCATGCCCAGCAAGCAGCCGGCATTGACCTACCTGATCCCGTTCCTCGCCCTGATGTTCACCGGTGCTGGCCGCTACTCGCTGGACAAGCTGCTCTTCCGGCGTAAGCCGCGCTAATGGGGATTGAAAGTCGCTTTGCTCATGGGCTCACTGCACTTGGCGGACATGCGCTCGAAGCGATAAGCTGACCCCTTATGGGCCGACGCCGAACGATCAGCCGATTGATGCACCAGAACCTGCTCGTTGATCGCCTTCTGGGCGCGGAGTCGGTTCCCACGCGCTGGCTGAACGCATCATCGGCATCCAGCGCCCCGCCCGCCGAGCGAATGAACTCAAGCCCTCCAGCGCCATCGCCGCGCCGCCCGGATGGAGCTTCGACAACCCCCGATGCCGGCCGCCGACCGATGCCAAGCCGCGTCCATGGGGCTTCGGACGCCCCACCTCCCGCTTCCGATCCATCGGCACTGCCACCGGCCGATGCCCTCGACCAGATGCCCGAGCCCGCTCCGGCCGGTTCCACCGGTCGATCGGATCGCATTGCCGCGCTGGAGGCCCTGGACCACCAGCAGGTCAAACCTTGCCGGCTCTGCGACCTTTGCCGCGCACGCAAGCAGACCGTATTCGGCGAAGGCGATCCCGAAGCGCGGATCATGTTCATCGGTGAAGGGCCGGGCGCGGATGAAGATGATCAGGGCCGGCCGTTCGTCGGCAGAGCGGGCCAACTCCTGGACAAAATGATCAATGCCATGGGTCTGCAGCGCGAACAGGTCTATATCGCCAACGTCGTCAAGTGCAGGCCACCGGGCAATCGAACACCAACGCCGATCGAAACCCGGACATGCCTTCCGTATCTGTTGAGCCAGCTCCGAATCATTCGACCCGCTGTGCTCGTGACCATGGGAAACGCCGCAACCCAGACGCTGCTCAGCCCGAAGAAGGGAATCACTTCCGTGCGCGGCAACTGGTTCCACTTCCGGGCTCTGGAACCCGACGGACCACCGATCCCCGCCATGCCGACTTTCCACCCGGCGTATGTGCTTCGCAATTACAGCAAAATGACGCGAGGCTACGTCTGGAACGATCTCCAGCAGGTGATGAAACTGCTTGGCATGAAGCCTCCAACACCTCGATCAACCGATGGGAACGCCGATCTGGTTCCAGAGGATTGAGGCGGCCCACCGCCCCGAAACCACCATCCGCCGCCGAGACCGCCAGAATCCGGGAATCCCGTAACCACCAAGCGCGATCGCATCCAGACCTTCGCCTCAGTGGCCCCGTGTCCGCCTCGCGGTTCAACCATACCACCAGCAGCGGACATCACGGCCTGTTTATCGCCAGGAGATGCCGCAACTAACTGACATTTCATCGAATCCGCACGAAACCCGAACGTTTCGCTCATCATTGAGGGCTAACCTCTCCTGCGTTGTTGGGCAAGCGACCCGGGGAATCGTGGGTCAGACACCGGGGCCTGTGGAGGTGATTGATCGGAACCGCCGACCTTGCTCTTGTGGTTCGCATCGACTTCGTCCGCTGGCGCCCCGGCCCATTCGTTTCTTCCCAATCAGCGCACAATCCAGCGTGTACTTAACCGTTCGACTCCTCATCCAAGGTTCAACGGTTGAACTCTCAAAGAGATGGCCAGCGTGCGGCCATCTCTTTGTTTTTCTCTTCTCTGGATTCAGTCGGACTCTCGAGAACCGATCGTTTGAGACGCCCACAAGCCCAGCCATATCCCCGCACACCACAAAAGCAACACGGCATCAAGACATTTTCGAACCGTGCCTGTACCGATAGAGGCGGTGCCAGAGCAGGCCGATGGCGATCAAGACCAGTCCCATAAGCCATACCCGCCAATCAACCCAGAAGGCCAGGAACAAACAGGCGGCTAGGCCACACCATGCGAAGACCGGTGAATAGATACGGTCTTCCTTCTTCAGGCGAAGGGCCGCAAGATTGGTGATGGCGTAGTAGATCAACACGGTAAAGGCACTGAAGGCCCAAGTGGTCTTGACGTTGCCGATGGCGGCCAAGCCGGTGATAACGAGGCCGACGACGATCACCGCGATGTAAGGCGTCGTGCCGCTTGCATTGAGGCGGGCGGTGGCATCGGGCAGGTCGCCGCGCCGCCCCATCGCCAGGACCACCCGCGACAGCCCGAGGATCAGGTTCAGCAGCACGCCGAGCATGGCCGTCATCGCGCCGATGGCGATCAGCCAGTGCAAACCCGGCACGTTGAATTGACGTGCGACGACTTCCAGCGGCGCCGCATGACTTTCGGTTGCCTCGCTCAAGGTGCCAGCCCCCACCGCCGCGATCGCCACGATGCCCACGGCGATATAAAGCGCCGCCGACACCGCCAGCGTGAGCACGATCGCCCTGGGGATCGTCCGCCGGGGCTCGCGCACTTCCTCGCCCATCGTGGCGATGCGGCCATAACCGGTGTAGGCGACGAACATCAGCGCTGTGGCGTAGAGCAGCCCCTGCATCCCTCCCCTGCCGCCCGCTTTATCGCCAGGCACGAAGAACGGCGTCATCTGAGAAGTACCTTCGCGCATCAGTGTCGGCAGGCCCGCGAGCACGAAAGCACCGAGGGCGATAAGGGTCACCGACACAATGATGATGTTCGCCCGGCTGGACCGGCGGATTCCGCTGAGCACGATCACCGTCAGCACAGCGCAGGTCAGCAGCGCCACGGGCACAAGCATGCGCTGATCGCCGCCATCGAAGCTGTGAAGCAGGTAACCTGAAAAGCCAAGCGCGGCCGTCGCCGCCGAAGCGCTCTTGGCACAGAGGAACATCCACCCCGCCGTGAAGCCCAGCGTCGGGTGCAGGTAGGTGTAACCGTACTCGTAAGTGCCGCCGCTGACAGGGTGACTGGCGGCAAGCTGGGCGCTGCTGAAGGCATTGCACATCGCGACCAGGGCCGCGATACCGATCGCCAGCACCACCGCCGGGCCCGCAACACCCGCCGCGACACCGATGCTCACAAACACACCCGTGCCCACGATCGAGCCCAGGCCCATCATCATCGCGCCATACACGCCAAGCTCACGCTTGAGCATCGGAGCGGCGGGAGTGGAGGGGCCGGGCGACATCATCTTGATCAAAACGGGGCAAGGCGGCTGGAAACCATTCAGACCATCCCCGGGTACGCATCAGCCGTGGCGCAGGGGGCGGGGGCAACTCCGGGGTTTCGTGGGTGCCGGGCTTCAAACATTGAACAGGTAATGGCATACATCACCATCCTGGATGATGTAGCTCTTGCCTTCGACACGCAGCTTGCCGGCGGCCTTGATGGCTTGCTCGGTTTTATGACGAACCAGGTCATCCACGCTGTAGGTCTCGACCCGGATGAAGCCGCGCTCGATGTCGCTGTGGATGGCGCCAGCGGCGATCGGGGCTGTCGAGCCGATCCGGATCGGCCAGGCGCGCACCTCCTTGGGGCCCGCCGTGAAGAAGCTTTGCAGGCCAAGCACCTTGTAGATCGCCCGTGCCAGGGTGTTAAGCGCCGGTTCGGCCAGTCCCAATTCGCTGAGCATCTCGGCCCGCTCTTCCGGCACCAGTTCCACCAGTTCCGCATCGAGCTTCGCGCACACCGCCACCATCTCGCGGCCCTTCTCTTCGGCGAACGATCGCAGCTTCCGGACCGGTTCGCTTTGAGCCTGAAGGTCATCCTCGCCGATGTTGGCCACCAGCAGCACGGGCTTGAGCGTCAGCAGTGCGTGACTCTTAAGCAAGTGAAGATCGGCATCGTCCAGTCCCATCGATGAAACAGGCCGGCCATCTTCGAGCACCGCCTTGCACTGATTGAGCACCTCGAGCCTGCGGGTGCTTTCGCGGTCGCCGGTCCGGGCCTTGCGCTGGGCGTTCTTGAGCGAATTCTCAACCACCTCCAGATCGGCGAAGATCAGCTCGAGCTCGACCTCCTCGACATC
Organism: Phycisphaeraceae bacterium; assembly: GCA_020831765.1. Lineage (GTDB taxonomy): Bacteria > Planctomycetota > Phycisphaerae > Phycisphaerales > Phycisphaeraceae > JAFIFY01. The sequence goes on along the minus strand of JAFIFY010000005.1, from coordinate 9,766 downwards.
GCTCACCGGATCGACCCTTCCGTGCAGGTGGGGCACCGATTCATCGGCGAAGCACCGGACCACATGGATCAGCGCATCAACGTTGCGGACATGGGCCAGAAACTTGTTTCCCGAGCCTTTGCCTTCGCTGGCTCCGGCCGCAAGGCCGGCGACATCGACCAGTTGAAGCGTGGCGTGGATGATCTTCTGGGTGGGGATGAACTGGGCAATGGTCTCCAGCCGCGGGTCCGGAACCTGGACCACGCCGACATTGGGCCGGCCGCCGGATTCCCCGGCCACGCCCATCGCGGTCAGGGCGTTGAAGAGCGTGGTTTTGCCAATGTAAGGCAGGCCGATGATTCCAGCTTCCATAGAGCAGGCAACTCCCGATCAGACGGCACGGCTGTCCGCATATAAGTCGAGTAATGACAACGCATCATGCCAGCGATTCTGAAGCCGGTCAGGCTTGAATCACGCTGCACGCCCAGGCAAATCTCGATACAATACCAGTTTCCCATTCCACGACCCCTTACCCCCCCTTTTTTAATCCATGAGCGAAACCACTCCCCCGCCTCCCGAAGACTCCAACGACCAGCCCATCGACCCCATCGCCGAGGACGATCCCAGCCGCATCCTGGCCGGGCTCGCCGGCTCCGTGGTCGATATCGCTATCGACCAGGAACTGGGCGACAGCTACCTGACCTATGCCATGAGCACGATCGTCGATCGCGCTCTGCCGGATGTCCGTGACGGCCTCAAGCCCTCGCAGCGGCGCATCCTCGTGGCGATGCACGATCTGAACCTCACCCCCGGACGCAAGCACTCCAAGTGCGCCGGCATCGTGGGTGAGACGATGAAGAAGTATCATCCGCACGGCGATCAGGCGATCTATCCCACGCTGGTCAATCTCGCCCAGGAATGGAAGACGCGATACCCGCTCGTGGACAAGCAGGGCAACTTCGGCTCGCTGGACCCTGATCCCCCCGCCGCCATGCGGTACACCGAGGCCAAGCTGCACGCCCATGCCGTCGAGATGCTCGACGATCTGAACATGGACACGGTCGATTGGCAGCCGAACTTCGATGAATCCGAGCAGGAGCCGAAGGTGCTACCGGCTCGGTTCCCCAACCTTCTGGTCAACGGATCGACCGGCATCGCCGTGGGCATGTCGTGCAGCATGCCGCCGCACAATCTCGATGAAATCTGCGATGCGATCGTCGCGGTCATCGATAATTCCAATCTTCCACTGCCCGACCTGCTGCGCATCGTCCCAGGGCCGGATTTCCCCACCGGCGGCATCATCTGCGGCCGACGCGGCATCATCGAAGCCTATACCACCGGGCGCGGCCGGATCACGCTGCGCGGCACCATCAGCCATGAACAGACGCGCACCGGTCGAAACCTGCTGGTGGTCACCGAGATACCTTTCCACGTCACCAAGAATGATGGGATCATCAGCAAGATCGTCGAGCTGCGCAAGAACGATCGGCTCACGGACATTTCCGACATCGTCGATGAATCGTCCAATCGCGGCGGTATGCGCCTGGTGATCGAGCTGAAGAAGAGCGCGGACCCCGCCGTGGTCGAAAATCAGCTTTACCAACTCACGCCGCTGCAATCGACCATCAGCGTGATCAACATCGCCCTGGTCAATGGCCAGCCGCGCACGCTCAACCTTCGCGAGCTGATCGACTGCTACATCCAGCACCGGTTCGAGGTCATCCGCCGCCGAACCGCCTTCAAGCTTCGCAAGGCCGAGCAGGAAGCACACCGGCTCGAAGGCCTGATCTATGCGGTCTGCGACATCGATGAAATCATCGCGTTGATCAAGTCCAGCCAATCACGCGACGAGGCGATCGAGAAGTTGATGGCTCGGGCCTTCCGCATCCCGCCGGACCATCCCTATGCCCCCCGCATCCCGGCGCGGCTGCTGGAGCGAACCGCTGACCCCCAGGCGGCTGAACGGCTCTCGCGCGTGCAGGCCGAGGCCATCGGCAGGCTCCAGCTCATCCAACTGACCGGCCTGGAAATCACCAAACTGGTGGACAACTACACCTCGCTGCTCAAGGAGATCGAGGAGTACGAGGATATTCTGGCCAACGACAGCCGCGTCAACCGCATGATTCGTGATGATGTCACCGAAATGAAGCGCAAGTACGGCAATCCCCGCCGCACCCGCTTCGACGATCAGGAAGTTTCCGATTTCGATCTCGGTGAGTTGACGCCTCGCCAGCAGGTGGTGGTGACCATCACGCACAAGGGTTACGTCAAGCGATTGCCGGTCGAGGAGTACCGCCTGCAGGGCCGCGGAGGCCGGGGCGTCAAGGCGGCCGATGTGCGGGATGAGGATTTCACCGAGAAGGTCTTTGTGGCCTCGACGCACGATGATCTGCTGTGCTTTACCAACAGCGGCCGGGTGTTCAAGATCAAGGTCTACGACATCCCCGAGGGCGGCCGAACCACGCGCGGCCGCGCGATCGTCAACCTGCTTCAGCTTCGTGATGGCGAGACGATCCGCGAATTCATGCCGATCGAGGACTTCGAACGCGACGAGGCGTTCCTGGTGTTCGCCACGGCGGGCGGAATCGTCAAACGCACCGCGCTTCGTGATTACCGCAATGTGAATCGATCGGGCCTGATCGCCCTGAACCTGCGCGAAGGCGACAGCCTGATCGATGTGACGTGGACGAGCGGGCGCGATCACATCCTGCTGGGCACGCGCAAGGGCATGGCCATCCGCTTCGAGGAATCGGATGTCCGGCCCATGGGCCGCGCAGCCAGCGGGGTGCGCGGCATCGATCTCTCCGAAGAGGATGAAGTGGTCGGCATGGCGCGGCTGGAGCCCGATGACCAGCGAAGCCTGCTTACCGTCACCTCGCGGGGCTACGGCAAGCGGACGCCGCTGGATGAATACCTCGTCCGTTCCGAAGTCGGCTCCACCCGAGCTCAGAGCCGTGGCGGCAAGGGCAGACGCGATATCAATACCCAGGAACGCAACGGCGGTGTCGCCGGGCTGATGGTCGTCGAACCCTCCGACGGAATCATGATCATCACCCAGGCCGGCATGATCATCCGCACCGGCGTGGCCCAGGTCCGCCAGACGATGCGCGGCAGTCTCGGCGTCAAGGTGATCAACATCAACGAAGGTGATGAGGTCACCGGCATCGCACGCATCCAGGATGAAGGCGATGACGAAGCCGATCAACCGGCGGTTGAAGGCGATTCCGGATCATCGCCGGGTACCATCGAGCCGTCAGCCAGCGCCGAGGATTCGGAATCGAAACCTGACGACGATTCCGAAGCGTAGAAGGCCGGGCTACTGCCCGAGCGGCTTGACGATCTGATGCCCGCCCATCTCGATTCGGTGCCGATCGATCCGTTCACCGGCGATCCATTGAAGCTGGTTCACTTTGATGGCGGCTGTCTGGTCTATTTCGTGGATGACCAGACTTTGGACGAAGGCGGCATTGACCTTCGGGATGATGGGACAGTCGGCAAGAAAGACAGGCACCATGGCGTCCTGATCTTCAGGCGTTGACCGGCGCTGGATTGGTGGGCATCACCGCGCCGAACCGGCGCTGGCGCCGGGCGAAATCCCAGATCGCCGCATCCATATCGCTCACCTGGAAATCCGGCCAGCATTTGTTGCTGATATGTAGCTCGGCATAGCTGATCTGCCAGAGGAGAAAATTGCTGATGCGCTTCTCGCCGGCGGTGCGGATCAACAGGTCAGGGTCCGGCAGGCCGGCGGTATCGAGGTGGTCGCTGATGGTTTGGGGCTCGATCTGGGCCGGGTCCAGTTCGCCGGACTTCACCTTTTCGGCGATCGTTCGAACCGCATCGGTGATTTCCTGGCGCGAGCCGTAATTGAGGGCCACGGCCAGCGTCAGATTCGGGCTGTTTCGCGAAGCTTCGATGGTCCGGTCCAGTTCGTCGAGCAGTTCAGCACTCAGACCCTCGCGCCGACCGATGTGGACAAAGCGAATGCCGTTTTCGATCAACTGCGGCCGCTCGGAGCGCAGATACTGGCCATAGAGCGACATCAGGAACTCGATCTCTTCACTGGGCCGGCTCCAGTTCTCCGCGCTGAAGCTGTAGAGCGTCAGGACTTCCACGCCCAACCGAGCGGCCTCGGTGATGATGGGCCGGACATTGGCCGCGCCCTGCTCATGTCCTTGCCAGCGCGGCTTGCCACGATCGGCGGCCCAACGCCCGTTGCCGTCCATGATGATGGCGATGTGGCGAGGCAGGGCTTCGGGGGGCAACCCGAGCCGGGAAAGGGAAGCAGCCCGCTGCTCGGCCTGGCTCAGGGTGCTGGATGTGGTGTCGTCACGCATGCCTGAATCTCGGCCCGATCGGCCAAATGTCCCACTTCTCCCGCCCAACCCGCCTGGTCAATCCGCCCCGACTGACCCCAACCACGGAACCCCCACGCCCTCCGAAACCATCACCAGATCCAAACGCTTGGGGTGGCTCGCTCCAATTTAGTCTATCGCACTCTCGATGCCAATGACTTGTGAACTCGATCGCAACGCCGGCACTCGATACCCGTTCCTCAGCCCACCCCCGGAACTCCGGAACCCCGGAACCTCGGAATCCCGCAACCCCGGAACTCCGCATCGCCAAAACCCCGGGCCCCTCGGAACCCACCAGAGCCTACTGGAACCCCCGGCGTCTCCAGAATCCTTGAAAACTTCAATCGCAGTGGCGAACCCCCACCTCATCGCTAAGATGCCCTGACCTCGTCGGCTGACCCGCGCGATCGAACAGCGCGCACCAAGGGCCTCCACGTCCGGCAGCCCACCGACACCCCGCCCGCTGGTTCCGCCCATGCTGCTGATTCCGCTTCGCACCGACCGACCGCTGCAACGCACGCCATGGGTGACCTACAGCCTGCTGGTGCTCAATTTCGTTTTCTTCGCCCTGATGTACGCCCACCTGGTGCCCCCGGACCAGATGCCGATGGACCTCGACCAGTGGCTGCTCTACCCCACCGAGCCCCGCTGGTTTCAGTTCATCACCTACCAGTTCCTCCATGGCGGATATTTCCACCTTTTCGGGAACATGGTCTTCCTGTTCGTTTTCGGATGCAGTCTCGAAGACCGACTGGGCCGAATCGGCTACCTGACCTTCTACCTGGCCGGCGGCGTCATGGCCGGGGTCGGCCACATGCTCACCAGCAATAGTCCCGTGCTGGGCGCCAGCGGATCGATCGCCGCGGTCACCGGGGCTTACCTGGTGCTCTTTCCCCTGTCCAAGATCACGATCTTCTACTGGTTCGTGTTCCTGATCGGCGTCATGGAGATCAGCAGCATCCTGCTGATCTGCTATCAGATCATTCAGAATATCCTGTTTTCGATCCTACCGGGCACGGGCAACGTGGCCTACGTTGCTCACCTGGCCGGGTATGGCTTCGGGTTCTTCGTGGCGATGATGCTGTTGCGTTTTGGGATCCTTGCACGTGAACGATATGACCTCAAGAGCCTGATGGATCATCGGCGGCGGCGGCGCGAGTTCCAGCGCGTGGTGCGACGGCACGGCGCGCCATGGGAAGCCGAGCCCGTCGGCCGCGCAGCGCCCGCCCGTTCCCCCGGCCGCGCGGCGGAAAGCAAGCCCGACCGACCGCCGTCACCCCAAGAGGCCGCGATCGTCAAACAGCGAGCCCTGATCTACCAACTACTGGATGAACACAAGGTCGAGGATGCGGCCAAAGCTTACATCCGCTTGCTTGGGCTGGATGATCGGCAGGTCCTGAGCCGCGATGCCCAGGTGTTGATCTGCAATCAACTGGTCTCGATGGGCGAAACCGAAGCGGCCGCGCAGGGGTTGGAACGCTTCCTGCGAACCTGGCCGGCCGATGCCGATCGGGACGAGCTGAGCCTCCTGCTTGGCACTCTGTACGCCCGATATCTCGATCGGCCGGACCAGGCCCGGAGCACGCTCGAACCGCTTCTTTCCAAGCTGCGCGATGATTCGCTGCGGGATATGGCGTCGCAGATTCTCCATGAACTGGGGCGATCGTCACCCCCCGCCCCCGAGGGTTCGACCTGATCCACCGGCGCGCCAGGCCGCAACCATGGGCGCAGGTCCGGGGGGTCCGAGCCCGGGAGCATGCAGATGAACGCTGGCCCAAGTCAACCGACAGCACGCGCGGCCGAGAGCGGCACCAAGCCACCGGCCGGCCCACTGAATCGACTTGGTCGAATCGCGGCGATCGTGCTGGGATGGTTTTCGCCCCGGCGAATGTATCTCCCCCACCGAACCGGACACCGTGGCGAACAAGCCGCCTGCCGCCACCTCCGCCGCGAGGGCTACGCCATCCTGGCCCGAAACGTCAAGCTGCGAGGCGGGGAACTCGACATCATCGCCCTCAGCCCGGATGGAGACCGCCTGGTCTTTGTGGAAGTCAAAAGCGGAACCGTCGGAGCACTGGCATCAGCCGTCGGCGTCAATCGACCCGAGCAGCACCTGACCCGTCGGAAACTTGAGAAGCTCAGGCGTCTTGCCCGCGCCGCCTGTCGAACGGGCAAACTGCCGGACAAACCGGCCCGCATCGACCTGATCAGCGTGGAGCTGGACGGAAGGCGAGTCGCCGCGCTGAGGCATCATCGCGGCGTGTCCTGAACCCGGGCGGCTTGCGACGCCTAATCGAAGCTCATGCCATGACTAAGGTCGCGCATGATTGGATGAACAACGAAGCTGCGAGCCAATCGATAACGAAACGTTCAACCTCCCGGCGATTCTCCACTTCTGGATAGCGATATCACTTTTGCCTATGTCGCGATACCACGCCCTGCAACACCAGTCCACACCAGGCGCTGCAAGGTCCGGCCCAAGAGCGTCCAAAGACCTATCGGCCCTTGCCGTTCAATTCAGCTTCAGCTTCGGCCCAGTTCTGATGGTCCGCACCCTGCGGGCAGCCCTTGGCCAGCCAGATTTCGTAAGCGCGTTTGGCAATCTGGTCATGGCTGACGGTCATCACGACCTCGGGCATCTTCGCCTTGGGCTTGGTCGCACGCGGCCGCTTGACAGCCTTGGCCGCGGTGGGGGCTTTAGAGGATGCCGCTGTGGTCTTGGATGCCGCTGCGGTCGTCCCTGACTTGGTTGTTTTTCGCTTGCCGGCCATGTCTTGGCGCTCCTAAAGCAAAAATGCTCCATAACTTGCGCGGTTTCCGGCCCGGCGACATCCGAATCGCCTGGCCGCCGCATCCCTATTTTACCAGATTCCCAACCGCTTTGATACGCGAATAGTCAGGAAATCATGGTAAACCTCGACGCATCGGATAAATCCGATCCAGAAGATTTCCCGCAAGCGGCATGCCCGGACGGCTTCAAAGCCAATCCTGCCTAGTTCCCACGCAATTCGACCAGCTTCGCCCGGACATCCGCCGCATGATCAGGCACTTTCACCTTGTCCCAGCGGTGAGCCACCTGACCCGCCGGGTCGATCAGGTAGGTCGTGCGCACCACGCCCATGTACTTGCGGCCGTACATGCTCTTCTCCTGCCAGACGCCGTAGTTCTCCAACACCTTTTTCTCAGGGTCGGCCAGGAGCAGAAAATTCAGATCATGCTTGCGAGCGAATCGCTCGTGGCTTTTCTCATCGTCGGGACTGATGCCGATCACCGTTGCTTCGAGCCGGGAGAACTCGTCGCGCTGATCGCGGAACTGGCACGCCTGGGCGGTGCATCCGCTGGTATCGTCCTTGGGATAGAAATAAAGCACCACCCAGCCACCCTTGAAATCAGCCAGACGATGCAACGTGCCCTCGCGGTCGCGAAGGGCGATGGCCGGCGCTCGCTTGCCCGGTTCGATCAGCCCCGCATCCATGGGCGTTGCGGACTGGGCGGCCGATGGCTTGGGGCCCGCCGTTTTCGTGGCGGTTTTCTTTGCTGATTTCTTCTTGGCCATGCGTAATGTTCCTTTCAACTCCGGGACGGTCGAGCGATCGCCATCGTACCCTATGTCATGCTCACGACCAGGCGATAAGCGAGGGGTTAGGCTCCCGCTGCCGCCATAGCCGCCCAATCGCCGATTAACCCATTCGGCAAGACCAGGCCTCGAGGAAGGGCATGATGCACGAAAATGATCAGACAACCCGACCGTCTTGTACCGATGCTCGATCCTCGGATGGGTCGGGCCGGGAGATGATGGAAGCCAGCGTATCCGCCCCGTTCCTGATCCGTTGCGGGATGGGCGGCATTCTGATGGGCCTGGCCAACCTCGTGCCGGGCATCAGCGGCGGCACCATGCTGCTGGCCACCGGCGTCTACACCCGATTCATCGATGCCATCGCCAAGGTCAGCCGTTTACGTCTTGAGCGCAGCTCGGTTCTTGTGCTTGGCATCGTCGTGCTCGCGGCCGTGGCCGCCATCGGCGGACTGGCCGGGCCGGTCAAGACGCTGGTGGTCGAGCATCGATGGGTGATGTACAGCCTGTTCATCGGCCTTACTCTCGGCGGCGTTCCCATCGTGCAGCGCCTGCTGGGCCGCTGGACCACCGGCGCTGTGATCGGGGCCGCATTGGGGCTGGGGTTCATGATCTTCCTGGCGCTGATCCAGGCGACCGGCGATCCCAGCGCCCCGGACCGTGATGGCTGGACCATGATGCTGCTGGCCGGCGTGGCGGGTGCCGCGGCGATGATTCTGCCGGGCGTCAGCGGGGCCTATCTTTTCCTGGTTCTTGGCGTCTATGTCCCGATCCTCGCCGGCATCTCGGAACTGACCATCGCCGCCCGCGCCATGGACACCGCCGCGATGAGCGGCCCGGCCCTGAGCGTCGTGCTTCCGGTGGGGCTTGGCGTCGTGATCGGGGTCGTGGTCGTCAGCACCGCTCTACGATACCTGCTCGCCCGCTTCCCCAAGCCCACGCTGGGTGTCCTGATGGGCATGCTGATCGGCGCGGTGGCCGGGCTCTGGCCCTTTCAACAGGGCGTGGAGCCAATGCCCGGTGAACTTCTCAAGGGTCAGGTTCTGGTTGAAACCGAAGACGTCCTGACCTACGAGCAGACGGGCCGGCCGGTCAAACCCGAAGACTGGCCCATGGCATACTTCACCCCCACCAGCGGCCAGATCGCCGGCAGCCTCGGTCTGCTGGCCTCGGGTCTGCTGATCACCACGGCCCTGGGCCGCCTCGGCCGCGAAGTACCCGTCCCGACTTCAACATTAGGACACCCAGGCAGCGGATGAGTTCATGGAGCATCCACGGTTCGGGCATCGGGATCGACACAAAGCAGCGCTCCTCCGGGGGTTCGGAACCGCCCGGCGATATCGGCTGTCCATCGCTCCTGTCTTTTTTTTTCGCGTGTTTCGTCGTTGAATCCCTTCCGGCGCGCGGCTGTGCCTGACCGAGAGTTGCGTTACGGCTCAGGCCGAGCCCATCGTCTTGATCACGCGTTAGCCCCCCGGACTTGGCCCCGGATTCGCCATCCGATTCGCCACCCGATTCGCCAATCTCCCGCACGATGGTGGCACCCGAAAGATTGTCCGCGAGGCGCACAAACATCCCCCAATTGACGCCCGGGACACCCATTTCCAGAATCCATCCCCCTGCAAAACAAGGACTTATGAACGCGTTTCAGCCGTGTGTTGAAGTCAGGTGATCACCACGAAGATCGCGAAGAGCACGAAGCAAGAAAAGAAAAGTAGAGAGTCGAGAGGCGAGGGATCGATTCCTCGACATTCCACGCTCTGCCGCCAACGGCTCCCCCTTCGTGGCCTTCGAGTTCTTCGTGGAGAACATGGCTGCGCATGGCCGCCAAAGTCGGCCAGTGGGAATTGGTTCGGCT
>JAFIFY010000191.1 GCA_020831765.1 Phycisphaeraceae bacterium | reverse complement strand
GGACCTGAATCCGGATGAATATCTCAATGGCGACTTGAAGGCAAGGTTGCGTAACCGCAGCCAATCCCGGGAGAAGGGGCGGCTGAAGGCCCAGGCGCTTTCAATCATGAGAGAACTTCAGAAGAAGCCCGAACACATCCGGTCGTACTTCCAGCATGAGGCCGTCCAGTATGCACGGTAGATAAATGCCGGGTTAGTAACATAGGTTTGAGATTCCAGGTTGTCCACCGCCAAGCGTTGGAATTATGGGGTTCCGGTCGATTCCGATGGTTTCGCCCGGCGGGTGATGTTGGGGAGTCGGTAGGCCGTGATTCGGCTGTCGCCGGTCAATCCCGGACTCCGAAGGTTGCGCGTCGCGACATAGAGCGTGTCCTGATGAATCACCGGCGGACTGAGCGTGGGCCCGGGCAGGGCGATGCGCCAGACTTCGTGCCCATTGGAAGGCTCGAAGGCAACGATGACACCGTGTACCGTCGCCAGCAGCCAGGGGCCGTATCGAAGCGGAGGCTGGACCTGGTAAGCGGCATGGGGATTGGGCTCATCGTGCCGCTGGGTATCCCGGGGATCGACCAGGGCGGTCAACGAACCGGGTTTGACGGTCCAGACCGTGGCGCCCGTCGCCAAGTCGATCGAGGCGATCAGATCATTTCGCGTGATGTAGATGCGTTGGCGGTCCTCATCGATGAGCGATGCGAACGCTCTGGGTCGCCATATCTCAACGGGTGGACCGAGGGCCGCCTGGTCCGCTGATGATTCTGTCGAGTCGGCTCTTGCGGGGTGTATTATTGGAGGATCCGCCAGGGTGATGGTCCAAAGTAGGTTGCCGCTGGGCCGCTGGAGGCAGATCAGTTGCGAGCCGACCGATCGAACGATGTGTTCGGGCGAAACCGCAACGCGAACCGGCGATCCACCGATGTAGTCACCCACAATCCGCGGAGGATTCGATGGCGCGGGCGCCGATGGCAATGCCGACACATCCGGACGTGGCGTGGGCGGCGACTTGATCGAGCGATATCGGCTTGAACGCTGGTCAAGGAGATTGATCACGGCGACTTGACCGGCAGAGGCGAGGATCGCTTCTTGCTCATCGATCATCACGTTGATGCCATGACGGTAGTGGTTTGGAGCCGATTCCAGGCGGCTTGCGATGCGCCATTTCAGTTGCCCTGTCGTCGGGTCGAGCAATCCGATTTCGGGGGTGCGAGGCGCTCCGAATGCCAGAAGCATGCCGCGATCATGAACAGCAAGCAGAGAGGTGAAGGTCAGCCCTTCCGGTTCAACGCGGTTATGTCGTCCAGACCGGGGATCGAGCCGGAAGATCGATGATCGGTTCATCCATCGGCTCAGGTCATCGAGCATGATCACCTCGCCCACGGGAAAGACCGCGACGTGGAATGTGCTTAGTGGCAGCTTCACTGTCCAGCGCAATTCGCCGAGCTCAAGGCCCATGGCGAAAACCTCTGGACCGCGTGTCGCGATCAGCGAACGCGTCCGAGGGTGGACGGCAAGCTCGATCACCCCTTGCTCGGCCGCGGGCGTCACCTGCCAGAGCTGCCTGCCACCAGCGCGGCCAAAGGCACGAATCGAATCCCTTGTATCGCGCGGCCTTGGCTGGCGGGCATTCGGCGGATCGGCCCGACCGGTCATGTCCATCCGCGGCATGGTTGATTCATCGCCCGATTGGACGGCGTCACGGTCCTGGCAGCCCACGTTGACGAAAAGCGCACAAGCCAATGCCAGCAACAACCATTGACAGGTTCGGCTTGCTGGAGGTGGGGTCAGGGCATGGTTTGAAGTAAGAAACAAGCGGCGCATCCAGGTTCCGGGTATCGGATCAGGCGATCGTGCCTTCACTTCTGTTGAAGAATAGCTTGTCGAACACCGCAACGGGGGCTGATTGCGTTTCTCGCGACGAATGAAAAAGCCCGGACGCAGGGCGCTGCATCCGGGCGGTGGCTGATTGCCGGTTGGGAATCAGAGAGAGACGAACTGTCTTGGTTCAGCGTCGCCGACGCATTCCGGCCAGGCCGCCGCCGGCCAAGGCCATGAAGGCCAGCAGGGCGGTGGTGGGTTCAGGAATCGCGCCCTCGATCTGCGGAGGCTGGTCAGGCGGATCCTGCGAATCGAACGAGGAGACCGCAAAGCTGCCTGTGATCTTATCGTTGCCGCAGCCCCAGACCAGCGAGAAGGTCAGTGATTCGGGGACGACGGCCATCCACTCAAGATCAAACGCGAAGACCGTCAGCCAGGTATTGGGTTCGCCCGGATAGTTGCAACTGGTGGTCACCAGGTCTTCCTGCCCCAGGAGCGACCCCGAAGCGATGGCCCAAGGACCGATCTCACTTTCCAGGGCGTGACCGTAGTAGCTGCCCGGCATGTTCTGCAAACGAGCGGTCTCCGCGACACTGTAGAAGCCGCCGGTTTCCAGGCCGGTGTTGGCGTTCTGGCTGACGACTCCGTAGTCGAAGCCGCCATTGCCGGTTGAGTCCAGAAGAATGTCGCCCAGAAGGAAGGTTGAGCCGCTTGCTGAAGCCGAGAACGGGCTGGATCGAACCAGCAGCATCTCGACCCGCGAGCCCTGCTGGCGGACGTGCATCTCCTCAAGATCGAACCGCTCACCCACCAAGCCACCGGGGCTGGGCACATTGCCGATGCCGGGGTAGCTGATGGGCGAATAATTGTTCTGGTAGAACGATCGGACGCCGTTGGCGTGGGTTTCGGTGCCGGGCGAGACGCCGGTAAACGGCGTAATGTCCCAGTCCAGAACCGTCCCGGAAGCATCCAGAGTCAAGGCGGAGGCCGTCGAGCCGGCAAGCGCGACGATACCGGCTGCCATAAGTGCTTTGCTTTTCATAGATTTACTTCTCCCCATATCACTTCGGTGGCGGATGGGCCGACATTGATCAGCGGGCAGGGAACACAATACCTGCCTTGATCCGCCCGCGAGCCCCAATGATTATGTACCCAAATCCGAATAAGGCAATTCTTACGGACTGAATTTACGGATTTCGATGAGATTGGGCCATCCGATGCTCACGCATCGACGGTCTGGGCAGTCCGGGTAGTTTTCCCGGGGGTTGGGCGGAATGCGAGATCGGCCTTGAGGCAACGTTCAGGTGGGGGGGGTGCCGTGGCCAGGGGTCCGTTCGGCCGCAGGTCCTGCCCAGGGCTGGCGACCTTTACGTCCGAATACGCCGCCATCGGTCGGGGTGTGGCTTATACTGGCGAACTTTGTTCACCCACCCCTAGGAACCTGACCCATGCCGCCTGTCTTTTTTAATGCGCAACACTCGCCGATTGGAGCATTCGCATCGTTCACCCTCGGTTTTCCTGGTGCCCGGGGCGGGCTGGGCCTTGAGTTGGGCAAACCGGCCAATCAGAGTGTGTTCATCGGGTTGGAGTCGGACCAACCCCACCAGTATGACGTCCTTCCCTTCTATAAGGATGCCGAAGACGAGGCTCGACGGTACGACGTCGAGGCCGTGGCCCCGGAAGACCATCAGCCCAAGAGTGCCGCCCGGCTCAAGCCATTCGCCGAGGATGACATCAGCCGCGATTACCAGCTCTGCCTCGATGTGTTCCGCGCCGGCGATCTGACTTTCCGCATCGTCTCGCCGGTCCTGAGCGTTCCCGATCCGAGAGGGGGTGAAGTTGAAGAACTCAAGCGGGCACTGCTCCCGGCGGTGCTGGCCGAGATCGAGGTGGACAACCGCAAGGGGAAGTCCGCGCGGCGGGTGTTTTTCGGCTATCAGGGCAATGATCCGTATTCGGCCATGCGGCGGATCGATGATCGCGGCGAGGGGCGCCTGCGCGGCGTTGGACAGGGCAACATCACCGCGATCATGAGCGATGACCCCCGCCTACACTCGGCCCTGGCTTTCTCCATCGAACAGGCCGTCGAGCCCAAGATCGACGAGAACGTGGTCTTCGGCCTTGGAGGTGTTGGGGCGCTGGTCGGCATGGCCCCAGCGGGGGAGGTCAGCCGTTTCCGCTTCGCCATCTGCTTCCATCGCGGCGGGACGGCGACCTCCGGCCAGGCGACACGCTACTACTACACCCGCTTCTTCCAGAACATCGAGCAGGTGGGCGACTATGCCCTGGCGCATTTCAATGAATACCTTCAGCTTGCCGAGGACGCCCAGCGCAGGCTCGATGCATCGAGGCTGAGCGAGGCCCAGCGATTTCAGTTCATCCATGCCGTACACAGCTACTATGGTTCGACCCAGTTTCTCGACTGGCTCGATGAAGATCACGCCGGCGAGCCGTACTGGGTGGTCAACGAGGGTGAGTATCGGATGATGAACACCTTCGACCTGACCGCGGATCATCTCTACTTTGAGATGAAGATGAATCCATGGACGGTCCGAAATGAGTTGGAATGGTTCATCCGGCGCTACAGCTATCGCGATGAAGTCCGCTTCCCCGGTGAGAGCAAGGCCTTTCCCGGCGGCATCAGCTTCACCCACGACCAGGGCATCGCCAACCACATTTCGCGACCGGCGTATTCGACCTATGAACTTTTCGGCCTCTCAGGCTGTTTCAGCCACATGACGCATGAGCAACTGGTTAACTGGGCCGTCTGCGCGACCACCTACCTCCACGGCAGCGGGGATGATGCGTTTTACACGACCCATCGACAGGTGTTCCTCGATGTGCTCCAGAGCCTGGAAAACCGTGATCATCCCAACCCTTCGCAGCGCAACGGCATCATGGGGCTGGACAGCTCGCGGACGATGGGCGGCGCGGAGATCACGACCTACGACAGTTTGGACGCTTCCCTCGGGCAGGCCAGGAACAACCTCTACATGGCGGTCAAGACGTGGGCGGCGTATGTCACGCTCGGCGAGGTCTTTCATCGCCACGGTGATGGCAAGCAGGCCGATGCCGCGCGGCAACAGGCTCAGCGAGCCACAAAGACCCTGGTGTCGGCGATGCGCGAGGATGGCTACATCCCCGGGGTCATGTTCGAGGGCAACGACTCGAAGATCATCCCCGCCATCGAAGGGCTGGTCTTTCCCGTGGTGGCCGGGTGTCCTGAGGCGATCGAACTCGATGGACCGTATGCCGAGTTGCTCCAGACGCTGATCCGGCATCTCAAGACCGTGCTCAAGCCCGGGGCGTGCCTGTTTGATGATGGTGGATGGAAGCTCAGTTCCACCAGCAACAACTCGTGGCTCTCGAAGATATACCTATGCCAGTTCGTCTATCGACGGGTTCTCAAGCTACCGTGGGATGATGCCGGCCGCCGCGCCGACGATGCCCATGTCCGGTGGCTGCTCAATCCCCAGCACAGTGCCTACTGGGCCTGGAGCGATCAGATGATCAGTGGCGAAGCATGGGGCAGTAAGTACTACCCGCGCGGCGTCACTTCAGTGCTCTGGCTGGAGGAGTGATTCCGCCCGATGGGTGACTCCATGGATCGACCTTGAATTGACCAGGATGCGACGTTGACCCAAGTACCGCCTGATTCAGCGATGCCGGTTATGGCGGTGGCTGATGAACTGGTCAAGCGCGTGGCTGAGGGCCGGCGCGTACTTCTTAGCGCTCCGACCGGATCGGGTAAGTCCACGGTGGTGCCGCGCCTGCTTCTGGAGCGGGTTCCGGAATTGAAAAAGGGTGGTCGTATCTGGGTCACTCAGCCCCGCCGTATCGCCGCGCGCATGCTGGCATCACACGTGGCCGGCGGGTTCAATGAGCCGCTTGGGCAAACCGTCGGATTCTGGACACGCGATGAGCGGAAACGATCCGGGCGGACGAGGATCATCTATATCACCGACGGGCTTCTGTTTCGCCGACTTCTGGCCGGAGAAGGGCCGGCCCCGGACGATCTGGTCATCTTCGATGAGGTTCATGAGCGCGGCCTGTGGCTGGATTTTTCAATCGCGATGGTCCATGACGCGCAGCGTAGGGGGGAGGCCGGACCTTCCTGGCTGGCGATGTCGGCCACCATGGATGAAGACCGCCTGGCCCAACGAATGGATGCGGTGGTGATCCGCGCATCGGGTCGGCGGTATCCGGTGTCGATCGAACATGCCACGCGTCACGACTCCAGGCCCATGTCCACGAGGGCCGCCGAAGCGCTGGAGCGGCTGCTGCGAATCGGGCTCACCGGCGATGTGCTGATCTTCATGCCGGGTGTCCGAGAGATCGAGCTGACCCGGCGAAGCTGCCAAGCCGTACTGGCCAGGCGTGGGTTGGACCTGTCCTGCCTGCCGCTCCATGGCTCACTTGGGCCAGAAGCACAGAACGCCGTCGCGCGGCCGACCGATCCGGCGCGGCCGCGCATCATCGTCGCGACCAACATTGCCCAGACCTCGATCACCATTGATGGACTGGCTCATGTGATCGACAGCGGTCTGGCCCGGATCGATGTCCGCGATGTGCCGCGCGGCCTCAATCGCCTGGCTGTTCTGCCCATCAGCCGCGCCGCCGCCGATCAGCGCGCCGGCCGCGCCGGCCGCACTCGAGCCGGCACCTGCACGCGTCTGTGGACCGAAGCCGACCACGCGCGCCGGCCGGAGAACGATCAGCCGGAGGTGCATCGCATCGATCTCGCCGAGGCGGCCCTGGCGATGCATGCGGCGGGAGTCGAGGCGAACTCGAATTTTCCCTGGATCGATCCACCCGATCCCGATGCCCTGACCGCCGCGAACCAGACGCTGCGATTGCTCGGGGCGATTGATGATCAGGGCCTGACGGTGCGCGGCCGGGAGATGGCCCGGTTTCCCCTTCATCCCAGGCTCAGTCGCATGCTCATGGCGGCGTCCGAGCGAGGATGCCGCCACCGCGCATCGCTGTGGGCCGCGATCGTCGCCGAAGGGCTGAATCCACAGGCTGATCCCCCCGAAGCCTGGAAGATCGACGCCAGAGTGTTTCCGGCATCGGATTTCCGCATCATGGAGCGCGCCGTCCGGCAAAGCGCGTCGAACGATCCGGCCTTCAGGCCAATGGCCGAGGACCGGCCTTCAGGGCACCTTGTCGATCAGCATGTTGCCCGGCGGGTTATCCGTTCGGCCCAGCGTCTTGAGACGCTGGCATCGAATATTGCCCAGTCCAGCCCAACAGGCCACCATTCAACAATCCACCATGCAACGGACACGATCGAATCGGTGCTGGTCAAATGCCTGATGCTGAGCTTTCCCGATCATGTCATGCTCAAGCCTGATGTGAATCGCAATGACCTGGTCAGTGGACAATGGCCCAAGATCAGGCTCGATCGGCGGAGTGTCGTGCAACGGGAAGGGCCGGTCGTTGCCATCGAGGTGGGCCAGGTCGAGGCATCGCCGGAGGCGTTGCGCTCGGCGGCAGGGCGACATCACCCCGCCGCCGGCGGTCGCACCGCGACACGCGCTTCGCTGGTCAGCGAGATCGACCCGGCGTGGATTCATGAGGAACTGGGCAACGCGATCGCAACGGAGTCGGCCACGGTCTGGGATGCGGGGGCGCGGCGGGTTGTTCGCCGCGAGGTCAAGGTTCTGCACGGGCTCGTCCTGGAGGCGCGGCAGTATCCCGCGTCGGCTTCTGAAGCCGCTATGGTCATGCTCGAGGTTGTCCAGCGGGGCGAGGTATCGGTACCCGACTGGGACGAACGGGTCGAGCCGTGGCTCGGTCGCGTGCGATGGCTGGCGGGACTTTTTCCCGAGCGAGGACTGCCGCGCTTCGATCCCAATGAAATTCGGGTCGTGCTTCTGGAATGGATCGGCGATGCCACCCGGGCGGGTGAGTTGGCCGATCGTCCGATCATCGATGTGTTTGACAACTGCCTTTCATGGGATGACCGGCGGTGGTTGGAGCGGATGGCCCCGACACGGCTCAGGCTGCCCAAGGGTCGATGGATGAAAATCGAATACCCGCCCGACGCTCAACCTCGGGGCCGGGCGAAGATACAGGATCTTTTCGGCCTCACCCAGACGCCCCGCATCGCCGGGGGGCGACAGCCGCTGGTCCTGGAAATCCTCGGGCCACATCAGCGTCCGGTTCAGATCACCGACGACCTGGCCGGCTTCTGGAACGGCGGGTATCACACCATTCGCAGGGAATTGCGTCGGCGCTACCCCAGACATCACTGGCCGGAGGATCCTCTGGCGGCCGATGAATGAGCCTTGCCGGGGTAGCCGTATGTGGCTGGGCCGGGGCCGCGCCGGCCCATGCCGCCGGCCGATGGTGGCGTATACTCTGGCATGAGCCAATCAACCATTAATCTGTCCATCGAAGGAATGAAGTGCGGCGGTTGCGTGGATTCGGTCTGCAAGGGCCTGGTCGCGCTGCCCGGTGTGACGAAGGTCGATATCGACCTTGATGTCGAAAAATCCCCGTCCGGGACGGGACGGGTCGAGTTCGATCCGAATCGGATCACGCCCGAGGGCATCATCGCGGCGGTCGGAAAGCTGGGTTTTTCAGCCGGCAAGGCCGATTAGCTTTGGATTCTTCGGCATGATGCTGTTGCCGCGCTCGGTGCCGGACTGGCGGCGCTCGGTCAGCGGCCGTTCATCGCCGCATCGCGCCCCGTCGGTCGCATCGACGGGTCTTATTCGGATTCGCCATGGGAAGTCGGACACACACATTTCTGGTTCACGGCATGCGTTGCGCCGGCTGCGTCTCGGCCGTCGAAAGACAATTGCTCGAATCACCCGGCGTGGCTTCCGCTTCGGTCAACCTCGCGACGGGAGAAGCCCGCATCCAGGGACAGAGCATCATCGATCCCCAGCCGTTGATCGACGCGATCAGGCAGGCGGGCTTCGAGGCCGAACCCGCGCCCGAAGACGGCGCGATCTCCCCGACTCGAAAGCGCGCCGATGACAACCAGAGTCTGTGGCTGCTGGTACCCGCCGGCGTCCTTGCCGCGGTGGTCATGGTGCTGCACATGGCCTATCACCACCATGCGTGGGCGGACTGGCTGCAATTCGCCATCGCGACGGTCATCCAGGCGTGGTTGGGCGCTCCGTTTTATCGCGGAGCGTGGCACGCGCTCCAACGTCGGCGCGCGGACATGGATACGCTGGTTGCGCTGGGAACCAGCGTCGCCTATGGCTACTCGGCGGTGGTTCTGCTCACGGCCATCAAGGGTGACCTCTACTTCGACACCGCCGTGATGATTCTGGTTCTGATCGGGCTGGGCCGGCGGCTGGAACACCGCGCCCGACGCACCGCCGGCGAAGCGATCCGGGGCCTGATGGAACTTCAACCGCCCACGGCGATACGTCTGGAGGACGGCAAACCCGTTGAAGTGCCCGTCGGTCAGATCGTTCCCGGCGATCATCTTCTGATCAAGCCCGGGCAGCGCATCGCCGTGGATGGTTCGATCATCGAAGGTCAGGGCAGTGTTGATCAGGCCATTGTGACCGGTGAAAGTCTGCCGGTGGAATTGGGCGTCGGGGATCAGGTCATCGGCGGGACGATCAATCTTTCGGGCTCCTTTACCTTCGAGGCGACGCGAACGGGCAAACAGACGGTGCTGGCCCGCATCATCGAGCAGGTCCGCGAAGCCCAATCGACCAAGAGCCGGATGCAGCGTTTGGTGGATCGGGTCTCAGGGGTGTTCGTGCCGATTGTGGTGGGCATCGCGGTGCTCTCGCTGGCGGCCTGGACGCTCTATGGTGATCCGGACCGCGGATTGTTCGCCCTCATCGCCGTGCTGATCGTTGCCTGTCCGTGCGCGTTGGGCCTGGCGACGCCCATGGCCATGATGGTGGGCACCGGCCTGGGGGCGCGCCGGGGGATTCTGATTCGCAATACGACGGCTCTGGAACAGGCCGGCCGCATCACGCACATCATCCTCGACAAGACCGGAACACTGACCGAAGGGCATCCGAAACTTCAGGAACTTCTGCCGGCCGAATCGGGATCGTTGGACCGGCGGGAACTGCTCCATCTCGCGGCCGGGGTTGAATCCAGGAGTGAACATCCGTTGGCTCGGGCCATCGTCGAAGCCGCTGGCGCCGAGGGGATCGATCCGCCGGCCGTCGAGAAGTTCGTCAGCATGACCGCCGGGGGTGTGAGCGGCCGGGTCGATGGGCGGGAGGTGGTCATTGGTCGGCCGGGTACGCTGGCCGAATGTGGTGTGGACGGCGTTGATGAGCGGGATGAGCGATGGCAGGCCTTGGTCCGAGGCCCTCATACCCCTGTGATGATCGCCGTCGGCGGTCGATTGGCGGGTTTTGCGACATTCGGCGATTCGGTCCGGCCCGAGGCGGCGCAGGTGGTCAAGCGCCTTCGAGAGATGGGTCTGTCGGTGGTGATCATGACCGGCGATCAGCCGGCGGCGGCCCGTGAGGTCGCCTCGAAGGTCGGCATCGATGATGTGGAAGCTGGCGTCTTTCCCGGCGACAAGCAGCGGCGGGTGACCGAGTTTCGTGATGCGGGCCATCGTGTCGCCATGGTGGGGGATGGGGTCAACGATGCCCCGGCGCTGGCCGCGGCGGACCTTGGAATCGCCATCGGCGCGTCGGCCAGGGGCGGGGGAACCGATATCGCGATGGATTCGGGCGACATCGTCCTTGTCGGGGGGAAGCTGACCGGTGTGCCGACGGCCATTCGGCTGAGCCGCGCAACTTTTCGGCGAATCAAGACCGGCCTGGGCTGGGCGTTCATCTACAACATCGCGTTGATCCCCCTGGCCGCGGCGGGCATGCTCAACCCGATGTACGCCGCGGCGGCCATGTCCCTTTCATCGGTCAGCGTGGTGATCAATGCGCTTTCGTTGCGATGGATGCGGTTTGATTGATGCGCATCACAGGCCAATGAAAAAGGCCCCGATCCCTGGACGGACGGGGCCTTGATGTTTGATTAAAGGGGGTCACTTACCGATGCGTGGCTTGGCGGGGGCCGCCGACCGAAACTACGCTCAGCGGCGGACTCGACGCTCAGCGGGGAACTCCGCCGCCTCCGGGCTGTCGAGCGCCCGGTCGTTGCCGGTCCTGCTGGAATCCCATCACGCGACGAAGGTCCAGCGTTTCAAGCGGCTCAAGCGTCCCGCGATTGCCACGAAGCTGAAGCTGGTAGACGATCAGCACATGGTTCTCACGGTCGAGGATGAACAGCGAATCGCTTCCCGGTTGGGTCATCGCGGTCAGGTATTCAAAGCTGTTTCCTGAAGTCACCATCCGCGCCTGGGCGGGGTTGACATCGGCGAGCTTGACCACAACCATCAGTCCGAGGACCAGGGCGCTCGCGGTCAGAAAAATGCCTGTCATTTGAACTCGGTTCATTTTGAATGCTCCTTCCAGCCGATTCTGAAGGGCCGGGGATGTCCGGGGGCTTCCGGGGCTTCCGGGGCTTCCGGGGGTGTCCGGGGGTGTCTTGGGTTCGGCTCGGCGATCGATGGGCCGAGGGTCTGGCCGCGTTGAACTCAGCGACCGGTCAGCAGCCGCTCGATGTGAGCGCCGAAGTTGGCCGGCTCAAAGGTTTCCCAGCGATTGTCCTGTGAATTGAAAAACAGCCCGACCGCGCGCTGCGACTGCTCTTCAATGATGTAAACCACCTGCTGGTTTCCTCGCTGGTGAGTCGAGCCGGCGATCATCTTGTAATGATTGGGCACTCGCGTGCCGAACTGGGCCGAAGCCTCCTGGCTGCTCAGATGCAGCACCCCCAACATCGCGGCCAACGCCAGGTTCAGAGCAACCAGGGCGGCCAGGGTTCGTCTGCTCATGTTCGTGCTCCTTATTCCGTTCGTGGAAAAAATAGTGGCCTGATCCTCTATCGTCATAGCGTCAGCGGCGCGGCGATTATTCCCCGGAGCCTGAACCCGCGGCCAGGCCGCCCCCTTGACTTGGACGCCGAACGCTCGCCCCGGTTCCCTTCTCAACGCGGCCAAGTCCGCCCTCGACGGAAAACCGCCGCCGCGCGCTTCTCGTTACCACAGTCCGGGCCTGAGCTTACGCACGTAGCGATGACGCCGATCAATCCTGATGGGTGCGCTTGCTGGTGGCAAAGCTCAAGGCAATGACCGCCAGCACCAGAATCACCGCGACTACGATCGATATCCACGTCGCCCCGCCTTCGGCCGGCGGTATCGTCTCACGAGCCGCCTCCTGGTCCGCCGCGACTTGCGCGACTCCGTACAGCCAGACGGTCAAGATTGTCATCAGGGAGAGTAATCGGGCCATCGAGGCATTCTAGGTTCCAGCCGGGGGTCCGTAAACCAGAGCACCCGATCCGACAGCCCCAGCAGCCGGGATCGAACCGCCAGCCGGCCCGGAAAGACGGTCCCAACGCCGGAAGCGCGGCGATCGAATCACTTGACCGTGACGGGGGAGTTTCTAAACTGTCCGAACCTTTCGAGGCCCGCGTGGCGGAATTGGCAGACGCGCCGTCTTCAGGTGGCGGTGGCCGTGAGGTCGTACAGGTTCGAGTCCTGTCGCGGGCATTGGCATGTCGGATTTGGCGTTACCGTGAGTGGTAATGCTTCGAAATGGGGAGTTGGGTGCCCCGTGCGCTCACTCGCGTGGAGAGGTGGCCCTGTATCTCAGATGGCCGATCGGCTTGGCCCTGCACGACGATATCGATCGCTCAACCATACGAGCCAAGCCGAGCGTGCGTGCGTTTTTCTCGATCCGGGGCTGGCGAATCGAGGATCGTGGGGTACACTTCGTGTGTGTCGGGTCGCCGGTTTCCTGGGCATTTCACGCCTGACCGGGCCTGTGCTTGACGGGGTTTGAATTTTGCTGACAGCGCGAAAATCTTCCGGCCAGAGCCCACCGCCCGCTTTTGCGCGGCAATCGATATCCTCT
>JAFIFY010000189.1 GCA_020831765.1 Phycisphaeraceae bacterium | reverse complement strand
CCCCACCGGCGACGGCAAGTTCAATGGCTTGGACAATCTCGGCCGCGTGATCAGGCACCAGTGGACGCTTGATGATGGCCAGGGTGTCAACCCGGTTGACGGCTACGCCTACGGCCACGATGCCTCCGGCAACCGGCTGTATCGGGAGAACCTGGTGTCGGCGGCCCACAGTGAGTTGTACCAGCATGAAACTTTAGGCGGGTACGATGACCTCAACCGCCTGCGCCTCGTCCTGCGCGGCGAGTTGAACCAGGCCAAGGATAATATAAGCAGTCTCAAGCTTGCCCAGGGCTTTACCCTTGATGCCCTGGGCAACTGGGCGCAATTCACCTCCAGCGGTGATGACGAGCCTCAGGAAACCGTTCAGATCCGCACGCATGACCCGGCCAATCAGGTCGACGGGATCACGGTGAACGTCGGCTCCGCTTGGATCGAGCCTTCGAACGATGATGCGGGGAACACGATCGTGGCTCCGGATGGCTTGGACCCCACCGAGAAACGGCATCTGGTCTATGATGCCTGGAACCGTTTGGTGGCCGTGACCGACGGTGGCGACCCGGCGACGACCATCGTCACCTACCGCTACAACGGCCTGCACCACCGCGTTCAGAAGATTCTGTGGGACGATGCCGACCCGCAGACGCCCGATACGACCATCGACTACTACTACAACGCCGATTGGCAGGTGGTGGAGGAGCGCGTGGATGGCGCTGTCCACGCCCAATACCTCTGGTGCCTAAGCTACATCGACACGCCAGTCCTGCGGTGGCGGGATACCACGGGCAATGAGGAGCTCGATGAAACCCTCTACTACACCGTCGATGCCAACAAGAACGTGACGGCGCTGATTGATGCGGCGACCGGCAACGTGGTCGAGCGCTACCTGTACGATCCGTATGGGTGGGTGATGGTGGTGGACGATGGCTGGAACACGGTCGCCTGGTCGGCTTCGAGGAAGAATGAGATTCTCTTCGCGGGGTATCGGTACAACCCCGAGACCGGGTACTACCATGTCCGTCACAGAGAATACCACCCGATGCTGGGGCGCTGGATGCAGCGGGATCCGTTGGGGTATGTCGATGGGGGGAATCTGTATGAGTATGTAAGGAGTGGGCCAGTTCGTTATGTTGATCCTCGTGGCCTCGCTTCTGACGAGGACAGTAACGAAGCTACTGACGAGGACAATAGCGAAGATCACTTCTCGGAAGCCAGAGCGATCTGCACGAGTCTGAATAGCGCCCCCGGCGACGACTGGCAGCTAGACCTCGGGCCAAGCAACGTCGCGCATTTCAAGTGGATCACGGGCCAGCATAATGCAGGAGTTGCCCAGAGGACTCATGCGTGGCAGCAGATTCCCGGGCTTGTCCCCCTCCAATACCGTTCGGGTCGGGATCACGTAACCCAACCCAAGTGGACCGTTGGTGTGATCGCTACCGACACGCGGGTCGCAAGTCGTGCGATCGAGCGTAGTCACACGAGGGGCTCTTCCGATAGTATATCGGTGGGTGCCAAGATTCCCGTACCAACCGTTCCCGTGCTGTCAGAAATCAACTTCGAATACCAGCGAACTTGGACGCGAAGTGAAACTCATGGCACCCGTGACACCCTCGGTACACGCCAATCAGAGTCGACGTCTAAAGTGACGCATATCTCTCGTCAGCCTCCGAGCATCATGGCCGGATATGAAGTCCGCGCGATTCCTGTCGGATATCGGAAAGAAATTATTGAACATCGTCTCGAGCGTTACGAAGTGCCTAAGTTTGTCGGGACCTCCAAAGTGATCTGCTGCATTACTGGCCGGACTAAAGGGGAAATTGCCAGATACGAAATGCGCGAAAGAACGCGACCGGTAGAAGACGCGCTTTTATCTGGATGGCACGTTTTCGATGTCGTGTTCTGTAAACGCGCCCTGCCTCAAAGAACACCCCGCGCTCCCCAGCGGCCCCGATGAACGCCGGCCCAACGTATGACTCGATTCATAGTGCGCGCATTCCTGGGACTGTAAAGGATCCGCCGTATGTGGACGACTGATTACACCACCAGATTGTGCGTTGGAACAACCAGTATCGCTGTCGGGTCGCGAGGTAGCCGCCATCCCTGGGTACGTCGGCCCCAGCAACGGTCTCATATGTCAGCATTGATCTTTTTCGCACTGGCCATGTTGTTCACGTTAGTAAACTGTTCACCAAAGGACACACCCACGATGTCTGTCGACGTCGAAGGATCGTCGCATAGCCCCGGGCGCATCAATGGCGATCGGTTCGAACGGAACCCGTTTGAATTCGATGCTTACTTCACGCAGTCCTTTGAGCCGAGGGGGTGGCGGATCGAGGAGGACATGCGTAAGGAGCAGTTGCAGCGCCTTCGGGCAACGCTGTACGACGTGGCGGGTCACGAGATCGCGCGCGGTACCGTTGAGGTGCGACCGCTCGGTGTGTGGGAGCGGTTCACCGTCATGCAGCATGCGAACGCCGCCTCGGCTCCGGTCGTCTGGGCCGGAACGCGCGAACCTATCACTGGTCAATGGTGGGTCGTGGTGGACGGTGGGAACGTGTCGGGCGCTGCGCTTGCCTGTTCATGGCCCGGGCACGAACCGCCGGGGCTGCTCAGATCGCGGCGCCCGCCTCCAGAGGTGGCATTGGTAGTGGAAGCATCGGTCGGGCATCAGGGATGGGATATCCTGCTCTGTCCGGTACGTCAGCGTGTGGAGGTGTCTTGGGAGGATGCTCAAGGGGCGAGGGTTCTCGGAGAAACCTACCGCTTCGCCGTCGTGCGAATGGCTCGCCGGCGTCCGGGACCGGAGTTGTTGTCAAAACCTGTGGCTGGTGAATGATGTAACTGTTTACCGCCTCGTGGATATGTTTAGTCTATATCGGTCAGGAAAGCGATGTTTGGACCGGACCACTCGGCCATCAGGAGCGTCTTGATCATTTCAATTACTTCGCGGCCCTGCTGCTCGGCGGTACGTAAGACGCTGGCGAGGATCGACCATGCTTTTGCGCCCGGTTTGCTGCGATTGCCTCCGGTAATCTTGCGCATGATGACTGCCAGACGCAGGGCTCGCTCGGCGGCGTTGTTGGTAGCATCAACCTCCGGGTGATGCAGGGACGTAACTGTTCCATCATCCCCCTGGTCTGAAGCCGTACCAGCCGCAACGGGAGATGGGTTCAGGCCGGGGGTTGCCAGCGATCGGGGAGGAATTGGGTGGGGTTGTCGGTCGAGGTTTCGGGCAGGCCGGTGAAGAGGTCGGTGAGGTAGGCCGTCAGCTCGATGTGGTTTCGCTTCGCGCTGCTGATGAGGCTGAACATGGCCGCCGCCCCCGGAAGCCGCCGCGGCCGCCGGTGAACAGCCAGTTCTTCCTTCCGATCGCGTTGCCGCGCGGGCTGCGTTCGCATGCGTTGTTGTCGATCGCCA
>JAFIFY010000186.1 GCA_020831765.1 Phycisphaeraceae bacterium | reverse complement strand
GCGCCGGTTTCCGGTGTCGCCACCAGAAAGGAACTGGTGCTGGCCTTGGATGCGCCCTGCCGGCGCATGGCCGCGGCCAGGGGGAGCACACCACAGGAGCACAGGGGCAGCGGAGCGCCGATTAACGCAGCGCGAAGCAATGGGCGGATGCCGCGCCCCGAAAGCCAGCGACGAACCAGCGCCATCGGCACCAATCCCTGAACAACACCGGCCAGCACCAGGCCGGCCAGGAGCCAGAACGAGACATCCAGCACGATGTCGAGAAGTTGATCGAAGAATTCCACGGCGACGATTCTAGCCCGGCCTCACGCGGGGCTGGGTGCCACCATGGTGCCCCGCCCAGGCCACCGAGCCCGCATTCCCGCTAAAGTAAGGTTCCATGGAAACCCAGAACCCCAAGACAACCACAACCACCACGCGGGCTAAGAGTGAGGAGCAATTCCGTCAGGCCGTGAAGCTGATGCCTGGCGGTGTCAACTCGCCGGTCCGGGCTTTCCGGTCGGTGCAGGGCACGCCCGTGTTCATCCGCGAGGGGAAGGGCGCTGTCGTTACCGATGTTGACGGAAATACTTATATTGATTTAGTGGGGAGCTACGGGCCGTTGATCCTGGGCCATGCTCCGGAGACGGTCCTGGTGGCGCTGACCAAGGCCGCCGGGCGGGGCACCAGCTTTGGCATGCCCACCGAGCTGGAGAGCAAACTTGCCCGGATGGTCATCGATGCGGTGCCGTCGATCGGCCGCGTCCGGATGGTCAACAGTGGAACCGAGGCGGTCATGAGCGCCATCCGGCTGGCCAGAGCCGCCACGGGTCGTGACCTGGTCATCAAGTTCGCCGGCGGCTACCACGGTCACAGCGACGGCCTGCTCGTCGAAGCCGGCAGCGGTGCCGCAACGCTCGGCGTTCCCTCCAGCCCCGGTGTGCCCGCACCCCTGGCCGGGCTCACCCTCACCGCGACTTACAACGAACTGGACACCGTTCGCCGGTGTTTCGAGCAGCATCACGAGCGGATCGCCTGCATCTGCGTCGAGCCGATCGCCGGCAACATGAATTGTGTGCCACCGGTCAAGGGCTTCCTGGAAGGACTTCGCGAGCTCTGCGATCAGCACGGGGCGCTGTTGATCTTCGATGAGGTGATGACCGGCTTCCGTGTGCATCGCGGCGGCGCGCAGGCGCTCTACGACGTGATGCCCGACCTCACCTGCCTGGGCAAGATTCTCGGCGGCGGGCTGCCTTGCGCGGCGTACGGCGGATCGGGCAATCTGATGGACAATCTGGCCCCCGAAGGCCCGGTCTACCAGGCCGGCACGCTCAGCGGCAATCCCCTGGCCATGGCCGCGGGCACCGCGGTGTTGACCGAGCTTGAGCAACCGGAGATTTACGAGAAGCTCGACACCGCCGCGTCGCAACTGGCCAACGGCCTGCGATCGGCGGCGCGTAGAGCCGGTGTCGATCTGCTGATCCAGCATGTCGGATCGATGTTCGGCGTCTTCTTCACCCGTCAGAAAGCGGTCACCAATTTCGACGAAGCCAGGGCCTGCGATATTGAAGCATTCAATCGCTTCTTCTGGGCCATGCTCGAGCGGGGCGTGCTGATGCCGCCCAGCGCGTTCGAATGCTGGTTCCTCTCCACCGCCCACGACAGCGAGGTGATCGAGCGGATCATCGATGCGGCCCGGGATTCCCTCGTGCAGGTCGCGGCTTCCGATGGTGCTTCGGCGGATGATCAGGCCGCCCAGCCCGCCGGCTCGAGCGCAAACTGAAGCATAAACGGCACTTCGCTCCAACGACAGCGCTCCAACCACAACGGCTCAACGCCGATCCGATATGATGGCGAGCCGCGCTATCGGGCGGAGGCTGCCAATATTCCGTATTCGCCCGTCGCCATCCGTGGGAGCCGGCGGTCCGCAACCGGCCCCGTTCCGCTCCCGTGCATCCAAACCCAACCTTGACCGAGGCCCCGGACCCACGTCCGGGCCACGACCGATCGGAGACATCGCCGATGACCAACCAACCGCTGAAAATCCTCGCCGCTGACAAGCTGGCCGCCGAAGGCCTTGAATTCATCCGCCAGCAGTCTGATTGTCAACTGATCAACAAGCCCGGGCTGAGCGAGGATGAACTGGCCGGAATTGTCGGTGAACATGATGGCATGGTGGTGCGCAGCGCCGTGCAGGTGACGGCCAAGGTTCTGGCCAAGCCCGGTCGCCTTCGGGTGATCGCCCGCGCTGGTGTGGGCGTGGACAACATCGACCTCGATGCCGCGACCGCCGCGGGCATCCTGGTGATGAACTCGGCCGAAGCCAGCACCATCAGCACCGCCGAACACGCCTTCACCCTCATGATGGCCCTGGCCCGGCACGTCGGCCCGGCCTATCGAACCATGGCCGAAGGCAAGTGGGACCGCTCGGCCTATACCGGCACGCAGCTCCACGGCAAGACACTGGGCATCGTTGGCCTGGGACGCATCGGCCGCACCGTCGCCGAACGCGCCCTGGCATTCGGCATGTCGGTGGTCGGATTCGATCCCTTCATCAACGCCGAATCGATCATGGACGGCTCGGTGAAGATGTTCTCGAGCTTCGACGAGATGCTGCCCCACGCCGATATCGTCACCTTCCACGTTCCCCTCAACGATGAGACGCGGAACATGCTCAGCGGCGAGCAGTTCGCCCGTTGCCGCAAGGGGCTTCTGGTGGTCAACGCGGCGCGAGGCGGCGTGGTCGATGAAGAAGCGATCATTCCGGCGATCGAGTCCGGCCAGTGCGGCGGCGCGGCTTTGGATGTTTTCTCCGAGGAGCCGCCGCCGGCCGATTCGCCTCTTCGCACGCATCCCAGGATTCTCTGCACCCCGCATCTGGGCGCCAGCACTCGCGAGGGCCAGAAGGCGGTGAGCATCGCGGCGGTGGAGCAGTTGCTTGAGTATCTTCGCGGGCAGGGAGTACGCGGCGCGGTCAATGCGCCGGGGCTTCGTGTCGATCTGAATCCCACCCAGCAGTGCCTGGTCGATCTGGCCGGCCGCATGGCCCAGGTCATCAACCCCATGGTCACTCGCGGGATCAGCGGCATCTCCATCGAGATCGAAGGCCGGGACGTTCGCGCCGCGGTGGGCATGGTCGAGCGGGCGATCCTCGTCGGCCTCCTGAGCAAGCATCTGGATGTGCCCGTGAACATGATCAACGTCAAGCCCGTCTGCGAACAGCGGGGCATCGATATCAGCAGCACGGTTCGTGAGGATTCGAGCACGCGCGGCAATCAGCTCACGCTCACCATCAGCGGACCGAAGACCGCGGTGGACGATGCCACACACCCCGAAGACCGCGTGCGCCGGATCGTCGGTCGCGTGTTCGAGGACCTTCAGCCGCGCGTCGTCGAGATCAACGGCTACCACATGGACATGATCCCCGCCGATGACATGGTGCTGATCCAGAACGAGGACCGGCCCGGTATGGTCGGGCTCGTGGGCGGGGAGTTCGGCGAGGCAAAGGTCAACATCGCCGACATGGCCATCAGCCGACGCGACAAGACCGCTCTCATGCTGTTGAAGGTGGATGGAACGCCGGACGAAAGCCTGGGCAACCGACTCAAGGCCCGGCCCGGCATCCTCAAGGTCGCCGTGCTCAAGCTGCCGCCGCTGGCCGAAGCCGGCCGCTGAAGCAGGCTGCGCGGTTAAGACGGTCTGATCGGCGTTTTGCGCACGTGTCGCTTTTTGCAGGCTTCCAGAAATAAAGCGACAAGCCGCGACGTTTCCACCTATGCTGGTGGTTGTCACCAGGCGGCACCGATCGGAGAAGAAAGCATCGCGAACCTTCATGGCCAATGGGACGAATAAACCTTCGACCTTCCAACCCCTGCCCCTGAACTAGGAGACCTGACTGATGATGACCCGATCCCTGTCAACCATGGGCGCTGCCCTGCTGGCTGTCGGCGGCCTGATCGCCGGCGCATCGGCGGAAGTGACCATCCCCACGCCCGCGACCACCCAGCACCCGGCCGGCGACGCGGTGCCCGCCGCTTCACCGAACACCTATCCCGATGAAGATGGCTTTCAGAGGCGGGCCAGGATCGTGCTCGAAGGTGTCGCCGATAAT
The DNA here is from genome assembly GCA_020831765.1 of Phycisphaeraceae bacterium. GTDB lineage: Bacteria > Planctomycetota > Phycisphaerae > Phycisphaerales > Phycisphaeraceae > JAFIFY01. Next base: position 9,923 of record JAFIFY010000186.1, on the reverse strand, counting down.
GACCTGATGAGCTGGCGTCGCGGCTACTTCACCGGTGGCGATCCGGGCAAGTATCTGCCCGGTCACGCCATGGCCAAGCTGCTGATCGGCCAGGATGATCCCAACATCGTTCGGCTCTACAACGACAATCGCTCAGTCAACGAGCATTACCACTTTGCCGCGCACAACTGGGGCCGCTTCTACCCGCTGTTCGGCGAGAAGATTCTCACCGAGGAAAAGCGCCGCGAATTCGCCGCGTCCGCTCAGCGATACACCGCGTATCACTCCGGCGGCGGCACCGAAAACCACGTCACCCAATGGCGCATGGCCGCCGCGGTCCTGCCTTATTACCTCGAAGGCGATGGCGCGATCGGTCGGCGCGGCAAAGACGCGGTGCTCCGTGACATGAAGGGCTGGCTGCGAAACTACGTCAAGGGCATCTACGCCGCCGGCAATGGCGAGTGGGACTCGAGCACGTACATCAAGTTCACCATGAACGGGCTCATGAACATCTATGACTTCGCCCAGGATGAAGAGATGCGCCTGATCGCCCGCGCCGGGCTCGACTGGTTCGCCACGGCCTATGCGCTCAAGTACCGCGACGGGGTGTTCACGGCACCGCAGCAGCGCGGCTTCGCCGAATACCCGCATCGCACGATCAGCGATGAGACCGGGTTCATCTGGTGGGGCTCCAACGCGACGATCACTCCGGCCGACACGCGCGGCTGGCGCTACTCGATCCACCCGATCACCAGTGGATGGCGCCCCAACGCCGTGATCACCAACATCGCACGCAAGAACCTGCCCGATCTGCCCGCCGAGTTCCGCAACAGCAAGCCCAACTACTGGGGCACCACCGGATCCCCCCGCCCCAGCGTCATGCACGAAACGCTCTACATCGGCGAGAACTTCAACCTCGGCAGCCTCTGGAACGGACACGGCAGCCAGATCAGCCGCATGTCCCTGGTCGTCGATACCGATCAGGGCGGCCGGGCCTTCCACGGCGGGCACCCCCGTCGCAGCGACCACACCGGCCGCAAGCTCGACAGCATCAACTTCGCCGACGGCAACAGCCGCTACACCCAGACGGCCCAGGCCGGCGCTGCCCTGATCAGCATGAGCCTTTCGCCGGACGATGAAGAGCACAAGTTCAGCTACTTCCGCATGCCCCTGGAAGTCAATGCCCAGCAAGTCGGCGACTGGTGGCTGATGACCGCCGGGCAGGTGGTCGTTGCGGTGCATCCGCTGGGTGGCGGCGAGACCCGTATCGTTGAAGAGGGCGAAGGCCGCCGCGCCGTCAAGTACCTGCGCATCGATGGAAAGAAGAGCGGATTCATCCTCCAGGTGCTCGAAGCGCCGCGCGGCGACATTCAACGCATCCTCCCCCAACTCCGCCGCGTCCGCGTCGATGCCTCGCGGTTCGAGTCGGACATGCGCGTGGCCTACACCGCCGCCGATGGCCGAACCATCGACATGACCTTCAATCCCGCCGAAGGCGACGATCGCCACGGCAACCGAACCCCCAACGTCACCATCGACGGCAAGGAACTCACCTTCGGCGACTGGCCCGTCTACGATGGCCCGTTCGTCCAGCAGAAGGACGGCGTGCTCAAGGTCAACGACGGTCAAAACGGCTTCATCATCGACTTTACCGGCGACCTGCCGGTCTACAAGCCATGGAGCCCGTAAGCCGCAAGCTGATCGTAAACCCGATTCCGGGCCGACAACAGAATGAACCAATCCCCAACCCCGCCGGATGCATCCCATCCGGCGGGGTTTTCGCCAATGGAAATGACCGGGCCACGCTCGGGGATAGAAATCCGTACCCTTGAATTGCCTCGCGGAACTGTCACATAAAAAAACGCCCCGCTGGGAGGCGTTAAGGGGTGCCTACGGCAAAGCCCTGCGCGGAATGTTCCCTTACCGTGATAAGAATTTCGCCGGGAACATCGCTCTGATACACTAATCATCACTTTACAGGCGACCTCGCCTAAGTCAAGTTAGCCGGATGGGAAATCAATGATGATCGGACAGACGGAATCGCGAACGACTTATGTGCTTGGCCTTGACCTTGGTGTTTCTTCTCTCGGGTGGGCTCTGGTCACTGGAGCTAAGCCGGGTTCAGATGGTCGCGTCATCCGTGCCGGCACCCATCTGTTTGAGGCGGGAATCGATGGTGGCAAGCAGGACCCGGAATCAGCCATGGCAACCGGGCGTGAGAAATCGCGAGCGCTGCCACGGCGCGACGCCCGACAGCAACGCCGGCAGACCTGGCGTCGAGCGTTTCGGAAACGTGCCCTGCTTAATACACTTATCCGCCATGAACTGCTGCCGACACCGGAACAGCGGCTGGTATCGCCGGATGAGATTGATGCCTACCTGAAGAAGCTTGACAAAAAACTGAGAGCGGCATGGGAAAACGGTCTAGATCATCGTTCAAGGCAACTGCTGCCCTATCGCCTGCGAGCAGCGGCGATTGAGGGCAGACTTGAAGCTTACGAAATCGGCCGCGCCTTGTATCATCTGGCACAGCGGCGCGGCTTTCTCAGTAACCGCAAAGCCGACAACGAGGAAGCTACGGACGATGAAAAGAATGCTGGGAAGGTTGTGCAGGCAATCGATGAACTTAAGGGCATGTTGGCTCAGAACGACGATAAGCCTCAAACTTTGGGGCAATTCTTTGCATCACTAAATCCCTGTGACGCGAGCCAGCAAAGAATTCGTGGCCGTTGGACCTCTCGGCAGATGTACGAATACGAGTTCGGCCGGATATGGGAAGGGCAATCAAAATTTCATGCGGCGTTGCTGACTGAAGATGCCTGCCGTGAGATCAAACGCTGCATCTTTCGTCAGCGACCACTCAAGAGCAATCGTCACCTGATCGGACGATGCTCTCTTATGCCGAGTAAGCGCCGGGCGCCTCTAGCGGATCGCCTCGTTCAATACTTCCGGATTCTTCAGACGGTCAATGATCTGGAAATCATTCCCCAACTTAGGCAAGATCTTGAAGATATTGATCCGAAAACCGGGAAGTCCAAGCTGGTCAGGCGACTTGTTCCTGATCCCACACAGCGGCAGCGACCACTGACAGCAGAGGAGCGCAAAGCGGCGATCGAGCGGCTTTCGCTTGGCGACGCCACGTTCAATCAACTCAGGCAGGCTGGCGCGGGGCCAAAGGATTCGCGGTTTAACTTTGAAAGCGGAGGCGTCAGCAGCAAACTTGCGGGACTCCGGACAGACGAGAAGCTGCGCGCCGTGTTCGGAGATAGATGGATTGAGTGTAGCGAAGCCGAAAAAGACTTGGCCGTTTCTGATTGCCTTTCGATCGTTCGTGCCGATGTGATGCACAAGCGCGGCCGACGATATTGGAACCTCACGGAAGAACAAGCCCGCGCCTTCACAAAAATCAAGCTGGAGGAAGGCTACGCGAACATTTCTCGTGCTGCAATTCGCCGCCTCCTCCCGGTATTGGAAGCCGGTACCCGATATGCCACCGCACGTCGCGCACTCTTTCCTGAGTCATTCCAGCCCGTCGAATCCCTCAACTTGCTACCCCAGCTCGACCAGGCGTTCAAGGAACCCGTGAGTCCTGCTGTTGCACGGGCGCTTTCCGAGATGCGACGAGTCGTCAACGCCATCATTCGACGCTACGGCAAGCCCGAGCATATTCGTATCGAGTTGGCCCGGGACCTCAAGAAGGGGCGCAAGCGCCGTGAAGCCATCAGTAAGCAGATTGCCACCCGGCGCTCCCAACGAGAGCTCGCCGCCTCTCGCCTCCTGCGGGAATATCCCCATCGCGGCACCAAGCCTGAAGATGTTTCCGCCACCGATATTCTCAAGGTTCTACTTGCTGATGAATGTAACTGGCTCTGTCCTTATACCGGGCGGTCATTCGGATGGAATGACCTCTTCGGACCGACTCCAACCATGGACATTGAGCACATCTGGCCGTTCAGTCGATCGCTGGATGACTCTTTTCTCAACAAGACGCTGTGCTGCGTCACGGAAAACCGCCAGATCAAACGCAACCGCCTTCCTGCTGAGGCTTATTCAAAGGATCGACTGGATGAGATGTGTCAACGTGTGACCCGGTTCAAGGGTGATGCTCGAGATGCCAAACTTGATCGCTTCAGAGCCGAATCGATCCCCGATGGGTTCACGAATCGCCACCTTTCAGAATCCCGATACATTTCGCGGAAAGCGGCGGAGTATCTTGCACTGCTCTACGGCGGATTCAGCGATGAGGAGCACAAACGGCGTGTGCATGTTCCATCCGGCGGTGTGACCGCATGGCTTCGTCGAGAGTGGGGCATGAACGCGATTCTTTCCGATCGGGACGAGAAGGATCGTGCAGATCACCGGCACCATGCAATCGATGCGATCGTGATTGCACACACCAATCCAGCGATGGTCAAGAAACTACAGGAATCAGCGGCCACCGCCGAGGAAATGGGCTCCCATCGACGATTCTCCGGGCTTGCGGCCCCGTTTGACATTACCGAAGCCATGCGTGCTGTTCAGGCAATTGTGGTCAGCCATCGGCAGAACAGAAAGGCGCGCGGAAAATTTCACAACGACACCATCTACAGCAAACCGCTACCCACTGCCAATCGCCAATGTGGGCATCGAATCCGCAAGGAACTCGATAAACTCAAAGAGCGAGAGTTTGATGCCATTGTTGATCCTCGCATCCGAGCAGTGGTTCGATCCGCCTATGAGAGACGAAAGATGAGCGGTGCAAGAACTCCAGAGCAGGCGTTCAGCGAAAGGGAGTTCCTACCCCAGCTATCCAACGGCGAGCGGATCCGAAAAGTCCGGCTTTATTCGAACGCCAAGCCACAGCGACTGGGCCTGAGCGTTTCGGAGCGGAAGAAGCGCGGCTTGAGTAAACAGCGTCACGTCGATCTTCGGAAAAATCATCATACGGTCATACTGGCCAAGGTTGATTCCACTGGCAGAGAAATACGGTGGGTTGATGAGCCGGTCTCTCTTCTTGAGGCGATGACGCGCGTCAAAGAGCGCCGCCCGCTGGTCTCCCGAGAAGCACCGGATGGCTATTGTTTTAAGTTCTCACTGGCCGCTAACGATTACATCGAAATGGACCACGTTTCAGCAAAGGCCAGGATCATCTACCGCATCCTGAGCATCTCGAAAGGCGACATCGAGATTGTGAAGCATTCGGACGGCCGAATTGCGAAGGACCGGAAAGCCGCCAATGAGCGAGAGCGTATACCGGGCCAGACGCTGCTTTCCCGGAATGCCCGAAAGGTGCATGTGAACTATCTCGGCGAGGTAAAAAATGCCGGCGGCTGAACGTATCCTGGACTTCTCCGATGCCCAAGCTCATCTGTCACTTCGCTATGAGCAGCTTGTCATCTCGGTCGATGATCGCGGCGAAATGACTATGCCCCTTGCGGAAATCGCCGCCATCATCCTTGCCAGCCCACGTGTCACCGCCACACAACCCGCTCTCGCCGGCGTGATGCGACATGGCGGATCGATCATCGTCTGTGACGATGCGCGTCAACCGGCGGGGATGATGCTGCCGCTGAGCGGCAATTCGACGCAGACTCGGCGCATGATCGCCCAGGTTCGCGCCTCGCTTCCAACCTGCAAACGACTTTGGAAACAGATCGTGCAGGCGAAAATTCGCTCACAGGCAGCCGCGCTTCGGGCGGTTGATCGCAACGATGGCGGATTGCCTGCGCTGGTTTCAAAGGTTAGGTCCGGTGATTCGACAAACGTTGAAAGCTGGGCAGCACAGCGCTACTGGCCGCTCCTTTTTGAGGATCCGACCTTTCGGCGTCGGCGGGATGCCAGTAGCGGCGGCGACCAGAACCGGCTGCTCAACTATGGCTATGCCGTCCTTCGCGCTGCGGTCGGCCGCGCGATATGCGCAGCGGGATTGCATCCTTCAGTCGGTGTTCACCATCGCGGTCGTAGTAATCCCTGGTGCCTTTCCGACGACCTGATGGAGCCGTATCGGCCGCTGATTGATCGTGCAGTGGTCGAATTGGTTACGGAGTACGGAAACGATTGCCCTCTGGACGGCCAATCTAAGCCCCGCCTGGTTTCGGTGCTAACCGATCGGCTGACATCCGATGGCGACCGTCGTACCGTCTTTGACTGGATCACGCGCACCGCTTCATCGCTGGCTCGGGTCTTTCTCGGGGATGAGGCGCGGCTTTACTTTCCGGATGGACTCTATCATGCATCGGACACATCCTGAACCATTCGCGTATCGCTCCATGTGGCTTCTGGCAATGTTCGATCTTCCCGTTGACTCCAAGGCGGCGCGCCGCCGCTATGCACGATTTCGTAAACTGCTGCTTACCGAGGGATTCACAATGTTGCAGTACTCTGTCTATGCTCGCCACTTGGCCAGCGAGGAATCCGGCGAGATCGTCAAGCAGCGACTTCGCGCCGACTTACCTCCCGATGGCCAGGTACGCCTGCTGCCAGTTACCGATCGCCAGTTCGCCAAAATGGAGGTTTACTTTGGCAGCAAAAGGAAAAAAACTGAGGACCCACCCAAGCAATTCACGTTATTCTGATACGCAAACATCGCGCAAATCCTTGCCGATCGTGAGTTTGCGGCAAGGGTAAGTGTATCAGAGCGATGTTTCCGGCCAAACCACGGCTGCTGGAACGTACCCGGTTCATCCTCCATCATTTTTCAGCCACCCGGCCCAAAGAAGCGGGACGACCATGTTGAGACCCTCGAGTCAGTCATGGCCCGGCGAACTTGCCCCTTTTGGCGGCTAAGGAGCATGACGAGTTTGACCGCGAAAGGCATCCGAGGCCGACTGAGCAATAGTATAACGTGCGGGCGGCGGACCCATATCCCCTTTTGTTCAATTCAGCAGGATATTTCACGATCAGGGCTGTCGGCGAAACCACGCGATCGGACTGTTGAGGCTTTCGTCCCCAATGGGCTGTAATGAACGGGTTCCACTATGGTGGAGCGAATGGACCAACCGGCATCGGTCCTCACACCCCGGAGCGTTGCAGAACGAGGCTGGGGTTGAAGGCGGTGGCGAAGTCGAAGACATCCTCGAAATCGCTCAGGCGGTCTTCATCGGTTTTCTGGAGTCGCCCGGCTTCGATAAGGGCGAAGACCATGCGGCCGAAATCGCGGGTGTTGCGGATGTTCCATCGTTTGAGGACGGTTCGGGCCAGGAGGCCGTATTCCTGCAAGGCGAAATCGCGCAGGCCCCAGCAGAGTTGCCGGCCGCTGACATGGCGGCTCTCGGCGGGCTGGGAGGGATCAGCGTCGCCGTGGTGAGCGCGGACGGTATGCTCGAGGCCCCGCTCCAGGAAAAGGAACGCCTGTGGGGCGATGTTCAGTTTTCCCGCGATTGATCCCAGATCATCGGACATCACTGGCACTCCTGCTCACCGGCCGGCTAATCGGACGGGTGAGGTTCATTGGATTATAGAGCGGCCGATGGGGCGGTGTCGTCCTGGCATGGATGTGCGTGCATAGCGGCCCCGCGATCGTTTGCCGTCGGCCACGCCTCGTAGTGGCCGCCGGGTCAGAGCGCGGCGATCGATGGCATTCGATCCAGCACAGGGGGCTGGCATGTTCGCCTGCCGCAACGCGGCGTGTTGAGCCCGGGAAACAGCATATCTTTTCCCACCTCCGACCCCGAGCGGGACAGAGGGCTCATAAAGCATGATGGAAGTTGTAATTATATTAGAAAAGCGAGGTCCCGTTCACTTGGCACAGCCCTTGCCCCTCCTTGATGGTCGCCCTCAGGGAAAAGTAGACCCCCGCCCGCCGCGCGGGCAACTGAACGCGACGAAAACAGTCGGTCGGAAGGGAGCAAGCCCTTGGAAATCACCCGGTGGCTTCCCTTCCGGCCGCCTCAGGTCAATAAGCGCGGCCACTTTGCCGCGAGAAGGATGATGCGGTTGCCATGATGCTCCGTTGCACGCCCGTTCTCTTTGCTTGCCTTGCTCTGGTCCTCGCCGCGACTCCGGCCGCGGTCGAGCAGGAGGTAATCTCGGCCCGGGCGCAGGATACGAGCGATACCGAGCACACCATCGGGCAGCCGGTTGAATCCACGAACGAGAGCGTGTCGGTCGGAGCGGAGCCGGCCGACAGTCATCCTGTAGCCTCCGCCAGGGAGCTTCGCCTACGCATCATCCGCACGATGCGACCGGTGTTTGTGCATAGGAATCTGGCCTGACTTGATACCACCTCCTGAAGATGACCCGATCCAGTTGACTTTCGCCAACCTGACCCTGACCCCAGGCCCCGGATTCCCATCACAGCCCCTGATCGAGCGCGGCTCGCGGCCCTAAAGCCCGAGCCGCGCTTGTTTTTCGGAGATTCCCCAGCCTCCACCAGAGTCGCGGCACAGGTGCGCACCAGCGGCCGAGCCAGCGCTCAAACCAGCAGCCCGGCAAGCCCATCAAGGCCGATCGGCTCGCGGCTGAAGAAGGGTTCGGCGTAGGCCGTGCCGATACGGCTGCCCATGTAGCCGTTGAACTGGCGCACCCATTCGACGACGCGGCGGTTCTTCTCCGGGGCGATGAACTGGGAGTGATAAGCGAGGATGGCTTCTTCCTTACGGTCCATCTGATCGCTGATGTCCATGCAGAACATGGGGTTGGCGATGTGCCGCAGGTGCGTGCAGTAGTAGTGGAACAGCCATCGCGGATAGATCGGTTCACCGGGAAGGTCGATCTTGCTCAGCTTGGCATCAAAGCGCGCATCCTCGACGATCCGCGTGGTCGCGACATGGTCGGGATGGGCATCTTCGAAGTAGGGGACGAACACGATCTGTGCCTGATGCCGCCGAATGACCGAGGCGACCTTGTGCCGGGCCTGGATCGAATGTTCGACCATGCGATTGGGCAGCCCCAGCAGTTCCCGCCGGACACCCATGATCTCAGCGGCGCGCGACCACTCAGCCCGACGGATTTCCGGCGTGCCGTGCGGCGTGGGCTCCCCATCGGTCATGTCCAACAGAAGCACATCATGCCCCTGCTCGGCCAGACGGATCACCGTCCCCCCCATCCCCAGCTCCTGATCATCCGGATGCGGCCCCACCACCAGCACATTCGCCATCGTCATCGCTCCTGGCCACCAGTTCGCAAGCAGTCATCGTACACGATCGCCAATCGTCTACGGACGTACTCCTGATGCCCTAGCGCCGCTACGAGCATCAATCAATTGCCAATACGGCATTTATCTACCGTGCATACTGGACGGCCTCAGGCTGAAAGTACGACCGGATGTGTTCGGGCTTCTTCTGAAGTTCTCTCATGATTGAAAGCGCCCGGGCCTTCAGCCGCCCCTTCTCCCGGGATTGGCTCTGGTTACGCAACCTTGCCTTCAAGTCGCCGTTGAGATATTCATCTGGATTCAGGTCCGGACTGTAATTGGGCAGGAAGAAGAGCTGACTCCGGTCCGACCGCGCGGCCACCCAATCCTTGACCTTGCGGCCATGATGCACGGTCAGGTTGTCGAGGATATGGGGGCCACCTCTGGTTCGATTTCCTGCGGACGGGTCAGCTTCCGGCCGCTGCCGACCGGGCGGCCGATCCGCTGAATTTCCAAGCCCGCTTCGACCTCACGTCGATACCAGTTGACCCAGCCACCGACGTTGTTCCGATGCGCCCCCGACGAGCGCGGCGATCCGGGCGATGCCATGACCGGCCTCATACAAGCGAATGGCCTGATGGCGGCGTTCGTTGAGCGTTTCGGGACTGATTCGACGGGAATCCTTTATCATGATCGTACAATGGTGACGTCCGGTACTTTGTGGACGAGTCGGTAGTCTTTTTATGAGGAAGCTACATGCGTTTGCCCTGGGTTTGGGACATTTCCGGGCGGCGCTGAGGACCATCGTAGAATGATCTCGCTTTCCATGTGTTTACCCAGCGGCGATTCCGGTCTCGGGGGAGAGGCCTGATCATGAGTGAGAAGGAATGGA
>JAFIFY010000184.1 GCA_020831765.1 Phycisphaeraceae bacterium | reverse complement strand
AGGAAGTCCCAGTAAAGCGTCGTAAGCGGACAGGCATCCTTACCCGTCGCCCTGGCCGGGTTGAACCGGCAGTCGCGGCAGTAGTTGCTCATGCGGTCGATGTATCCGCCGCCGGCGCAATAGGGCTTGGTGGCCATGATGCCGCCATCCCCCCATTGGCTCATGCCCAGCGTATTGGGCAGGCTCACCCAGTCCACGGCATCGACGTACATCGCCATGTGCCACTCATGAAACTTACGGGGGTGCACGCCCAGAAGCTGGCAGTAGAGGCCCAGGACCATCAGGCGCTGAATGTGATGGGCGTAACCGGTATCGAGCACGCCTTTCATCACGTGGCGGACACAGGCCATCTCGGTTTTGCCGGTCCAGAGCGATTCGGGAACTTCCGCTTCATGTTCCAGGGCGTTGAGTTTGAGGTAATCGGGCATATGGCGCCAGTACACGCCCCGCACAAACTCGCGCCAGCCGATGATCTGTCGCACGAATCCCTCGACACTGTTCAGCGGCGCGTGGCCGCGCTCCAAGGCATCCACGGCCAGCCTGATGCAGTCGCGCGGGTTCAGAAGCTTGACATTGAGCGGGAAAGACAGCCGTGAGTGATACAGCAGCGGCTCATCGGTCCACATCGCATCTTCAAAACGCCCAAAGAGCGGCAGTCGGTGCTCGATGAAATCCTCAAGCGCAAGCCGAGCATTCCGGGCTGTGACGGGCAGGTCGAACGTCTCCACGGTTCCGGGATGTCCGGCGTAACGTTTCTTGACCATCTGAATCACCGCGCTGGTGGTGTCATCGGGCGGAAAACTCCTGGGCCGGGGAACTTTGACCGGGCCGTTCTTTCCGAAGGTCCGGCGATTCTCGTGGTCCAGGTTCCACTGGCCACCAACCGGCTGATCATCATCAGCCATCAGTACCCGATGCTTCCGCCTCATCATGCGATAGAAGTGTTCCATCACCAGCGTTTTGCGATTGTCGGCCCATTGATCGAACTCCGCCGGCGTGAGGAGGAAGTGGTCATCGTCCAGAACATCGATCGGCACATCCATGCGCTGGATGGTTTCCAGAATCTCCCTTTCCACGCCCGCATCCCCCGGCTTGATCATCTCGATCCGCGTCGGCCTGAGCCGCTGAAGATCAACCCGCAGCACCTCGGAGAATGTTCGGCCCTGGTCGCGGCTGGAAACGTCGGTCAGTTCGTGATACTGAACCTGATATCCGGCCTCGATCAGTTCATCACGGAAGTGACGCATCGCCGAGAAGAACGCCACCAGCCGATACAGGTGGCACCGGTGTCGCGTGGCCTCATGATCGACCTCAGCCATCCACACGCGATCATTGGCGGGATTCAGCCCCTTGATCGCCCGGCTCTGGGGGTCAAGTTGATCGCCGAGGACAATCAGCAGGCGGCCGCAGCCGCCTGATGAGGGTTTCTTTCTTGGAGATCGTTTGGCCATGCACATCGCTCGCACTTGGGATTACATCGACGGGCCGATGGAGCTGGGGATGGTCTTTCAAGGCGACGATGATAGGCCCGGACCGGTGCGGATGGATGGCCAATGCTTCGAGCTGTCAAACGCGTAATTCGTGTCGCGGCTGAAGGGAGACGGGGGGGGGAGGCGCGGCCACGAAACAAAAACAACCACGAAGAGTCGAGGCATATCAGCGCATCGGCTCTTCATGGTTGCGAAGCGTCGCGGTGCGGATCGATCCGGCGTCGGAGGCCACGCACGATCCTGAACCGTCGACGTGCCGTTTCCGGCTGAGCACCCTCGTATGTCGCGCAGGTTTGATTCCGCGCCGTGCTCATTCCTCAGTATACCTTTCATCGTCATAAAGGCAAGAGTAATTCGCTGATTTTTCCGCCGATTGTTCAAATTCTTCAGGCCAACTGGAACCTCAATCGCAGTCCTCTTTTCAGCAGGTGTTTACGCCGTGATGGATGGGCGGGCCACCGGCGACCAGGAGAACCCAAATGCGGCGGTTGTGCCCTGGTGGTCGGTGCTCGCGGGGCTGATACAGTGAAGGCTTATGGATGAACTCGATACGCTGATTCACCTGAACGACCGCTGGCTTTCCCGTCGCGATGCGGCGATGGACATCGAGGACCGCGGTGTGCTCTTTGCCGACGGCGCCTATGAGGTGTTGCGCATCTATGCCGGCAATGCTTATTTGCTGGATCGCCATCTGGCCCGGCTCAAGCGCAGCCTCGAAGGCTTGCGCTTCCCGCCTTTGGGCCTGGATCATCTTCAAGACGTTACGCTTGAACTTGCCCGGCGAAATCACTGGCCGGATGCGCGCATCTACTGGCAGGTGACGCGAGGCGCGGCCATGCGCCATCGCCGCATGCCTGATACGGCCACACCCTCATGCATGGTCATGGGCTGGCCGGATCAGCCGCTTGACCGGCCGCTGATGCCAAAGCGACTCCGGGTCATCCTGCAACCGGATTGCCGCTGGAGCCGGTGCTGGATCAAATCCCTGATGCTGCTGGACAACGTCCTGGCGTACGACGAAGCGCGGACGCGAGGGGCTGATGATGCCATCTATGAGCGCGACGGTCGCCTGACCGAAGCCACCGCCGCCAACCTTTTCATCGTTCGTCACGGCCGCATCACCACCCCGCCCGCCGATTCCTTCATCCTTCGAGGCATCACCCGCGACCGTATCATCGAGCTGGCCCAAGAGGCGAACCTGACCGTCCGTGAACAGACCATCCAGCCAACCGATCTCTTCCAGGCCGATGAAGTGTTTCTGACAGGTACCACGACGCATGTCGCCGCCGTGACCCATGTCGAGGATCGACCGATCGCGGCGGGGGAGGTCGGGCCGATCACGCAGCGCCTCTCCGAAAGCCTCGAGTCCGATATCGCCGCGCAGTGCAACGTTATGGACACGCCGGCAACCCGCTCGGCCGGAACGTGAAGGCTCGGTCTCGACGAACTGACCAGGAAACAGGCAGATGCGCAGCCGCGCGGCAGTTTCCCCGGCCTGTCAGGTACCAACCGGCCATGAAGTCGGACCATCGTCTGGCGCACCGCTCATCGGTATGGCTGCGCCCACAGTGCCATGAGCTGTCCGCAAGTCTTGTAACTATTGGTGCTTGTAACCGGCCAACGAACAAGACCTTGGGGTCCATAGCCCGCGGAAGCAACCTGCGTGCAAGCCCCGAATCCACTTCGATGGCTCTCGCGGCGGTTTCCCAGGGGCACGGACTGTGGGAACTCCGGTCTGGCATTTGCTCTGGCAACTGCTTAAAATGCCGAGGGATTCAGGGTTGGGGATTTGACCTGCCTCAGGGCATTTTGAAAGCGATCGGGGCAGGTGCACCGATATCCCTGTTCGGAGGTTCGCTCAGCGCCCGGGTTGTATTTCCTTGGCGCAAACATTCACTTTACAGCAGGATATGTTCAACATGATCAGCCCGAACCTGGCGAAGATTCATAAGTTCAAAGTCACACCTTCGCTGCCGGAAAAACTCAAGCCGCTGCTGGAGATTGCCAACAACCTGTGGTGGACGTGGCATCCCGAGGCGGTCGAGCTTTTCGTCCGCCTCGATCGGCCGCTCTGGCAACGGACCCATCACAACCCGGTGGCCATGCTCGGCATGCTGCCCCAGGAAACCCTGGAACGCGCGGCCAATGATGAAGGCTTCCTCGACTCGCTGGCGCGAGCGCAGGAAAACCTCAAGCGCCATCTCATCCGCAAGCCCTGGCACGAATCCCAGCCCAAGGTGGCCAAGGACTTCCGCGTTGCTTATTTCTGCGCAGAATACGGCATGACCGAATCGCTTCAGGTTTATTCCGGCGGACTGGGCTGTCTGGCCGGCGATCATCTCAAGAGCGCCAGCGAACTGGGCATCCCGCTGATCGCCGTCGGTCTGCTTTACCGCTTCGGATACTTTCAGCAATACCTCAACGCTGAGGGGTGGCAGCAGGAGTTCTACCCCGATCTTGATTTTCCCAATCTGCCAACCTTCCGGGTTCGCGATGCCAATGGCCAGCAATTGAAGGTTTCTGTGGACCTTCTGGGCCGCCAGGTCAAGATCGGCATCTGGAAGTGTACGGTCGGGCGCATTCCGCTGTATCTATTGGACACCAACCTTCCCGAGAACGCCCCGGAAGACCGCGCCATCACGGACAAGCTCTATGGCGGCGACATGGAGCACCGCATCCGCCAGGAAGTGGTCCTGGGCATCGGCGGCACGCGCGCCCTCGAGGCGATGGGCGAGACGCCGACGGTGTATCACATGAACGAGGGCCATTCGGCGTTTCTGGCACTGGAGCGTATCCGCAAGCTGATCGAGAAGTCCGACCTCAGTTTCGATGAAGCGCGTGAAGCGGCTGGTTCAGGTCATGTGTTCACGACGCACACCCCTGTGCCGGCGGGTATCGATCGATTCCCGCCGGACATGATGGTGCGCTATTTCAAGAACTTCGCGCCGTCTGTGAAGCTGGATATGGAAGGGCTGCTGGCGCTGGGCCGGGAGAACGTCTTCAATCGAAACGAGTTCTTCTCCATGGCCGTGCTGGCCATCCGAACCTCGCAGTGGTGCAACGGCGTAAGCAAGCTTCACGGCGAGGTCAGCCGGCGGATGTGGCAGTCGATCTGGCCCAAGTTGCCTGAAACCGAGATTCCGATCAAGCACGTCACCAACGGCGTTCATGCCCGAAGCTGGCTGTCGGGTGATCTTTCCGCGCTGCTGGATCGATATCTGGGTATCCGATGGCAAAGCGACCCGGTGGACCATGAAGTCTGGAGTGCAATTCAGGAGGTTCCGGATGAGGAACTCTGGCGTGTGCATGAGCGGCGACGCCAAAGCCTGATCATCTGGGCCCGCAGGAAGCTTCGCGATCAGTTGATGAGCCGGGGCAGTGAAGCCCAGCAGGCCAAGGAAGTGGCCGATGCGCTGAGCCCCTATGCCCTGACCATCGGATTTGCCCGACGCTTTGCCACCTACAAGCGGGGCACGATGCTATTGCGCGATCCCGAGCGGCTGATGAAGATGCTCAGCAATGAGGATCGGCCGATTCAGTTCCTGATCGCGGGCAAGTCCCATCCAGCCGACGGCGGCGGCAAGGATCTGATCCGCCAGATCGTGCAGTTCGCCCGGGATTCGGAAGCCGGCCACAAGATCGTTTTCCTGGAAAACTACGACATTCACGTGGCCCGTTACCTGGTCCAGGGCTGCGATGTCTGGCTCAACACGCCTCGGCGCGGCATGGAGGCGTCGGGCACCAGCGGCATGAAGGCTGCGCTCAACGGTGTGCTCAATCTTTCGGTCATGGATGGATGGTGGGACGAAGCGTTCGATCCCGAGGTAGGCTGGCAGATCGGCAAGGGCGAGGAATACAGCAACCCCGATTACGCCGACGATGTGGAAAGCAAGGCGGTCTACGACCTTCTTGAGAAGCAGATCATCCCGCTATTCTACGAACGTGATGACCATGGGATTCCTCGCGGGTGGGTCGCGAAGATGAAGACCTGCATCAGCAGGTTGGCGCCGCGGTTCAACACCAACCGCATGGTGCAGGAGTACGCCGAGAAGCTCTACTTCCCGGCCGCCGACCGGGCCCATCGTTTCAATCTCAACAAGCACGAGCTGGCGATCACCACCGCGGCCCGCAAGCGCGATCTTCGCGCTAATTGGGGCAACATCGCCGTGGAGGAAATCCACGCCGATACCGCCAATGAAGTCGGCGTCCACAGCGAGTTGAAGGTTCAGGTCATCGCCAACGTCGATGGGATCGACCTGACCGACCTTCGCATCCAGGCTTACTACGGCCTTCTGGATAACGATGGCTGCATCGTCGATGGCAAGTGTCTGGACCTTGAACCGATGGAAAGCCTCGGCCATGGTCGGCATCGATTCAGCGGTAACATTCCGGCCTGCACCAGCGGGCGACATGGCTTTGCCATCCGCATCGTGCCCGGTGGCCCGCTGCTGACCGATAACACCGAGCCCGGCATGGTTTATTGGGATGAGGGCAATGCCCGCGTCCAAGGCGCGGGAGCCGCGCCGGCCGACCGGCCTGCGCCCGAGCCCTCGGCGAGCCCGACATCGGTCAAGCGAACGGCTTCCACCACCGCCTGATCGTTGACACCCCGCAACCAAGATTCAACCAAGCGCTGCCGAACTCCCCCGGCAGCGCTTTTTCTTCGTGCCCGGTCCGCCGGTCATCAGTCCCCGCCGAGCATGCGTTCGATCACCCGGGCCTTGGCCAGACTCTCGGCGACTTCCTCCTCGGGATTACTATCAGCGACGATCCCACAGCCGGCGTGATAGTCAGCGATAAGGCGACGCGTCGGAGTGTCCCCGCCTCGCTGGTCTCTGGCGGTGTCGGACGGAACCTCATGAAGCATCAAAGTACGAATCGCGATGTTCAGCTTCATGCCGCCATCGGGGGTGAAGATCGCCAGTGAACCGCAGTAGGGGCCCCGTGGGACCGGCTCGAGCTCCTCGATGATCTGCATCGCCCGAATCTTGGGGGCACCGGTGATCGAGCCGCCGGGAAACGCGGCGCGGAGCAGATCGACACGGTCACGCCCGCGAGCAAGCCGAGCCTGAACCGTCGCCACACCGTGTCGGATCGTCGGATGAGATTCAATCGCCCGTGCCTCGACCACCTGTACACTGGCCGGCTGAGCCACTCGGCCCAGGTCGTTGCGAAGAAGGTCCACGATCATATTCAACTCAGCCTCATCCTTGAGGCTGTTGCGCAACTCGGTGGCGGGTCGATCCGCCGGTCGCGTGCCTTTGATCGGGCGGGTGGTGACAAGCCCATCCGGATCGAGTTGCAGGAACAATTCGGGCGAAACCGAAGCAATGGCGCTGTGGCCCATGGTGCGAATATTCAGCCGCGCGGGAAACTCCAGGTAGCCTCCGTACCAGGCAGGCGAACCCCTGACCAGATGCGCATAAAGCTCGCGTGTCGCCGGGAAGACCGAACCCCGAACCGCAAAACGGGTGGACCACCGGCGCGTCAGGTTCACCTGATAAATGTCACCGGCGGCGATGTACGCCTTGGCGCGTTCAACCGCGGCGGCGAACGCTTCATCGTCAAGCGATACCTGCCATTCTTCCAGGCGCGGCAAGGCATCGACGAATCGGGATGACATGACCGGCCGATCGGCGCCGCGTGGCTCGCGATCAGCGTCCGATAACGCGGCAGGAGGTCGGAAGTATCGGACCTGACGGCATTCGGCCAGAATGGCCGGCGGCCACGGGCGGTCAGGCTGAACACGGGGTTGAACGGATTCGGCATGATGGCCGAGCCCATAGCCCAGATAACCGATAAGCGTCCGATTCGTCTGGAGCCGCTGCCGGAGCCAGGTCCAGGGGTCAGGCACCTGGATGCGCTCCAGTTCGTTGCCATCGCGATCCGTGGTCACCCCGATCCAATCCTTCAGGTGGGATTCCAGCCAGTGGAATCGCTCGGGAACCGCCAGAACCGATTCGGATGCCCACGATCTGTGAAAACGCCCGGAATGGAGCAATGCACACGGCTGATCCGCCGGCAGCTCGACGAGAGCGCCAAGCGCGGGATCAGGCCCGGATTGAGTGGCGGGTTCTGTGGATATTGGTGTGGGCATGCCTGTTTGAGGGAGTCTATGCGGGCCGGTCAGGCGGCGCACGACGTTCGGTGGCGGCTGGAGACGGCGTCGGCTTCCCCGCCGCTTGGACAGGCCTCAATTTAACATAAGATACATTATCGGACTTTTAGTAGGGCGGTTCTGGAACCCCGCACCGGACCGTCCTTCACGCCTTGGCCATCTCAGCCAGCGAGCGTCCCGGCGATCGATTCAGCTCGAAAACCTCGGTTTCACCGGGATTTCTCCTCGCGCTGTCGCACGGCAATCCCCCAGCGCCCGCGCAGATATAGCGGGTTTCGGGCCATCACCGGCTCAAACTCGCGAAGTTGGGCGGGCAGACGCTCGAGTTTCGGACGACTCAGCGCCTCTTCGCCAGGTCCCGCCGCGCTGGCGGCATCCTCCTGTCCGATTCCCGGGCACAGCCAGCGGCTTAGCAGATCATCATCAGAATGCGCCGTCCGCTGAGAATCCGCCTCTGCTGGCGGGAGAATGATGGTTCGGCCGGCCGATTCAACCACGCGGCCCTCTGCCAGCAGTTCGATGGCCTCGGGAAGCGCCTGGCACTCAAGCTGGAAAACCCGCGCGGCCAGCGTGACCGGTGTGTCCAGCATTTCGACGACACACGAATGCTGATCGATGATCGGCCCGGCATCGTACTCCTCCGATGCAAAATGCACGGTGCAGCCGCTGAGGCGGCATCCCTTGTTCAGTACCGCCTCATGGACACGCCGGCCGTACATCCCCTGGCCGCCGAATGCCGGAAGCAATGCCGGATGAATATTGACCACGCGGTTGATGTACCGGCGCGGCAACCCGACCAGACTCAGATAACCGGCCAGAAGTACCATGTCCGCTTCCCAGGCATCGGCCTGATCGAAGACCGCTTCGCCCAGACTTTGCGCAGAGGCGTAATCGCGGCTGATGATCGTACGTGCGGGAATGCCGTGGTGTTGGGCGACTTCAAGCCCGCCGACGTCCGGCCTCGATGCGATCACGCCGCTGATTCGTGCCGGCAGATCGCGTTCATGGATATGGCCAAGCAGGTTCTCCAGGCTTCGACCCTTGCCGCTCAGGCAAACGGTGATGGATAATCGGTGATCAGACATGGCCACAAGGATACGCGAAACTTGACCAACGCCGACTCGGCCACAACCCGTCCGGCAAGGACACGCCTGGCGCCGACGCCCACCGGTGCGCTTCACTTGGGCAATCTGCGAACGTTCCTGGTCAACTGGGCGCTTGCGCGGCGGGAAGGCTGGGAAATCCTGCTGAGGATCGAAGACCTCGATTCGCCGCGCACCAAGCCGGGATCGGATCGGCAGATCATCGACATCCTGGAATGGATCGGCATCGATTGGGACCGGGGGCCGGAGTACCAGTTGCCACACATGGATCGCTACGCCGGCGCGCTGGATCGGCTGGCTCAACGCGGCCTGCTGTTCGCCTGCTCATGCACTCGATCGGAAATCGCCGATTCAATGGAGTTCGCCCGCGCCAGCGAGCCGGACCCCAATGGCTTTACCGGCGGGCGTGAGCTTCGCTATCCGGGCACCTGCCGCGATCGCATCATCAAAGAAGGATGGAGGGAGCGATTTCCGCTTGCCGGCATCGAATCACCGGACTGCCTTCGCATTCTGACCGAAGATCGCCCGATCACCCTTCACGATGCACTGGCCGGGCCCGTGGTATTGAACCCGGCGCGGGAGGTCGGCGATATCGTCGTCGTCGCCAAGAGCGGCCTCCCCGCGTATCAACTCGCCGTGGTTGTCGATGATCTTGACCAGAACATGACGCATGTGGTGCGCGGCAATGATCTGTTCTCATCCACCGCGCGTCAGATTCTCATATACCGGCTCCTGGGCGCAGCCGATCGAATCCCCCGCTGGTTTCATCTTCCGCTGATCATCGGCCCTGATGGCCGCAAGCTGGCCAAGCGCCACGGCGACAGCCGCGTGTCGTCTTATCGCGATGCGGGGACGAGTGTCGAGCGGATCATCGGCCTGATGGCGTACTGGTGCGGGATTACGGCGTCGAGATGGGCCATGAGCCTCGACGAGTTCACCGCCGCGCTGGATGTTTCCAGCATTCCTTACGACCCGATCGTGTTTACCCCCGAAGATGATGCCTTTCTCCGAGGCTGAAGGGTTGGCCGACGGGTGAAGCACGTCGCCGCGCAGCTCACATCTTCCACGTCTCGATGGTTTCCACGATGATGTCGAGCATCTGATCGAGCAGATCATGGGCCATCGCGGGAATGGGCATCAAGACCAGCACATTGCCCAATGGCCGCAGCATCAGTCCCCTGGATCGCATCGCCATGCACATTTCACGGGCCACCTGCCGGGTGAAATCAAACGCCTCGGGCGCATCATCACGCCGGCCGATCTCGATCCCCGCCATGATGCCCTTCTGTCGAACATCCAGTACATGCGGGCAGGATTCCAGACGGGTCATCGCGTGCCCGATCCGGCGTGCGGATTCCTGAATGTGTTCCAGCAGCCGGTTGGTATTGAACAGTTCAAGCGAAGCGATGGCCGCTGCACAGGCCAGCGGGTTTCCGGTGTAGGTGTGGCCGTGGAACAGAGTGCGTCGATCTTCAATCCGGCCACGAAAGGCCCCTTCCACCTCATCGGTGCAGAGCGTGGCGGCCAGCGGAAGATAACCGCCACTGATGCCCTTGGCCAGGCAGAGAATATCCGGCCCATCTCCCGCCTCGTATTCCTGTTCACAGGCAAAGAGCGTACCCGTTCGCCCGAAGCCGGTGGCGACTTCATCGGCCATGACCAGGACATCGAATTCGCGGGCGAGCCTGGCAATGCCGCGCAACAGTACCGGCGGTTGACCGATCATCCCCGCCGCGCCCTGCATCAATGGCTCGAGCACGATCGCCGCGGTGTCCTTGCTGTGCTTCTCAAGCAGTGCCCGAAGCTCGGCCAGAACATATTCCGTGATTCGCTCGGCCAGCAGCGGGCAGCGCGAGGGAAAAGTCGAAGCGGCACAGGGCTCGCCGGCGTTGCGGCCGCATCGTTCACACGATGCGCGGCGATAGGCATCCCGCACGGGGTCGGGCAGGCGGACCGGATCAGGGGATGGCATCCAACGCACCGGGAAGAGCATCGGCCGAAAGGGAAGGTGGAAGAGGTCGGAATAGCCCACACTCATGGCCGCGGCGGTATCGCCGTGATACGCCCCGGCCAGCCCGATGAACTGATGCTTGGATGGTTGGCCGCGATGGTACCAGTACCCCACCGCCATCTTGAAGCCCACCTCCAGCGCGGTGGCGCCACTGTCGGAATAGAACACGCGGTTCAGGCCGCCGGGTGCGCAGCCGGCCAGCATCGCGGCGAACTCGACGGCCGGCGGGCTGGAAAGCCCCAGCAGCGTCGTGTGGGCGATCCGGTCCAACTGCTGGCGGATCGCCTGGTCGATCCGCGGCACGCGATGGCCATGCACATTACACCAGAGGCTCGAAACGCCGTCGATGTACCGATTGCCATCGCAATCGAAGATGTACGGTCCTTCACCCCGTTCGATGATGACCGGCACATCCTCGATCCACTGATTCATCTGGGTGAATGGATGCCAGATATGGGCATGATCGAGTTTGCCCAGGTGGCGTGTGCGTTCACTGGGAGGTTTGAGCATCGTCTGATGGCCCGCAGGGATCGGTGAACCAAAGCTTGCCGTGGAGGCGGCGACTCGCCGGCATGTCTCGCCTGGCGGCTTGCGGTCGATTATGGGCAAAGATCGCCGGGGAGCAAGCCGCGATTCACGAGGCATCCGAATCCGAGCGGGGCTTGCCGTAAACACCCAGCAGACAGTGCTCGGGATAGGCCAGCCCCGTCCGCCGCCAGACATTCCAGATTTGCAGTTCCAGCCAGTTGAGGGCATTGATCTGACTGAAGGTCGATAGGTCGTCCAGACGGGCAAAGGCCAGTTCATCGAGCCCGGCCTCGCCCAGCAGCGTGGCCAGCGCGCGGCGTGAATTCATGCGGTACCGAACCGGAAACGTATCCTTCTCCTCACCGCCCCAGAACAGCCGTTTGACCGGATGGTGCAGGCCGAACGGCGAAAAACGCGAGACGATCGAAAGCGGCGCGACAGCGCTGACGGTAAAGACCACCGCGACGCCGCCGGGCCGAAGCACACGCCCCAGCGCCCGGGAAAAGTCGCTGGTATCTTCGACATGCTCGACCACCATGCGCATCGTCGCCAGGTCGAATTCGCCGTCGGCCGGATAGGCTTCCAGCAGGGCCTGAACCCGCTCGTGAGCAAAGGGGTTCTGCTGAACGTTATCGCTTGGATCGACGGCCACAAGCCGTTGACAAACACCGACCAGTTCTTTGGCCAGGTCCGGATTGTCGGGAAAGATCGCATCCCCCCCGCCGATGTCCACCCAGGAGCAACCCGGCTTTATCAGCTTGCGGACGGTCGCTTCATAGACGTCCGACGGCGTGAAGTAACCCATCCGCCGCCGCCGAGCCGGCCCCCATCCCAGGCGCTGCGTCGGCGCATGCTTCCGCTGGATCAGTTCACCCAATTCTTCTCTGGTGGGCAGTTCAACGTTATGGGCGCGGATCGACATGGGGCAGATGGTATCCGGTTTATCCACACGAGTTGTGGGCCGCTCCCGGCGATCCCGAATGACCGGTGTCGGGCGCTGGGTAAGACCGGTTTTCAAATGGGGCGAGAATGTCTTATAATCGAGTTTTCACACTCGTTGCCCGGCATCCCGCCGCAACGGTCAGGGTTCATTCGCAGCAGTCGAGGAGTCAAAATGAGTCTAGTTTCGCCCACGGACATTCGGAACATCGCATTGATCGGCCATGGGGGATCGGGCAAGACCAGCCTCGCCGAGGCGCTTCTGCTGGCCGCCGGCGTCACCCACAGTCTCGGGCTGATCGAGAAGGGAAACACGGTCGCCGATTACTCCGATGAAGCCAAGGTGCACAAGCACAGCCTGACCAACACGATTCTGGATCTTTCGTATCAGGGGAAGCAGATCAACCTGATCGATACACCAGGCTCCGGGGATTTCGGCATCATGGCGATGGCGGCGCTACCGGCGGTGGAAACCGTCGCCCTGGTGATCAATGCGCAGGCCGGGATCGAGCCGCTGACGCGCAGGCTCATGGAACGCGCAACCGAGCGAAAGCTCTGCAAGGTTATCGTCATCAACAAGATCGACGCGGAGAACATCGATCTTGCCGCGCTGGTTGAGCAAATTCGCGAAACGTTCGGTCCAGAGTGTCTGCCGATCAACCTTCCGGCCGGCGGGGCAACGAAAGTCATTGATGTATTCGACCACGCCGCGGGGGATTCGGATTTTACATCCGTCGCCGAGGCCCACACCCAGATTATTGATCAGGTTGTTGAGGTGGATGAGACCCTGATGGAGAAATACCTGGAGACCGGTGAGGTCGAGCACGACAAGCTGCACGCTGCCTTTGAAAAGGCGCTGCGGACCGGCCACCTGGTTCCGATCTGCTTCACCTGCGCGCGCCATCACGGCGATCCGACCCAAGCGGTCGGCATCAAGGAACTGCTCGATATCATCGTCAAGCTCTTCCCCAATCCGGCTGAAGGCAATCCCAAGTCGTTCACGCGGGACGAGACCACCTTCGCCGTCGAACCGGATCCGGACAAACCGCTGATCGCCCACGTGTTCAAGGTCAAGAATGATCGCTTCGGCAAGGTCGCGGCTTTCCGCGTACACCAGGGAAAGGTCACCAAGGACACGCAACTGTATGTCAACGACTCGAAGAAGCCGCTTCGAACCAGCCACATCTACCGGCTGCATGGGGGCGAGCATCGGGAAGTGGAAGCGATTGTGGCCGGGGATCTCGGCGCCCTGGTAAAAGTGGATGAGGTGCCGTTTGATGGTGTGCTGCACGATCATCCCGGCGACAATCATGTGAAGTTCAAAGGTGCTTCGCTTCCCGAGCCCATGTACGGCCTGGCGGTCACCGCCCGAAGCCGGGGCGATGAGGCCAAGATCGGCGATGCCCTGCACAAGCTGGCCGAGGAAGACCCGACGCTGAGAATCCATCGCGACACGACGACCCATGAAACGGTGCTCATGGGCGTGGGCGAGATGCATCTGCGCATCACCCTCGACCGGCTCAAGAGCAAATACGGTGTCGAGGTGGATACTAAGCCCCCCACCATCGCCTATCGCGAAACCATCCAAGGAAAGGCCGAAGGCCACCATCGCCACAAGAAACAGACCGGTGGCGCTGGCCAGTTCGGCGAGGTGTACCTTCGCATCGAGCCATTGGAGCGGGGTCAGGGATTCGAGTTTTCCAATGATATTTTTGGCGGGTCCATCCCCGGCCAGTTCATCCCCGCGATTGAGAAGGGCATCCGACAGGTGATGGCGACCGGGTGCGTCGCCGGATACCCGATGCAGGACATCAAGGTCAGTGTCTACGATGGCAAGCACCACCCGGTGGATTCCAAGGAAGTGGCGTTCGTGACCGCCGGCAAGCGCGCGTTCCAGGATGCGGTCAACAAGGCCAAGCCCGCCCTGCTCGAGCCGATCGTCCATGTCGAGGTCACCGTGCCGTCCAGCCACATGGGCGACATCACCGGTGATCTTTCCGGCAAGCGGGGCCGCATTCAGGGCACCGACATGCTCCCGGGTGACATCGCGGTGATCAAGGCCCAGTGCCCGCTTTCGGAGATGACCAACTACCAGAGCCAACTCAAGAGCGTCACCGGTGGCCAGGGTTCATTCACCATGGAACTGAGCCACTACGAGCCGATGCCGCCGAATATCCAGTCCCAGATCGTGGCGCAGTACAAGCCGCGCGAGGAAGAGGACTGATCGACCGGACCGTGCATTCGGGTGATCGACGACTGAAAACAGCGGCTTGAACCGGCCGCGGCGGGTCGCGCAACCGCTCTTCCCGTTATTCTGCTGCCATGGCGTCCATCAATTTTCAGGTTACGGCAAGGCTGGAAGGAACCCATGCGCGGCTGGGCCGGCTCACCACGCCTCATGGCATCGTTGATACCCCCGCCTTCATGCCCGTAGGCACGCGCGGCACAGTCAAGGGCATCCTGCCCCGCGATCTTCGAGACTCCGGGGCCCAAATCATCCTGGGCAATACCTACCACCTGCTGCTGCGCCCCGGGCCTGAACGAATTCAAGCCCAGGGCGGACTACAGACGTGGACGCGCTGGCTGGGCCCCATGCTGACCGATTCCGGCGGATTCCAGGTGTTTTCGCTGGGTGATCTGCGAAGCCTCGATGATGATGGGGTGCGCTTCCGCAGCCACCTTGATGGCTCCCTGATCCACCTGACGCCCGAGACCTCGATCCATGCCCAGATGGCACTGGGTGCTGACATCATCATGGCCTTCGATGACTGCCCACCGGCCAGGCAACTCACTACGCACCAGGTCGAACGCCAGGCCGGGCTCACCGGTTCGCAACGAACCGGCACCGCCGGCATCGCACCGCTGGACGGTGATGCCTACCAGGCACGCGTGCATGAAGCTTGCCGGCGCACGGCCCGGTGGCTGGAGCGCTGTGTCGAGATATGGAACCAGAGCGAACGGCAGGCCCTGTTCGGCATTGTTCAGGGCGGCATCGACCTCGACTTGCGCCAGGAATGTATTCGGCAGGTGACGGCCTTTGACCTGCCCGGATACGCCATTGGGGGTGTGGCCGTGGGCGAGGGGTTCGAGGAGCTCAAGCGGGTGGTTGAGTTCACCGCCCCACTGCTGCCCGAGCACAAACCCCGCTACCTCATGGGCGTGGGCTTTGAACGCGACATCTACGCGGCGGTGCTGGCGGGCGTGGACATGTTCGACTGCGTCATGCCGACCCGCAACGGCCGCAACGGCCAGGCGTTCACCCCTCGGGGCGTTCTGCGCCTTCGGACCGCGACCATGGCGGATGATGCCGGCCCGATCGACGAAGCCTGCGACTGCCCGGCCTGTGATCAAAGGTTCAGCCGGAGCTACCTGCGGCATCTGTTCCATACCGGGGAAATGCTCGGCCCGATCCTCGTCAGCCTCCACAATCTGCGTCACTTCCAGCGCTTCATGTTGGACATTCGGCGTGCGATCGCAGAGAATAACTGGTCTTTGGTCCCTGCCCGCTGGCCGATCGCTGTGTCCACCGCCGCGACCTGAAGCCACCGAGCCGGGAAGCTAGAATGTAAACCTCGTAGGATCAAGAATTTATGGCATTTTCCCCGCTCCAGACTCCAAGCCTTATTCTGGCTGAGCTTTCCGGCCCGCCCACCGAAGGCGGCGCGACAACCACCCAACCTTCAAGGCCCGATGGCGGCGCGGCGGATGGAAATGGCGGCGGCGGGGCCACACAAGGCACCCCTGGCGGCGGCATGGGTGGCCTGATGACCATGCTGCTGGTGATGGTGGCCGTCATGCTGCTGATCTCCATCTTTGCCGGCCGCAAGGATAAGAAGCGACGCCAGGCCGTTCAGGCGATGCTCGCCTCGCTGAAAAAGGGTCAGAAGGTCGAGACGATCGGCGGCGTGCTGGGCACCATCCAGGAAGTTCGGGAGGATGATGTCGTCTTGAAGGTGGATGAGGCCTCAAATACCCGTATCCGATTCGCACGCGCGGCCATCAAGACAATCCTCGATGACCGCGATGCCGCCCGATCGGCCAAGGCTGAATCCTGATATAGTTTCGCCCCCGCTGAGCGTTCGGTCTAAGTTGCGGTTGCCTTTCGACTTGGACTACGACGTTCGACCCTTGAGGGGCTTCTGTCCGAGGGCTCCTGCTCGCCAACCCCGTTGGATCATTCCGCGATATGAAGAAGACTGTTCCCGCCTGGAAACCTGTAATCATCGTCCTGCTGTTCGCCCTGGCGCTTGCGCTGGTTTATCCGCCGGAGCGGAATCTGATTCTGGGGCTGGACCTGGCCGGCGGTACCCGGCTGGTCTATCAGGTTGAGATTCCGCCCGAGGATGCTCCGTTTGCCGAGCGCATCATCGATGACATCATCGCGGTACAACGCGATCGTGTGGACCCGCAGGGCGTCATGAACCTGACCTGGCGGCGCGTCGGGGCCAATCGGATCGAAATCCAGATGCCGCTGGCCGATGAACACACCGAGCAGCGGCGCGCTGAGTGGATCGAAGTTCGCGATCGGATCGAGGCGCAGAACGTCGATCTGAACGTGATCTCGGACTTTGTCCTGGGTTCGGGGGCGCGGGATGCGGCGATGATGCGCGTATCCGGGGCTGATCGGGAGACATGGGAAGCCGTCAATCAGCTCCTTGAACAGCGTGATGGGCTGCTCGAAGCTCGATCCGAGATTTCAGAAGCCGAATCCCGCCTTGGTGAGCTTCGTTTCGAACTGGACAACATCGAGAACGATGCGGACGATGCCCAGCGGCAGGAACTGACCCGAGCGATCAGCGACCTGACGCGGCGGCTTGAAGCGGCCAACGAGCGGGCGGGGCGGTTCCAGGACGCGATCGAAGAAATCCGCGATGGCGTCGATGAAGACCGGGCCCGATCCTTCCGGCTTCTGGAAAAGCTTCTCCTGACAGCCCGTGCCTACGACCGCTGGAGCGAGATTTCCCAACGGGTTGATGAGGTCGATCGTGAATACGCCGCGGTGCAGCAACGACTGGGCAACCTGACCCCCGACACCGAGGAGTACCGCCAGGCCAGTGAGGAAGCCCGGCAACTTCTGCGTCAGACGATTCGAGTTCAGAACGAAGCCCGGGCGGCACGTCGGGAACTTGAGGGGCGGCGGCAGAACGTGCAGGCGCGGAATCTCGACCTTGAGACCCTTCAACGCACCTTGCAGCTTCCGGCCCGGCGCACCACCGGTCAGCCTCGCGGCGCTCCAAGCCTTCGCGAGGTGGAACTGGCTTCGCTGCGACAGCGGTTTCCTGAGCGGGGCGAGGATGTCGATGCGGCTGTCGAAGCCTGGGACGCTTACAGCCGCGCCAAGCGCGGTGCCCTGGACGATCCGGCGGACCTGATCCGTCTGCTTCGTGGGGCCGGTGTATTGGAGTTCCGCATTGTCCCGGCTCACACCGAGGTGGCCGCGCTGAGCGATTATCGTACCCGGCTGCGCGAAAGCGGCCCGACCACAGAGTCCGAAGCCGACTATGTCTGGCGACAGGTCGATAGCCTGGCTCAGATCTTTCCCGGCGATCCGCTGAGGACCGAAGCCCAGGAATTGCTTGAAGACCTCGAAAACCGTCGGCCCGAAGAGACCCTGGAGGAATACGAGGATCGCATCTTCGAGTTCTTCAGCGGCTCAGGTGGCGGCAGCATGGTCGTCCAGCCTTATCGGGGTCGTTTCTATGTGTTGGTCTCCAACCGTCCGGGCAATCGGATCGCCGACACCGAGGACGGGTGGGAAGTGATCAACGCCATGCAGAGCACGGATCCGAACACTGGATTCCCATCGGTGATCTTCCGTCTGAACACCACCGGCGCCCGTTTGATGGGCCGCATGAGTGGGGCCAACATCGGCAACTCGATGTGCATCATTCTTGATGGCGCGGTGATGAGCATCGCCACGATTCAAAGCCGGCTGGGCAGTAGTGTTCAGATCACTCGGCGTGACGGTTATTCACAGGATGAGCTGCGTTTCCTGATCCGGACGCTCAACGCCGGCAGTCTCGCGGCCCGGATGGGGGAAGAACCGATCAGTGTGACCAAGGTCGCGCCATCGGCCGGCCGGGAGAACCTCGAGCGCGGCCTGGCGTCGGCCTACTGGGCGATGATCCTGGTCGCCGCGTTCATCGCGGTCTACTACCTCTTCAACGGGGTCGTGACCGTCTTTGTACTCGCCTTCAACACACTGATCATTCTCGCGGCAATGAGCCTGCTGCAAGGCACGTTCACATTGCCGGGCATTGCTGGAATCGTGTTGACCATCGGCATCGCCGTGGATGCCAACGTGCTGATCTTCGAGCGCATCCGCGAGGAGCTGGAACGGAAGCTCGATTTGAAATCCGCGGTGAAACTCGGTTACGAGAAGGCCCTGTCCACGATCGTGGATGCCAACGTCACGACGTTGATCACCTGCGTGGTGCTCTATTACACCGCGACCGCGGAGGTCCGCGGCTTTGCGTTGACCCTGATGATCGGTGTGCTGGCGTCGATGTTCACCGCCCTGTTCTGCTCACGGGTCATCTTCGAGTTGGGCATGCAGTGGGGCCTGCTCAAGAAGATGCCGATGGCGCCCACCCTGATTCCCCCGCTCAATCGACTTTTGAGCCCCAACATCAACTGGCTCAAGGCTCGTTATGTTCTGGGCGTGGTGAGCATTGTCCTGGTGCTGCTGAGCATCACGGCCATTGCCTGGCGCGGCGGCGACATCTTCGATATCGAGTTCCGCAGCGGCACGCAGGTCGCCTTTACCCTGACCGGGGATTCCCGCCTGCCGCTGGACACGCGCGACGGGGTCGATGGCGTCCGCGATCTTCTCGAACAGTATGCCCTTGACAATGAAATCGACGCATTGCGCTCCACCCGCGTCACCGTGATCGGTCTGGGCGATCCTGTGGAAGGCAAGTATCGCTCCTTCTCGATTCTGACCACGATCGAGAACTCGACGTATGTCGAGCAGCAGATCACCGCGGCGTTCGGCGATCAGATCGACCGGCTTCGGGAGATCTCGTTCACCAACTCAGACGTTCCATCCCATCTGGACGCCCGCGAGCAGGTGTTCCCGATTCGTACCGCCGCGCGGGCCGGGGCCGGCCAGGAGCTTACGCTTCCGACGCTTGGCGATGTGATCGGCGACCGAACGCTCAGCGAGCAGGTTCCACCGGCGTTCATCGGGGGTGTGGCCATCGTGCTCGACAATCTCACGCCGGCCGCGACCCTGAGTGACATCCGGGATCGTGTCGCCCAGATGCAGTCGATCCCGCCGTTCGATCAGCGAACCACACTCCCCTTCGAGGTGATGCCGCTGACGTCGGTCGAGCTTGACGGTGCTGATACGGGCGGTCAACCGCTCTTCAGTCGCGTGGCCATCCTGATGCGCGATGCGCGGACCAACTACCAGGCCCAACCCGAAGAGTTCCGCCGCACTGACTCAGGCGCCTTGGCTGTCCAGGCATGGGAACTGGTCCGCGAAGCGCTGGGTCGGGAGCGCAGTCTTGACAGCGTCACAAACTTCTCCAGCCAGGTTTCACTGGACATGAAGATCGCAGCGCTTCAGGCGGTCTTCCTCTCGCTGCTTGCCGTGGTGGTCTACATCTGGATTCGATTCGGCAATCTCAAGTACGGATTGGCGGCGATCCTCGCCCTGGCCCATGACGTGATCATCGCCCTGGGCATGATCGCGGCGGCTGCGTTCATCTACGAAACCACCATCGGGCAGCTTCTGACGCTGGAGCCCTTCCGGATCGACCTGGCCATGGTCGCGGCGATTCTGACTCTGATCGGCTACTCGCTCAACGATACGATCGTCGTCTTCGATCGTATTCGTGAGAATCGCGGCAAACTGGCTTTCGAGACGCCCGAGATCATCAATACCTCGATCAACCAGACCATCAGCCGTACGGTCCTGACCAGTGGCACGACGCTGCTGGCGCTGTTGACGCTGTATATCTTCGGTGGTCACGGCAGCGTTCATGGCTTCGCCTTTGCCATGATCATCGGCATCCTGGTCGGTACGTACAGTTCGATCGCGATCGCCGCGCCGACGCTGATGCTCAAGCTGGGCAAGAAGCAGCGTGCCGCCGCCCTCGAGACCGTTCCGGCGGTCGATATTGACCCAAGGCGGCCGAGCCCGACCTGAACCGTGCCGCTGCCCACCCCAAGCCCCCTGCCGCGCCCCATCATGCCCTGAGCCTCGGGCGTGGCGTGCCCGGCGGCCATGAGGGTGCTCGTGGCTGGGGCGGCGGCGATCACGACAGGAACGCCTCATGCGCGAGTGGGACCTGCTGCGTTGGTTCTTTAAGAGCAATTCAAAGCTGCCAGACTCGGTGGTGCTGCCGCCGGGCGATGACATGGGCGGCATCTTGCTCCCGGGCGCTTCAATCGTGGGCGAGCCGGGGATGCAGGTGCTGCTTACCGTCGACCAACTGGCCGACGGTGTGCATTTCGATCTTGCCTCGCACGCTGCCGAAGGCATCGGCCGCAAGGCCATTACGCGGAATCTCAGCGATGTCGCGGCGATGGCGGCCCGACCTGTGGCGTGTGTCGCCGCCGCTTCACTGCCGCGAAATCTGGACCAGAACCTCGCCCGGGCACTATTCGAAGCCATGCGGTCAACCGCCGCGCACTATGACTGTCCGTTGATCGGCGGCGATATCAGCATGTGGGACCAACGATTGGTCATGAGCATCACCGTGTTGGCCATGCCCGCGGAGAACATCGAGCCGGTCAGGCGTCACCGCGCCGTTGAAGGCGATCGTATCGTGGTCACCGGCGTGCTGGGCGGTTCGCTCGAAGATTGTGATGGGTATATCCACCACCTGGATTTTGAGCCTCGCCTGGATGCGGCAAAAAGCCTTGCGGCCGATCTGAAGGCCCGGTCCATGGTGGACTTGAGCGATGGACTCGGGCGCGATGCGGCCCACCTTCTGCCCGAGACCGCCGGCGACGGTCATGGGCTTGCCATCGAGCTTAGCGCGGCTGATCTGCCCATCAGTCCCGCGGCGGGCCGCGCAGCGAGGCGATCGGGCAAGCCAGCGTGGTGGCATGCGCTGGCCGATGGCGAGGACTACGAGCTTTGCGCGGCGGTTCCGGATTGGGACACCGGTGGTTTGCCCGCGCAGGTGGCCGGTGTGCCGCTTCGTGCGATCGGGCGCGTGGTCCGACGTGAGCCGGGACGGCCGCGCATCGGGCTCCGGCATGCCGACGGATCGTTGGATGATGTCGAGCAACTGGGATGGGAGCATCATCCATGAGCATTGTGGACCAGACTCGGGAATCCTGGCGGGGCACAAGCCACAGCCCCGAGGAAACCGACCGCATCGCGGGGATTATCGGCAGCCTGGCGCATCCCGGCGACCTGATCCTCCTGAGCGGGCCACTGGGTGCCGGCAAAACACAATGGGTGCGCGGCATCGCTCGGGGCATGGGGTTGGATGCCGGGCAGGTTCACAGTCCCACCTTCATCATCGCGCTCCTGTATGACCTTCCCGATGCGAACGTGCGACGTCCACCCGCCTCGTTGCTCCACATGGATGCGTACCGGCTCAGCGGTCATGATGAACTGGTCACCACCGGATGGGGGCCGATCCCGGGCCCTGGACATCGGCACCTGGTCGTGGCGGTTGAATGGCCCGAGCGGGCTGACCTCACGCCCGAGATGGGCCTCTGGATCGAACTGACACACGCCGGTGAGAATGATCGAGAGGTGGAGGTGGTGTTCGGAGGCATGTGGGGCGATCGCGGCGGAGAATTTCGACAGCTTATTGAACGGGAGGTCAACCCATGAGTGACTCCACAAGCCAGAATGGCCAGGCGCAGCCCCCAGCGCATTGCCCAATCTGCCGCAAGCCCGTGGAAGTGCGCGGCAAGGAATTCCCTTTCTGCTCCAGCCGGTGCCGAATGATCGACCTGGGCAAGTGGCTTGGCGGCGATTATCTGGTATCGCGACCCATTGAACAGAGTGACCTGGATGAAGAATGAGGTTGCTTGGGTCGGTGATTGGGCGTGCGTGGCCGCGGAGGTCCGTGACCGGATCGCGCGATGAGCTTGGCACCACCGCCGCACACTCACGGACAGCGGCTTACGCTGCGGCGTCACTTCAGGGGGTTCCGGGGGTGCTTTCGGGGGTGCTTCCGGGGGCGGGGAGGTCTTCGGCCTCGGGCATGATCCAGGCGGTCAGGCTACCGGCCAGGCTGAGTGCCCCGAGGATCGCGATTAGCCACGCCAGCCCGAGCCATTGTCCGATCCAGCCCAGCCCCGCACCGGCGAGCGTAAAAACCCCGATCAGTGTGTTGCTGATCGCGACATAAGTCGGACGGTCATCCGCCGGGGCGCCATCAAGCAGGTATGACTTGCGGCCAAGACGGTTTCCCGCCTGCGCCAGACCCAGCAGGATGAAGACCAGCCCGTAAGCCCAGGGTTTCGCGCTGGTGAGTGGCCAGGTTCCGACCAGAAGCAGCAAGACCGCCGATGCCGCGCCCAGCATTCCGCCGCTGATCATCACTCGCCGGCTGGAGGCATCGGAGAATCGGCCCCAGAACGGGCTGCTGATCACCGCCGCGAGGCTCACCGCGATCAGCAGCGTGCCAAGACCACCCGCCCCGCCGCTGGTCCGGTCCTGCACATATCCGGCATAGAACGGCGCAGCCAGGGCCACGCCCATCGCGAGCAAGCCACGGGCAACGATGAACCAACGCAAGCCCGCGTTCTGACTCACCAGCTTGAACCCGGCCGAAGCTTCATCGAGGGCTGATCGCCCGCCGTCTGTCTGGCCCGGCTGCTCCTTGATGAGGGCAAAGAGGCCGGCGGCGATGATCCACAGGCCCGCCGCGCACAGAAGCAGAAAAACAAAAACTTCGACGCCCGGGTCTTCACGAAGGGCTCGCAATCCCAGCCCGGCAAGCAGGGCCAGCAGGCCCCCCGTCGTGGCCCGGACGGCGAGCAACCGGCCGCGCCGACCTTTGGGGATGGTCTTTGCCGTCACATCCTTGAACGCCACCGACCCCACGCCACTGGCGATACTGAAGACCGCCAGGCAGCCGATGATCATCCACCCCGCCGCCGCGCCCTCGCCCAGGCCAATCGCCAGCACCATGCCCAGCAGGGATATGCCCTGGACGAGGCCCGCCCCGACCCAGAACCACTTGCGAACCGCCGCGCCCCGGATGCGGCCCGCGATGGCAAGCTGCGGCAGCAGTGATCCCGTTTCGCGTACCGGTGCCAGGAGGCCGATCAGATAAACCGGCGCACCGATCGCGCCCATGAGCCACGCAAGCACCAGACCCGGGCTGGCCAGTTGCTCGGCTAGCTTGGTGCAGGTGCCGTTGCCGCTGTTGAGCAGAAAACCGCGCGGCACCTCCCGACAGGCGGCATCGTCAAGCGGCTCGCAGACGCGCAGATCGTCATCGCCTGAGAGAAGCTCGTAGGCCCGATCCGGCCAGTTGTCGCGGAGCTTGGGCAATCGTCGGTTCCTTGCGGGGTTGGCGGACGGCGGCACGCCGCGGCTTACTGATGGATCACTTCATCCGGTGTCGCCAGCCAGGGTGAAACCCGATTACACGGTGGCTGTTGTTCGATCTCAGTGCCTCGCCGGGATGGTTCCTCGTAACGAGCGAAGAAATCGTCCAGCTTCGCTCGCAGCGCCGCGATGGTGTCCGCATGTTGCGGCGCTTTGATGGCGTTGGTTCGTTCACGCGGGTCATTTTCAAGTTCGTAAAACTCATCGGGCCAGTGCCCGTTGGGTCCGGGATGGCGGACGATGAGTTTATGCCGATCGGTGCGGACCATCCGGGCGTTGCCGTACTCGCAGAATTGCTCTTGACGTCGACCATTACTGACCTGCCTGTCCGAGCCCGCCCCGCGAAGCTGGGCGAGGTAACTCTGGCCCGGTGACCGGACCGAATCCGCAAGCGACCGCGCATCCAATCCGGCCGCATCCAGAATGGTGGCAAAGAGGTCGCAGTGGTCCACCCGGTCGTGAAGCACCCGATCACGTTCGGCCTCGCCCTGTCTGGCCGCGGCCCGATCGTCGGGGAACGACCAGATCAACGGGACCTGTATGGATTCATCAATGAAATTGGCCGGCACCGTGGCGTTGCTCTTGGTGTGCAGACCATGGTGGCCGTTCATGTGGCCGTGATCGCTGGTGTAGATGACGATGGTGTTTTCAAGCTCGCCAAGGTTCTCAAGCACATCCATTAGGCGAGCGATCTGCTGGTCGATCATGCTCACCGAAGCGGCGTAATCAGCAAGCTGTCGCTGACGTTCACCCGCATCGGGGCGGGGCGCAAAGCGCACATGGCCGTGACAGGCGGCGAAGCTTTCTTCGGGAACGGTTGCGAAGCGCGTGTTCCGGTATTGGTCGCTGAGCCGTTGCGGAGCGTGACTGTGCGGGGTGTGCGTGTCGGTATAGCCCACGGTCAGGAAGAACGGCCTCCGCCGATCGCGCTCCAGAAGGAAGCGGGCGGCCCGATCGGTGATGTGGACCGCCTGGTGGCCGTGCAGCTCGACGATCGAATTTCCCTCATAAAAAGGCTGTGCTCCGAATCTCGCGGTGGTGCCGTGGGCCATGGTGAACCAGGTATCAAACCCGTCGGCAGGCCGATCAGGGTGGCCGCAGTGCCACTTGCCGGACAGGCCGGTGGCATACCCGACCTGCTTGAGCAATGCCGGCAGCAGCGTTTGACCGGTGAGTCCGGGGTGATGCTGATCGCCATCTTCGGCGGACAGCCAGTCGTGAATTCCGTGAGCCGATGGCATCCGGCCCGTGAAGAGCGAAGCCCGTGCCGGTGAACAGACCGCGCACGGCGTATAGGCTTGCTCAGCGCGGATGCCGGTTGCGGCCAGGAAGTCCAGCGTGGGCGCATGAATCTCGCGGGCACCGTAACACGGCAGCGCCCAGCGGCCATGATCATCGGTCACAAAGAGCAGAATGTTGGGTCGATTCATCGGGAAATCGCTCCTTGGCGGCGGTGGCCGCGGCTTAGTTTTCGCCCTTCCAGGGCTCATCCGAGTTGGACGCGGCACTGCGGAAAGCCTGGCGGATCGCCTCATAAACCGAATCGGGAAGCGGGCCCTGCGCGGCGATATCCAGATTCAGCCGGGCATGACCGGGATCCGATGTGCTGATGATCGAGGTGTGAAGCCCCGAAACGCTCAAATTGAAGCGGACGGCCAGCGCGATCCAGGATTCGGGCGAATCGACCATGTCCGGAATGATGGCATCCAGATTCATGGCCCGAAGGCGTCGGACATACGGAGCGACTTTGTTCTTCTTGAATGACTCGTCCGGCTGATCCAGCCAACCCCAGGCCGCGTTGGCGACCGGTCGCTTGGCGATCACACCCGCACCATAACGTTGCGCGATCGGCAGCGCATCATCGATGTTGTGCTGATCCGCCAGGTTGATCGAGGTTTCGATCACGTCCAGCCCATCCATGGCGGCGGCGATCGCGGCCGATTCATTGTCACCGGAATAACCAGCGAATCGAATCTTACCCGCCTGCCGGGCCTTGAGCAGAACCTCGACCGCCTCGCCCTTGATCAGCAGGTCCTGGTCATAGGAATGAAGCAACATCACATCCAGATGATCGGTTTTCAGGAGTTCAAGTGCCTGATCAATGTCATCCATCCCGATCGCCCGGGAGCGCATTGAACCATCGGGCAGGACATCGTGATGGCCGCACTTGGAGACGAGGATGAACTCATCCCTCCGATGGGCGATCGTACGACCGAGGAACAGCTCGTGCTCGCCATAGCACTGGGCCGTATCGACAAGGTTGATGCCCTGATCCAGGAGGAGCGTGATGACCTCGACACTGCCGGTCGCGCCGATGCCCAGCGGCGTGACTTCCAGCCCTGTTGCGCCAAATGGTGATTTATTCAT
The DNA here is from genome assembly GCA_020831765.1 of Phycisphaeraceae bacterium. Taxonomy (GTDB): domain Bacteria; phylum Planctomycetota; class Phycisphaerae; order Phycisphaerales; family Phycisphaeraceae; genus JAFIFY01. Next base: position 64,860 of record JAFIFY010000184.1, on the reverse strand, counting down.
CGGATCCTGTTCTCTCCAAGCCATCGCCGATGGCCCATCGCCGGTCATTGGTAGAGCCCTCGCTGATCGATCCATTCCCGCACGCGAGGATCAAGCAGTTCTTCGGTGGACTCCCCCGCCGCGATGAGCCGACGTATTTCGGTGGACCGGTGCGGTTCCAGCGGCACGGGAACCATTCGCCTGCTCCAATCGATCGTGCGTAGGGCTTCGGGTAGTTTCGCCAGCAGTGATTCGCCGGTCCACGGCGGCCGGAGCATCACGACAACGGGCGCCAGTCGGTCAATCCTGCGCCAATTACGCCATTGATCGAAGACCGCAAGCTGATCAGCGCCGATCAAGAGCCGCAATCGGCCGCGCAGCGCTTGATCCGTGTTGAAGTGTTCGAGCGTATCGATCGTGTATGTCGGCTCATCGGGCCGCTGCGTGATGCGGTCCAGCTCATACCTGCATATGGTCGCCCAGGATTGCTCCCGCAGGGCGATTCGGAGCATGGCCATCCGATCCTCCGTCGCCGTCAGGGGCCGATTCGCCTTGAGTGGGGATTGGCCAGCGGGCACGTATACGACGGTCTCCGCGCCAATCGCCTTGCGCACTCGCGCAGCCTGACGGACATGGGCCAGGTGCGGGGGATCGAACGTCCCGCCGTAAACGACGACGGCGGGCTCGCCCGCGCTGGTCTCGATGCCCAAAGCGGTTTCGGGTTGCTCGTTCTGGTGGCTCATCCTCGGTCCTGTGCCGTTCCATTCATCGGTTCTGTCCAGCCTGCTGCCGTTTCTCCCACAACGTCACGGCCTCGGGCCGTCGGCCATAGATCGGCATCGGATATCCAAGGTCGGCCTCAGCTCCGTCCCCCTCGGCCAGACGCCTGCCCACGGCCAGGACTCGGTCAGCGCGCGGTGTGGCCCATCGATCAGAAAGCGGCAGGAGGCCATCGCCCAGTTCGGCCTGGAGCGGCATCGTCGCCAGCACCGCGATGATTCCATCTCCGGAGTTCCGTAACCCGATCAGCCACGACTCGATCGGCTGTACCGACAGACCATCGACCGGAAGCCAGCAGCCATCATCTCCGACCTCAAACGACTGGCAGCAGCCGGTGTCGTGCTTGATGTTCATCACCACGGCCAGTCGCGGGCAATTCACCTCGCGAGGGTTCACAGCGTCGGCCAGTGCCAGGGCCGTCGGCACGCCGACGAGCTTGATCCCGCCTCGCATCGCCAGCATGTGGGCGGTGGCCAGGGCCATTCGCGTGCCGGTGAACGATCCGGGCCCCTGGGAGATGTACAGGGTTTGAAGGGCGCTGGCTGAGAGCCCCAACGTTGCCAGCCAATCGGCCGCGGCGCGCACCATCCCCATCTCGTGGCGCTGTCCGGGAGGAAGCTCATGGCTCCGGATCGGACCACCCTCCAGCGATACCGCCATCGAGTGCATCCGGCTGGTTGTCTCCAGGGCAAGTTCGACACCGCATCGCGTCATGGCGGCCATTGTAAGGCGTCCGGGGCGTGCGGCTGTCGGATGCAGGCCACGGGGATTGACGGCCTCGCATTGTTCGGCCGCGCTGATCCGGCTATGCTCGCCTGCCCGCATCGACCGGCAGGAGTCCAATTGAGCCATGGCCAAGCGATCCGCAAACACCAAAGCCGCCTCATCCAGAAGAACCGCCTCGACCCGTTCCGCCCCATCGCGCGGCACCATGAGTCGGGCCGCGGCGCAAGCGCGTGTGGCCGGTGATGTGGCCGGTTTCCCGACCACGCCCGCGCAGGTCATGGCCTTCGCGCGCAAGCACAAGGTCCAGTACGTGGATTGCCGCTTCATGGACTTTCCCGGATTGTGGCAGCACACGACCTATCCGATCAGTGAGCTGGACAAGGAAAGCTTCACCCGGGGCTTTGGGTTCGACGGTTCCTCGATCCGGGGTTGGCAGGCGATCAATGAGTCGGACATGATCATCGTGCCGGTGCCCAACACCGCGCGGGTCGATCCATTCCACGAAGCGCCGACGCTCTCCCTGATCTGCGACATCAAGGATCCGGTGACGAAGAAGGAGTATTCCCGCGATCCCCGGTCCATCGCGCGCAAGGCCGAGATCTACCTGCGGAAGACCGGAATCGCTGATCGCGCCATGTTCGGGCCGGAGATGGAGTTTTTCATCTTCGACCACGTTCGCTACGACCAATCCATCAATGAAGCGCACTACCGGGTCGATTCTGACGAAGGTATCTGGAACCGCGGCAGCGCATCGCCGGGCAATCGCGGCTATCAGGTCCGCCAGCGCGAGGGTTACTTTCCCTGTCCGCCGATGGACACGCTATTCAATCTGCGCACCGAGATGTCCGGGATTCTCCAGGGCCTGGGTGTGCCGGTGGAGTGTCACCATCACGAGGTGGCGACCGGCGGCCAGGGCGAGCTGGACCTTCGCTTCCAGGACATGGTTCACATGGCCGACAGTTGCATGTATTACAAGTATGTGGTCAAGAACGTGGCGGCGCGGCACGGCAAGGTGGCCACGTTCATGCCCAAGCCCCTGTTCGGCGACAACGGAAGCGGCATGCACACGCACTTTTCGCTCTGGAAGGATGACCAGCCGCTGATGGCCGGCCGACACTATGCCGGGCTTTCGATGCTCGGGCTCTACGCCATCGGGGGCATCCTGCGGCATGCGCCTTCGCTGCTGGCGTTCACCAACCCCACCACCAACAGCTACAAGCGCATCGTTCCCGGCTACGAGGCCCCCACCGCCCTGGTGTATTCCTCGCGCAACCGCTCCTCGGCGATCCGAATCCCGATGTACCAGGATAACCCCCGCACCAAGCGGATCGAATTCCGCTGCCCGGACTGCTCCTGCAATCCGTACCTGGCGTTCGCCGCGATCACCATGGCCGCGATCGATGGGATACGGAATCGCATCCATCCCGGCGATCCGGTGGACAAGGACATTTACGCCATGGACCCCGAAGAACTGCTTTCCACGCCCGCCGTGCCCCGAAGCCTTGATGAAGCACTGGCGGCCCTGGAGCGAGATCACGACTACCTGCTTCAGGGGGGCGTCTTCACCGAGGATGTGATCTACTACTGGATCAAGTACAAGCGAGATAACGAGATCAATGCCCTCAACATCCGCCCGCATCCGTGGGAGTTTTGCATGTATTTTGACATCTGAGTCGGGACGGATCGAACGGTCTTTTCGCATCTCCAGAACGGATATACGCACCCTGTCGGTCGAGCACGTCCGACGGTGGAGAATTGAAGGACAACTCCGGGTCGCCTTCGATGGGTATGCCGTTTACAGGCAACTGGAACGACGCCGCGAACCAGTCGCTTGGCCGACAAGCCTGTCCCTTGCCGCCGAACTGGCACAAGCCATTTTTCATCAAAACTTTACGCCGCCCGGCGACCCAGAGCCCTGAAAAATTCAATCAAGCCTCGAACCCGAACTGCGGAATCTTGACGACATGTTCCGCCAAACGGGTGTCCCAAAGTCGAAGTCGGGTCGCAGTCCAGCCAAGAGCGTCACCGCTGAGTGGCTCAACCAATGAGGGTGCCCGCGACCGCGGCCCGCGACACCCGGTACGCCCGTCTTGCATCCGGCACGCCGGCCGTTTAGCGTGTCACCTCCCTCGACCAGGTCAAACCCCATGAGAATCGCTGTACTTGGTGATCTGCACCTTATCTCGCCCGATGCTGATGTTATGCGGCGTCGGCTCCGTGAACACTTTGCGTTAACTCAGGCCAGTTTCCGTCAGTTGACCGAGCGAATCCGGGCTGAACAACCGGAGATGATCATTCCGCTGGGTGATCTGGTTGATTGGTGCTGCCCGGCCAATCTGCACTATGGCACGGCTATGCTGCGGAAGCTGGAAATACCGTGGCATCTGGTACCCGGGAATCACGACCTGAGCCGTCCGGATTTCATCGGAGAGGGAGTCAACGACGCTCAAGCCAAGGCGTGTGAAGCGTGGCGCATCCTGGGGGTTGACCTGTCCAATCGCTTCATCGATCTTGAGGATACACGCCTGATCCTGCTCGACAGCGCGTTAGGCACGATCGAGGAGGATGCATTGGAATGGTTGGATGAAGCCACCAACACCGATCGACGCGTTCTGCTCTTTACACACGTTCCGCTGCATCACGAGCAAATCGCCAAGACAATTCACCGGATCGATCCGCGAAAGAATCTTCAAAAGTACATGCAACAGCAGCCCTGTTTCCAGACGCATATTCAAGGTCGGATCGATGCCGTTTTCACCGGCCATCTCCACTTCGCGGCGTACACCGATATCGACGGGACGGCGTGTCATATGCTGCCGCTGAGCATCACCGCGCACGAAGCCCACTACCCGGATCAGGGGCATTTCAGCATCATTGAGCTTTCCGCCGAACCGGCATTGCATACGGTCAATATCGCGACCGGCTGCCGCACCACTCATCCGCTTGTACCGCCGACTCGGCGAAGACCGCACGCGATGGCACCTGGCCTCTCCACGTCCCTGAAAAAAACAACTCGACCCCGGTAAGGTCGAGTTGCGTCCCCAATCCGCCCCGCCAGTCCTCTTTTCGCTTTGCCCTTCCAGCTTTTCTCCCCATGCCAAGTTTGGGTAGCCCATGGACCGACACTACGCCAACGCTCTTCAACCGCCGCGCATTGCAGCGACCCCGGCGACAGGCATAAACGCTCAAAAATTAGCCACAACCTTCATTTTGCGACAGCCTCCCTCCGGCTCAGGCCCAAGCCGGGTGGATCAGGCGTCGGCCGCAACTTCTTCCACCCCCGCCGGGCGAAAATCCTTGATCTCCAGATCAACGGACTCCCGGTCGTTCCAGCGGTTAACCCGGGCTTCGCAGACAACGTCGAGACGTGCCCCCGCCGGCAGTTGCGCGGCCCAGTCCCCGAGGTTCCACCCGATCGCCCGCTGGTAAGTCCCACCCTGGCGAAGGTGAATCGAAAGGTGGCGACCATCACGTCCCATCCGCTCGCCAGCGCGGTTGACCAGGCAATCCCGGATCAGGAACCGTGGGCGATCGTTGCCGCGGCCAAACGGCTCCAGTCGGCTCAGATGCCGAACCGCCTGGAGGTCGAGTTCATCGAGCCGGCACTGGGCATCGATCTTCATCGTCGGCACAAGGTCGCGCTCGCTCAACCGCCGATTGATGTGTTCGATCACGATCCGCCGAAGTTCATCGATGTGCCGCGCCTCGACCTTGAGCCCGGCCGCCATGTCATGGCCGCCGAAGCTCATCAGCAGGTGCGAGGCCTCGGAGATCGCATCGAGAATCGATACCCCCAACACACTCCGCGCTGACCCCTGGGCCAGGCCATTTTCCACATTGAGCATGACCACCGGTCGATTGAATCGATCGACCAGACGAGATGCCACGATGCCGATGACCCCGCCATGCCAACCTTCACCGGCCAAGACGATGGCGCGGCGGTCCGGGCTATCGAAGCCCGCCTCAATCACCCTGGCCTCAGCATCTTTGAAAATGCCGCGCTCCACGCCGCGACGCTCCTGGTTGACCTGGTTGAGCATCTCCGCAAGTTGCCGGGCCTCGGAGGCTGTGGCATCGGTCAGCAGTTTGAGCGCATCCCGGGCATGCCCCATTCGACCGCACGCGTTCAATCGCGGCCCAAGCACGAAACCGACGTGATACGAATCGATGCTCTCACGGGCGAGATTCGACGCTTCGATCAGCGCATTCAATCCTCCGAACCGCGTTCGCTTGATCTGCGCCAGCCCGAATCGGACCAGCAGGCGATTCTCATCCTCGAGTGGAACCACATCCGCCACACTCCCCAGGGCGGCAAGGCTCAGCGAATCCATCAGCAGGTCACGCAAGGCATTACTCACCCGCTCGCTGCCACAATGCTCCCGCGCGATCTGCCATGCAAGCTTCAACGCCACCCCCGCTCCGCATAACTGACCGAACGGATACGAATCCCCATCCATGCCCGCCAGTCGCGGATGAACCAGGATCGATGCCTCGGGCAAACCTCGATCCGGAAACGCATGATGATCGGTGATGATCAGTTCCAGCCCCCGCTCTCGGGCCAGCGCCGCCTGAGCCAGAGCGGTGATGCCGCAATCGACGGTAATCACCAGCGGCTTGGGATTCCGCGATGCCAGTTGCTCGATGGCTTCGCTGTTGAGTCCGTAACCCTCATCCAGTCGATGCGGAATGTAGTTTTCCACCACAGCGCCCAGGGCGGTGAGCATGTGCCAGAGGATCGCCGAGGCGGTCACGCCATCGACATCGTAATCCCCGTAGACAACGATGGTCTGTTTTTCCGCCACGGCCGTGAGGATTCGCCGTGCCGCGGCCACGCAGCCGGGCAGACGGGCCGGATCATGCAACGCCGAGAGCCTGGGCTCGAGAAAGGCCCTGGCGGCCTCCGGGTCGTCCCTTCCATTCCGCGCCAGCAGGCCCGCGACCAGCGTCGGGAGGCCCAACGCTTCGGACAACCGCCGAACAGCGGATTCATCCGGCACCGGCTCAATGATCCATCGTCGGAGCGGTTTTTCGGTAAGGAGCATCAAGTTCCAGTGTACCCTGAAGTCGGGGGCCGACCCCCAAGGGGCGTATCACCAGACCGCGCCAGGCCGGTTCGACGGCATCGGGGCGCGGGGCGATCCCCTGTTACGATCGCGGCGGTTCTAGACGCACATGGAATACCTGACATGCCTCAGACATTCACGTTCACTCGTTCCATTCCCCGGGATGAGGGCTTCGATGTGGTGGTGATCGGCGGCGGACCGGCCGGCTGCGCCGCCGCCATCCAGGCCGCGCGCTTGGGCGCAAGGACGCTGTTGCTCGAAGCCACCGGTTGCCTTGGCGGCATGGGCACCAGCGCCCTGGTCTCCCAGTGGTCACATACATCCAACGGCCAACACCCGGTTGTCGGCGGCATCATCCTTGAACTGATTGAAGAGATGCATCGGCGTGGTCAGCTTCAACCGGGCGTTTCCCCGGAGGCATGGCACACGACCTACAATCGCGGTTTTGGCTTCCGTGCCGAGGGACTCAAACGGCTGCTCGATACCCTTTGCGCCGAAGCTGGTGTCGAGCTTCGCTTTTTCACCCGAGTCGTGGACGTGGATGCCGACCGCGACTCCCGCAGGGTTCACGGTGTCATCGCCCACAACATCGAGGGTCTCCGGTTCATTCCCGCGAGATGCTTCATCGATGCATCGGGTGATGCCGTGGTGGCCAACCTTTGCGGTTTGCCCTGCATCGAGGCGGGACGCGATACCCCCGGAATCATGCCGCCAACCCTCTGCTCCATCGTCACCAATATCGACTTCGATCGCTTTGACCGCAGAACCATGCAACAGCCGGCCGTGGAACGGGCTCTGGCCGACGGGTATTTCTCGCAGCCGGATCGACACGTGCCCGGCATCTTCCGCATGGGCCGAATGACGGGAACGCTCAATGCCGGCCATCTCTTTGGCATGAATGCGTTGGACAATCGGAGCTTGACCGAGGGCATGGTGCGCGGTCGGCAACTGGCTGAGGAATACACCGAGTTCTTCCGACGCTATCTGGACGGTTGCCGCGATGCTGAACTGACCAGCACCGCTTCGCTCATGGGTGTTCGGGAATCAAGGCGAATTGTCGGTGAGTACACGTTGAACTATGAGGACTACCAGGCCAGAAGGCACTTTCCCGATCAGATCGCCATTTACTGCAAGCAGGTGGATATCCATGTCCTCGATTGCAGCGATGCCGAGTACGCCCGTTACTCCCGTGAGTTTGAAGAGCTTGACCGGCTGGCACCAGGTGAATCCTATGGCGTTCCTTATGGCGTGCTGGTGCCTCAGGGCTGGAAGAATCTCTGGGCGGCGGGTCGATGCAATTCCAGCGATGTGAAGGTCAGTGCCGCGATACGCGACCAGCCGGCATGCGCCATGATGGGGCAGGCCGCCGGCGCCGCCGCGGTCCAGGCCATCAGCCGGGACCAGTCGGCCTGTGACCTGGACACGGAGTTACTCGTAAAGACGCTTCGCCAGCAGAAGGCGAATCTGCCGCAGGTTGAACTGAGCCGCAACATGACCCGGAGCGAGGCCGGGTGATCCGAAAATGGCCGCGCTATCGGTCGACGTCGGCCGATGGCAGCGAGGTGCCAACCCCAGCGCCCCGGGCGCGCCACTCGAGTCTGCTCAGGCTTGAAACCCAATCACGAATTGAAGGCGCCAGCGAGCCGTCTCCGGTGCCGCTGTTCACCGTCGGGGGTGGGTCTCGCCGCGCAAGGCTTTGGGCCAGATTGACAAAGTGCCGCGCCTGTTGCGGGTTGTCGAAAGTCAGGTCGAAACTCAGCCTAAATTCCGATTGAATGCTCAGAGACCAGACCTGTCTCCTGGCGGCAAGACCGGATTGAATCCAGTGAACCGCCTGTCGCAGATCAGCCGGTACCGGGGCATCCTTCGGCAGTTCGAACTGTCGTCGGAGAAGATTGTCGGGTTGAATCACCAGAACCGCGGGGCTGTCGCGATGGCGGTCCAGCTCATCGCGAAGCGTGCGACCATGATCGGGATCACGAGGCACCAGGACCGGGGCTCGGCGGGCGGGAATCCACAATCGCGCTGCGGTACCGGGCAACGGAAAGTCTTCCATGTCCCGCTCTCGGGCCAATGCTTCCATCGCTCGAATCTGCCGAGACGTGAACTGATCCTTGCGAGGCTGGATCACCCACACCGGCTCGGGCTCGTTGCCGGCACTGTCCGGTCCACAGAAAAGGATCAGCACTTCACCCACGTTCTGTTCCGCCAGAGGGTCCAGCCGCTTCAGAGCGGTATCAAAGGCTCCCAGCAGGGCTATCTGAAAATCTTGCAGTTCCGCCTTGTCCGGCCCTGAAGTTGCGCGGCGGATGGCGGCGGCTCGGCGTTGCGGGGATAGTTCGACAAGGTCCAGCCGCACCACCGCGACAATTGGCCGCGCATCGAGCAGGGCCAGCACTGGATCGACCTGGGTATCGTCCTCATTGGAATCGCGCGCCAGCCTTGACCGTTCGCCGCGCGGCATGCCCGGGGCTCCGGCTATCCCAGGGGCATCGGAAGATGCGCTCGGCCTCGCCCGCTGCGATGCATCCACATTCGCCATCAGCCCCAGCGCGGCCAGAAGGCAGAGGATGACCAGGATGTAGATCGTCTGCTCGGTTCGGAACATTGTTGCGCCTCCATGCGGATCGTCCCTCCCGGACCGCCCATCGACCGGCGACCCCCGAGCAATATCGGTCCGGTGTCGGCGACTTCCCGAGCATCCAAGGACGACATCGCCCGCCCCCGGCGCTCGGTCGGTGCCGCCCAACGCCGAAAACCCGGATATATTCGGTTTGATGACGCTGACTAAACGAAAACCGGTGATCGGTCTGGCCGGAGGCATCGGGTCCGGTAAATCATGGATCGCCGCTCAGCTCAGGAAGCTGGGATGTGGTGTGATTTCGGCCGATGATCTGGCCCGGAAGGCCCTGGATGAGCCGGAAGTGATCCGAGCCGTTCTGGACCGTTGGGGACTGGGTGTGCTCAATGATCTGGACCGGATCGACCGTGGAAAAGTGGCTTCACAGGTCTTCAATGATTTGACCGAGCGGCGCTTCCTCGAATCCCTGATTCATCCCCGCGTACACGAAGGACGCCGGAAACTGCGAACCGACATGAACGCGGACCCCGGCGTGGTCGCGATCGTCGAGGATTGTCCGCTGCTCTTTGAATCGGGCCTGAATTCGGACTGCGATGCGGTGATATTCGTCGACGCACCGCTGGAAATTCGAAGAAAAAGGGTCAAGGCCCAACGCGGCTGGGATGCCGAGGAACTTGAGCGTCGGGAGAAAACCCAGCTACCACTTGACACCAAGGCGGCGCGGGCCGATCATACTATCGCCAACGGTTCGGATGAGGCCACGGTCTCTGAGGAACTACGAGGTATCCTGACTCGCATCCTGAGTTCCGCTTGATCCTCCCCTCATACGGTTGATGACCAGTTGGACCGGACACGCGGGTCTTTCCCCGATGGATCATTCCGGGTTGAGTCGGCGGCGATGTCGCGGCACCAAGGCGGCTGCGGCAGCCAACTGACCGGGCGGTCGGGAGTCGCCGGACCGGGAAGGAATCACCCAACCCCGTTGCGCATGCGTACACAGGCCCGCGACGATGTTGGCTGCTTGACCCTCTCGGTGCCGCCGGGTTTTTCCACACCGCATGAACTTGTGCCGGCTTCGATTCGTTGGATACAGACGCACGGATGCCGGTTGCATCCGTTTCGGAACGCTAACATACCCACGAACCAGCCCGATCCGCCGGGCATCGCAACCTGAAACCACTCCCCCGATTCTCCCACTCCCCTGAGTCAGCCTCGCCTTTGCACGGGCGACCATTTTTCTGAAAAACAGGAGTTCCATCCGATGGCTGAAGGCAAAACCCGAACCCGTCGCCGCACCAAATCCACCAGCGAAGCCGCCCCGGAAACTGAGAAGGAAGAACTCTTCGAAGCCGATGAAGCGGCCCCAACTCCGGCGGCATCCAAGGCCAAGGCTCAGGATTCAGCGCCGGCCAAGGTTCCCGCGCGGCCATCATCGGATGAGGAGCTCGAGGCCGAGACCCAGGCTCGATATGAACAGGCCAAGCGCAGCGACCTGACCGTGACCGAAATGCAGAAGCTCACCGTTGAGGAGCTTCACGAGCTGGCGCGGCGGGAAGCCCTCACCGATTTCGAAAAGCTCCCCAAGCCGAAGCTGATCTTCAAGATTCTTGAGAAGCAGGTGCTCAAGCAGGGGCTGATGTACGGTGACGGTGTGCTGGAGATCCTTCCCGATGGCTTCGGCTTTCTGCGGAGCCCGGAATTCAGCTACCTGGCCTGCCCCGATGACATTTACGTCAGTCCCAGCCAGATCCGAAGATTCGGCCTCAAGGCCGGGCACGTGGTGCAGGGCAGCATCCGGCCGCCGAAGGAGTCGGAAAAGTACTTCGCGCTGCTCCGCGTCGACGCCATCAACGGCCATCCACCGGACAAACTCAACGACATCACCACCTTTGAAGACCTCACGCCGCTGCATCCGTTCCAGCGATTCGTCATGGAGACGACGCCCGAGGAGATCAGCATGCGGATCGTCGATCTGGTGACGCCGATCGGTCGTGGTCAACGCGGGCTTATCGTGGCCCCGCCGCGCACCGGTAAGACCGTGCTTCTGCAGAAGATGGCCAATTCGATCATCAAGAATTTTCCCGATGTCAAGGTCATCGTATTGCTGATCGATGAACGGCCCGAGGAAGTGACCGACTTCCGCAACAACACGCCGCCGGAAGTCGAGGTCATCGCTTCGACATTCGATGAACAGTCGTCGCGGCATGTGCAGGTCTGCGAAATGGTGATTGAGAAATCCCGCCGCGCCGTCGAGTTCGGTGATCACGTGGTGATCCTGATGGACTCGATCACCCGTATGGCACGTGCCTACAACACTGAGATGCCCCACTCGGGCAAGATTCTGACCGGCGGTCTCGATTCCAATGCCCTTCAGAGGCCTCGCAAGTTCATCGGCTCGGCACGCGCCATCGAGAAAGGCGGCTCGTTGACGATTCTGGCCACCGCACTGGTCGATACCGGATCGAAGATGGACGACATCGTGTTCGAGGAGTTCAAGGGAACAGGCAATGCGGAACTGCACCTGGACCGGCGCCTTGTTGAAAAGCGCGTCTATCCCGCCATCGATATCGCCGCTAGCGGCACACGGCGCGAGGAATTGCTGCTCGATCCCAGGGAGCTTCAACTGGTCTATCGTCTCCGCAAGGTGCTTGCGGACATGAACGTCGTCGAGGCCATGGAGCTGCTCAAGAACCGTCTCCAGCGCGTCAAGACCAACGCCGAGTTCCTGATGACCATGAACCTGGACTGATCCCTCACTTCCGTGAGCTTCCATGCTGACACCGGTCCCATGCGGCCCACATCATGAACAGAATCACCGCGATTTTTGAAGAACTTCGCGCGCAAGGTCGCAAGGCACTGATGCCATTCCTGACCGGCGGCGATCCCGACCTGGAGACGACGCGCCGGCTGATCTTGGCGGCGCAGCGACAGCGTGCATCCATCTGCGAGATCGGCTTTCCGTTTTCGGATCCCATCGCTGATGGCCCGGTGATCCAGGCCTCGATGCACCGTGCCCTGCGGGAGGGTCTGCGTTGCTCCGATCTGTTCGAGATGGTCCGCTCGATACGGGGCGAATTGACCATCGGGCTGGTGGCGATGGTGAGTTTTTCGCTGATTCACCGTCAGGGCATTGATCGTTTCACATCCACCGCCAGCGAATCAGGCTTTGATGGTCTGATCGTGCCGGATCTCACCGTGGAAGAGGCCGCGCCTCTTCGCGCCGCCGCTGCCGCGCAGAATCTGACGCTCAGCTTTCTGATCGCGCCCACCACCCCCCTGGAGCGCGCCCGGAAACTGGCCGAAGCCTCCAGCGGATTCATCTACCTGGTTTCCCGTTCCGGCGTCACCGGCGAACAGTCCCAATTGCCGTCGGACCTCACCGAGCGGATCGAACCTCTGCGAACGGTCAGTTCGCTGCCGATCGCCGTGGGATTCGGCATCGCTGAACCCCGGCAGGTTGAGCAGGTAGTCAGTGTGGCCGATGCGGCCATCGTCGGCTCGGCCCTGGTGCGGCGCCTTGAACAGCATCTCGATGAGCCCATCGATCAGCGGGTGGAGGCGGTCGAAGCGCTCATGGCGGAGTTGAGTAAGGGGCTGGCGACCGAACAAGTGCGTATGTAAGCTCCGGGGGCTGGCTCACACCGTCCGATGAGGACTTTGGGGCGCTCTACCGGGCGACCCGCTCGCTCACGAACGTCAGCAGCGCACTTCCATCTTCGCCGTGCAGGATCAGACGGCGATCTCGAACACTGTAGGATGCGACCCGCGTGAGAAGATCAAGAAACGCCGCTTCCGCGTCCATCAGCGGCCGCGGCCCGGCCATGCGTGTCGAGGCGATCGTCGGCCCGACCGCAAGCGATTGGTCCTTACCCATTCGGTAGGCGCCGGTGTAGCGATTTACTCCGCTGCCACCGCTCAAATGTCCGTCTTTAAGCTGAATAGTGTATTCGGCGGCCTGGGGATCGATTTTCTCATCAGCAGCACTGACCAGTCGCCAGAGGCCACCCTCAGCCTTGGGCGACGCGGTGCTCGCACAGCAGGCCAGACCGACGCACGCCACCACAGCCATCAGACCCCGAAAGATGGGGAATACCGTGTGCATCATCTTGAAACCTCCCTTGAGTATCCAGAAGAGAACCGGGCCGCTTCAATCAGGAGCGCCGTGAGCATACGTTCATGCATGGCGTCGGACAAATCGGCCAATCGCCCGTTTCGGTGCATTCCGGTGATAACGCTTGCCACCTTCGCATCCATCTTCACGGGGAGAACCCCCAAAGCCCTCAGTCATCAAGCACGGTTCCAGTCGGGGCGACGCGAGCCAACAACTCATCAAGCAAGCGTTCCATGTCGCTGGTCAGACGTCGGGCGATCACCAGCGAGGCCAGACCATGCACGGCGATCCAGTACGTCTCGGCCCGACGTCGGGCCTCCCGTCGCAGTGCCTTGCCGCGATATCGCCTCCGGTCAAGCTGTGACTGCACGCGATCCACCAGGTTCGCGAACACCGCCTCGAGGTCACCGCTGGCGTCCTCGGCCTCAGGCAATGGCGTGTTGAACATAAGGGTGTAGAGGTTGGGTTGATCGATCGCGAACTGAAGGTAGGCCCGCGCGCTGCCTCGCCAGCCTTGCACTGTGCCAAGGGTCGAGGCGGCAGCGCAGCAACTGTTAAGCAGTTCGAACCCCGTACGAATGATCGCCAGCCGAAGCGCGTGGTGGTTGGTGAAATAGGTGTACAGTGACATCGTGCCAAGGCCGACCTTCGCGGCCACAGCGCGGATGGTCAGTGCTTCAAGCCCCCGACGATTGATCAGCTCGATGCCCGCGCGGCAGATGATCCGCCGGCGCTCATCCATCGATGCCGATCGCCAGACGGCTCGATCTCCTGACGCTTGCTTGGCTGATTTCCTGGGCATCTTGGTATTCAATGCTTCTGAACGACCTGCGGGCTTGCCCTTCAGGCGGGCGAACAAGCGACATTCGATTCTTGTCAGCGCCGACACTGGCCCGGCGACCTGACCCATCGTACAATGTACGGCTCATCGCGTCGCCGGGGCTTGGGGCGTGATGCCCGCCCGGCGCCAGGCAGCGCCCTGCCGGATCGGACCGACCCTGCCCCCTGAAGGAGTTTACTGGAATGCAACATCAGCAACGAGACGGGAGGTTCATCGGCCTGCAACTGCTTGCCGGTCTGCTGATGAGCTGGGTTACCGTCATCGGCGGCTGTTCGGGCAACGGCGAGGAAGGCCAGGCCGGCCCTCCAGACGGCAACAATGGCGGAGGTCCTCCGCCGGCCAGGGTGCGTTTTGGAGAGGTTCGCGAGGAAATTCTCCAGGATCGCTGGAGCGTGATCGGCCGCCTTGCCGAGGTCAGCCGCGCGGCCATCGCTTCGGAACAGCCGGGGCGAATCCTGGAGGTTTACGTCGAAGAAGGTGATGAAGTTCATGGGCCTCGTGATGGTGAACCGGGAACCCTGCTGGCCAGGCTCGATTCGACGTTCACTGAAATATCGATCAACGAATTGGACGCCGATATTGCAGAGGCCCAGGCCAACATTGCCGAGCGCACCGCGCGGATGCAGCGTCTCGAAAGTGAATATGAGTTTCTGGCCGGTCTGCTTCGGACCGACTCGGCGAGGCAGAAGGAAGTCGACGATGCGCGTATGGAACTGGCCGCCGGTCGAGCCCGTCTTCTGGCTGGTGAAGCGATGCTGGCAACGCTAAAGGCTCAGCGGACCCGCCGTGAAGAGGAATTGCGCCGGTCAAAGATATATGCCGAATTCGACGGTGTCGTTGTTCGGAGACTTGCCGAACCGGGCCAGTGGGCCTCACAGGGATCGGTGATCGCGGAAGTGGTTTCGCGAGGGCGAATTGATGCCCTGATCGATGTCCCTGAAGACCTGATCGCCGCCACGGGTGTTGGCCAGGAGATGAACATCCACATCGATGCCTGGGAGCTTGATCTGTCCGGCAAGGTGGTTTCCATCGTGCCGCGCGCCGCCGGCGCTGCCCGCACCTTCCCGGTCAAGGTCCGCCTGTCCGATATGGTAAAGATGCCGGTCGCCGCCACCGATCTGGTCACCGTCGATGAGCCGGGCCGAGACGCCGATCCGATCAAAATCGAGCGACGCCTGCTTCCGGGCATGAGTATTTCCGCCATGATTCCCACCGGTGAACCGGTGCGCGTCTTCACGGTTCCGCGTGATGCGGTGCTCTTTACCGCTGGTGGCGAGGTGATCTGGTACGCGGCCAACGGAATTTCCGGCCGCGTAATGGTGAGAACCCTTTTCTCCGAAGGTGACCGCGTCGCCGTCCGCCTCCTGCAGCCCGATGCCAACTTTGAGGCTGGTTTGCGGGTCGTGATCGAAGGCGCGGAACGGTTAATGGCCCCCGGTCAGCCATTGATGGATGCGGAACTCGCCCCCAATCAGATGCCGGATGGCCCACCGGCGAATGAAGAGGAGCCGAATGCCCTTGAGACATCGGGCGAGGACCGGGCATGGGCCGGGGCGATAGAGCCCTCCCCACCATGCGGAAGCGTCGATTCGCCCCCCCTGTCCCCGATTTGCGACAAATGGCGACCGGGGGTTGCCCCCCTGGCAATGAGTGAGAATTGATGTATGAATCCGATTCGTTTCGCCCTTGAGAACCCGGTCAAGGTCAGTGTCGGGGTCATCCTGATCGTGCTGTTTGGATTTCTTGCGCTCTTTACCATCCCGGTGCAGCTCTCGCCGAACGTCGATCAACCCCTGATCCGGGTGACCACGATCTGGGTTGGTGCCTCGCCGCAGGACATCGAGCGAAACATCCTCCGGCCCCAGGAAGACAAGCTCAAGGGCATCAGTGGCCTTCGCAAGATGACCTCGACGGCCGATCTTGGCCGCGCGGAAATTTCGCTTGAGTTCGCGGTGGGCATAAACAAGAGCGCGGCATTCCAGGAAGTCTCGGACAAGCTCCGTGAGGTTCCCAGCTATCCCGAAGGCGTTGAGAGCCCGGTGATCGTCTCGGCCGATACCGAACCGGACCAGTCAATCGCCTGGATGCTCCTGACCTGTGACGATGAATCGATCGATATCGGATACTTCTTCGACTCGGCGGACCGATTGCTCAAGCCATTCCTTGAGAGGGTGGACGACCTGGCCGAGGTCAGAATCTTCGGCGGCCGGAGTCGGGAAATCCACATCGAGGTCGATCCCACCCGCATGGCCCAGCGCGAGTTGTCTTACGCCGAAGTGATCGAAGCGCTTCGGGCGCAGAACCTGACCGTTTCGGCCGGGGAGATTCCGTTGGGTCGGGTCCAGACGACGATCCGTGGTGTCGGCGAATTCACCGATGTCGAGCAGATCAACCGCACGATCATCCGCCAGACCGACCGAGGCACGATCCGCGTCGAGGACATCGGGCGGGCAACGCTGAATTTGGAGAAGGAGCGGGCGTTCGTTCGCTCCAAGGGACGCGCCGCCCTGGCGATTCCCGCGTTCCGGGAATCCGGCTCCAACGTCATGCAGGTCATGCAAGGCCTGCGCGGGCAGATCGAAGCAGCGCGGGCGGAGATCCTGCCGCAGATGTCCCGTCAGGTTCAGGCCGAACTCGGCCTTTCCGAACCGCCGCAACTTAGACTCGAACAACTCTACGATGAAACCATCTATATCAGCAGCGCCATCAGCCTTGTGCAGAACAACCTCTATCTGGGCGGCTCGCTGGCGATCCTGACCCTGCTGATTTTTCTGCGTGCGGTCCGACCGACGATGGTGGTCGCCCTGGCGATCCCCATCTCCATCATCGGCACATTTCTGGTCATGACGGCCGCGGGGCGCAATCTCAACGTCATCAGTCTCGCGGGCATGGCGTTCGCCGTGGGCATGGTGGTGGACGCGGCCATCGTGGTCCTTGAGAACATCGATCGACATATCAATATGGGCAAATCGCCGATCCGGGCGGCTTACGACGGTGCTGGGGAGGTCTGGGGCGCCATTCTGGCCTCGGCCCTGACGACCCTGGCCGTTTTCGTTCCCGTACTGGCCATGCAGGAAGAGGCCGGGCAACTCTTTCGGGATATCGCTCTTGCGATCTGCGCGGCGGTGAGCCTGTCGCTGGTCGTCTCGGTCACGGTCATTCCCACCGCTTCGAGCCGGTTCCTGCGAGCCAATCATGTGCCCAGACTTCGCATCCTTCGCGCTGCGCAGAACCTTTTCGGCCTGGCGACGATCATGGCCGGCGTGGTCGGCCGTTACGCGAAACTGATCCACTGGCTCTGCGCCCCGGACGTGCCACGCGTATTCATGCGAATCTGCATCGTTCTGCTGTTCACGATCTCTGCGATCGCGCTCTCGATGTGGATGATGCCCTCGACCAGCTACTTGCCCGAGGGGAATCGAAACTTGATCTTCGGGCTGCTCTTTACGCCGCCGGGCTATACGGTGGAGAAGCAGAGAACGCTGGCCAAACGCATGGAACGTGAGCTAACCCCCTATTGGAATGCCCAACGCCGGGATGACCTTGTCGGTCTTCCACCGGTCATGGCGAGGGATTTCGCCACCGGCCAGATGAGACAGGTGGAAAACATCCCGCCGATTGACAACTTCTTCTACGTCACGTTTGGAAGCCTGGTCTTTTACGGCGCTTCAAGTCAGGAGGAGGAAGTGGTCCGGCCGCTGATGCCTCTGCTTTCGCAGGCGGGCGGGGTCAGTCCGGGCGTATTTTCCTTTGCATTTCAACCCAGTATTTTCGGTCGAACGGCGGGCACGGGCAATACGATCGATGTCGAGATCAGTATCACTGGTTCCGATGATGATTTCGATCAGTTGCGGGAGACGGCATCGATGATTTTTGGCGTACTGGTCGGTTCATATGGTCCGGGCAGTATCCGACCGACGCCGGGCAACTTCAACCTCACCGCGATGGAGCGCCGCTTCAAGGCGCGTGATGCCCGAGCCAAGGAACTTGGCGTTGATCAACGACTGGTCAATGTCACCGTCCAGGCACTTAATGATGGGGCTTTCGCGGGTGAATTTCGAACGGGTAATGAGACCATCGACATCCTGGTGAAACGTAATCCCGATATTCCGGTCTCACCTGAAGCCCTGCTTCAAACGCCCATCGCCGCGGCGGATCAGGGGGTCAGCCGAATCATTCCACTGCGATCCGTGGTGGAATACGTCGATGCACCATCCCCTCAGCAGATTCAACGTATCGAGCAGTTCCGAACCGTTACGCTCAGCGTGACCGTGCCCGAGCAGATCGCCTTGGAAGATGCCGAACGTGCGATCGCATCGCAGATTCAGGGGCTGCGTGACCAGGGCATGATCCCGCCGGATGTGCGGGTGAACATCACCGGCACCGCCGCCAAACTCAGCGAAGTCCGAAATGCGATGCTGGGCCAATGGACCGGCTTCAACGTCCAGAGCGTCTTCAGCCTGCTCAGCAGCAGAATTTTCCTGGCCCTGATCATCACGTTCCTGTTGATGGCCGCGCTGTTTGAAAGCTTTCTCTATCCCCTGGTCATCATGTTCACCGTGCCACTGGCCACGGTGGGCGGGTTTATCGGGCTGGCCGTGGTTCAGGCCTATCACCCCACCCAGCAATTGGATGTGCTGACGATGCTGGGATTCATCATCCTGATCGGCATCGTGGTCAACAGCGCGATCCTGATCGTCCACCAGTCGCTGAACTTCATGCGCGGGCGAGGATCGACCTCGGCCGACTCCGATCGGGCCCTGAAACCGCGCGAAGCGATCGCCGAGTCCGTCCGAACCCGCGTCCGCCCGGTCTTCATGACGACCATCACCAGCGTGTGCGGCATGCTCCCCCTGGTGGCCATGCCCGGCGCCGGCAGCGAGCTCTATCGAGGACTGGGGAGCGTGGTGGTCGGCGGCCTGCTCGTCTCCAGCCTGTTCACACTCATCGTCGTGCCCCTGCTCTTCAGCCTGGTCATGGACGCCAAGATCAAGGTTTATTCGATTTTCAACTGGCAGGTCAAGGAACTGGACCCGAATCTTGGCCGATTGCGGCTGGATGATGAGCCGGCACCATCGGGGGCGTCGATTCGTGACTGGCTCCCCCTGCCCGGCGCTGTTCCCGTCCCAGCCGTCGTGGGGCCGCAGGCGGCACCTCCGGTCAGTTCCGATAGTCGGTTCGTCGGCGGGACCGATGCCGGGACACAACCAACCGGTTGGCGGAAGCTGTTGAAGGTCTGGCTTTCCGGCGGACCGCGAAAAGGCAAACCGCCGGGCGATGCCCAATAAACGCGTCCCCTTTTGTCGAATTTGAACTGGCCGCCGATGCCAAGATGGCATCCCGTTTGAGCCGATAAGGACACAGTCCGTCGGCATGTCGGTCAGCGGGAGACCAAGCACCGTGAGGGAGCCCCGGCTGTGGCCGGTCGATGGGTTAGGCAGCGGAGGATCGGGCTTCAATGGCTGAAGAACTGGCATATTCCAAAGGCAGACTGGCACCTGAGGAGCGGCGGTATTTCACGCCGGATCAGGCTGATCGGGCCATTCCGTTGATCCGCCGAGTTGTCGATGACCTTGTCGAGGTTTTCCACCAGGTCATGGAGCTTCGTGGCCTGGGCGCCGCCGATCCCGATCACGATGATCCACAGCAGACCAGCGCTTACGATGCCGGAATGCAAAGGCTCAGCGAACTCCTCGAGGAGCTTCAGAGCGTGGGTGTGGAGCTTCGCGATTTTGAACTTGGCGTGGTGGGCTTTCCCTCGATGCACAAGGGCCGCGAGATTCTGCTCATCTGGCAGCGCGGCGATCATGCCGTACAGACCTGGCAGGAAATCGAAGATGGTCTGGAATCCCGAAAACCACTGGATTCGCTTGGTGACGATCAGCCGCCACAGCCTCCGATTCCCGACTGAATTCACGCCGGCCGAGTTCGCCCGCGGCGAAGCGATGTCCCACGCTCAAAACCCGGTCAATCAATCCACGACAGGGCTACAGACCCATCCAACTCAACCTGTGGTGTTTCACGGTTTTCTTTGTCAAGACTGGTCGCGGCGAGTGCCAGTTTGAACCGCATCGCCACCGGAACGTTTCTTCTATTGACAACAATCGTGCCAGCGATCGCATCTCGCCGCATCTCTTTGCGTCAGGCCCGGTGAGGTTCCGGGAATGGCGGCCCACCGGCATCCGATTTAACGATCACCCTGCTTGAAGGAATCAAGGCAACGAATCAACGTATATATTCCCGGAGATGTGGCCTGCTTGCATTTCATGGCGGCGATAGATAGGATAATTGTGAAGGTAGTGAAGTTTGCATCTGCCATGGCATGTGGCTGCTTGTATCAACGCTTTTCGGTGGGATGGGCCACTCGCTTGGCAGTGCGGGCTTTGCTTGATTTTCGACCTATTCTTCCAATACGGAAAGGCATCCTGATGGCAGACCTGACCCAGGCACTCAAAGAGGAGATATCGAAATTGGCACGCAAGGAACTTGGTGTGGATCTCAAGAAGACTTTACAGGAACTCAAGGGCCTCCGCGAGCAGTTGGTCAAGCTTGATGGTGTATTGAGCAAGCTTGAAGTCGGGGTGGCGGCGCCTGCACAATCTCGAGCGAATCCGGTTCGTGATCTTCCCGCCCGGCTGACTGTGGGACGTGGCCCCACTTCAACCACGGAATTTTCTCCCAAGAAGCTGCAATCGCATCGCAGAAAGCTGGGATTATCCGCAGCCGACTACGCGTTGCTGTGCGGCCTCAGCCAACTGAGCATTTATCATTACGAACAGGGCAAGACCCGGCCGCGCGCGGGAAGCCTGGCCGCAATCGAAGCCGTGCAGAAGATGAGCCAGCAGCAGATCTTGCAGCGTCTGGCAGCGCTCAAGGGAACCTGATCTTCCGCAAGCCGCGGCCATCGCCGATCGATGGGCCAGAACCCTTCGCGGGTCAGGGACTGCCATCGGCAATGTCCCTATGCGAATCATTCGACAAATGAAAGCCCGCCGCTTCATGGAAGTGGCGGGCTCTTTCACGTGTTCGCATATCGTCGGTGGCCGCTTGGCGTGACTCAGCGGCGACGGTAGCCCATGATAAAGCATCCGGCGGCCATCAGAGCCAGACTGGCCGGCTCAGGCACGACGATGACACCACCGCCACCGTTGGCCGGATCGGCGGCCAGGACAAAGTCAACCGCCTGAAAGGCATCAAGGTTGAACTCAAGCACCAACTGGCTCACTGCACTGAGATTGAAGCCCGCATCAAATCCGGCCGGATCGAAGGGCGTCTGCACCTTTTGCGATGCCGCCGATGCCGCCGCGCTGGATTCGAATGCCGCCCCCAGGCTGCCGTCATCCGTCATTGAAATTTTGAAGTCCAACGTCGATTCGAAACCAGGCTGAACCATGTCAAAAAGAACATCAATTCCCGTCAGCCCGGATAAATTCAGATTGGAAGCGAAATCGTAGACAATCGAAAACGTAACCGGTACGGCACCCGATGCGAACTCCAATTTCTGATCAGGCAGTGTCCGAACCACACCCCAGAAACCGGCATGTGGGCTGGAGGCGGAAATGCTGCGAGTTCCCAGCCCGTCGGCAAGATTGGTCTGGATCGGCGGACTACCCGAAACCAGAACACTCAGCGGAACATCCTCGGAAAAGTCATCGACGATCAGCGCGGCGGATGCCGCGGAACTCATTGAAAATGCCGCAACCACCGCTGTGGAAACAAAAACTCCCTTAAACCGCATGGATTTTCCTCTCACTCGCGAAACCCAAATTGACTGGAAACCGGCCGCACCAATCACCCATCAGGGGCGATCGCTCTCTGTACGAACACGGTGGGGAGGTGACTCACCTCCCTCTTCCACCGGGTTCAAAGATACACCATGAAGAAGCGGATGCAAGGCGCTTTGGCGAGTTTTCCGCAAGAAGTTGACTAAAAACCGAACAGTCTTTTCTGTTAAATGCACAACAGCCGGCTCAGTGCCGGAGCACCACGGACTCTGAACGTTGAACCACAATTCCAGGATTCACCGCAAGTTTGGCTTTCAAAGCGCTTAACGCGACTCGAGTACGGTAAGATTGCTGTCTCTGGCGTCCACAACGGCGGCTTTACCGTCACTGGAAGTCACCATACTCGCATCCACCCGGCCACCCTTGACATCGCGCAGCCAAAGGGCAGAAAAACCGCTCGTCTCGCCCGCGGAACTGAAAGTCTGCTCAATTGCCGGCCCATGGGTAACCCGCTCACCGCCGAGCCATTCCCCGTCCACCGGGCGACTGGGGTCCGGCCAGTCGATCTGGAGCCCATCAATAACC
Source organism: Phycisphaeraceae bacterium (assembly GCA_020831765.1). Lineage (GTDB taxonomy): Bacteria > Planctomycetota > Phycisphaerae > Phycisphaerales > Phycisphaeraceae > JAFIFY01. Next base: position 42,470 of record JAFIFY010000184.1, on the reverse strand, counting down.
AGATTTCGGACACCATCAAAGACCAGTGCCGCCGCCGCGCTCCGGGCTTCCGGGCTGTGATTGGAAAATTGCGAACTCCTGGCATCCCGAGCCGTGCCACGCGGATCATCCAGCCGTGGGTAAGTCAGACGGATGTCGCGCAGGGTCAGGTTTTCGATCGATGTCCCGTCGGCCGCCGTGACCAGAACCCGACCATCGGTCCGGGCGATGAAGTTGCTGATCAGGACGTTTCGGATCGCCCCGATCCCCGAGCCTTCCCGGCGTTTCCTGGCGTCGATGTGGATCGGCCGGTTGAGGATGAAGGGCACGCAAGTGTCACAGACGATATTCGAGATTGCAATGTCCTGATAGACCCCGCCTTCGGTCGTATACAGCCCGATCGCACGGGTCGATGCGTGGATGATGCAGTTGCTGAACGTCACCTGACGCATGTCCTTGAACGATTCATTGCAGCCGAGCTTCAAAGCGACGCAGTTGGTCCGCAGTACACAGTTGGTTACGGTGATTCGCCGATTGTCGCGGCTGTCAGGCAGGGTCTTGAGCACGATGGCATCGTCGCCGGTCTCCACCAGGCAATCGCTCATCATCAGGTCATGGCACCCGGTGATGTCGAATCCATCGGTATTGGGGCCGAAGAGGTTGTTCCGAATCCGGACGCCTCGAATGTTCGTCCGGTCGCAGTCGTGCAGGTGGCAGGTCCAGCCCGGCGAGTTGGTCAGCAGAATGTCGACCAGCCGGACATCGCGGCAGTTGCGCAGGTCGATCATCGGGCTGGGGCGCACGCTTTTCTCGCGTATCCAGATATTGGGCTTTTCCTGGGGGTGCCAGAACCTTGGCCCATTGCCGTCGATCGTGCCGCTGCCGATGATGGCCACGTTGTCCAGGTTCTCGCCGACGATGAAGTGATGGGGCTGCCGGTCTTTGTTGTGCCCCTCGGTCAGTCGCGGATAATCCTCGATATTCTCCGAAGCCAGCAGAGTCGCGCCCGGTCCGATCCAGACCGTCACGTTGCTCTTGAGGAAAAGCGTGCCGGTCTTATACAGGCCCGGCGGGAACCAGACGATTCCGCCACCGCGGGCGTTGGCCTGATCGATGGCGCTCTGGACAATGGCGGTGCAGAGCATCCGTCCATCACCCACCGCGCCCAGCATCCGAATATCAAAGACTGAGTCCGGGGTTTGACCGTGTTCGTCCATGAGGGTTCCCTTTTCGAATCGCAGAGACCGGTCGGCGGCCCCGAGCTCGGTGACCGCCGCGCTCCGACAGCTTGATCCCCGTCAACAAACCCGCCCCTCGCCCACCGGAACCAAAGCATCACTTAGCACAACGAATCCATCGCCCGTCGTAAGCCTCAAGCCCGATGCGGGCCAGATCGACTGGCACCTGCTCGACGGCATCTTCGCAGGAGCGATACCCCCTGTCGCCAATGCGCAGCTCCGCCTCCACGGCCGGCCCATCATTGATCAGGAAATAATGATCGGCCGATGGTCCGACCAGTCGATAGACGATCGCCTGGTCGCAGGCGTAGGGCGATTCCAGATCGCCGAGGAGGGTCTTGACCAGCAAGGCTTCGGCGGCGGTGTTGCCCGTCTGGAAACAATTTCGCCCGGCCTCGTAAGCCATAAGCAACGCACGTCCCCGGCCAAGATCGGCCTCGGTGATCGCGGGTAAGCCGACTTCGAACTCAGCGCAAACTTTGGCACGGGTGGTGCTGACCATGCCAATCAGTCCTTCGCACAGCACCTCGCCCACCACGTACGGCACATTGTTGGCAAACCCATGCTCGTGCAGCACCACACCGAATATCTGCTCGAAAAGCGAGCCTTCACCGGTGGGCGTCAGTCGTCCAAACTCATCGTAATAAGCCGAAGGCGTATCGATGACCAGTCGGCCGCCCCGCTCGACGAACGTCTTGAGATTCTCCAGCAGTGAACGCGAAGGCGCGATGATGCTCGGCAGGTAGATCACCGGGTAACGAGCCCAGGCTCCTTGAGCCAACTGCCGCGTGGTCACATGCTCCCACGGCACGTTGTGATTGATCAGTGCCCTGGCCGCGCCGCTCCGTGCCCGGATCGGTTCATTTTTGAAAAAATAGCGCCCGGTCACCGACATCGCCGCCCAGGTCGCCTCGCTGTCCCAGTCAACAAGTACACCGACCAGCGGTTCCTTGTCACTTTCCCAAAGATCCCGGCGGAGCCGGCGCGCGGCCATTCCAACCTTGCCGGCTTCCACCGCCCGACGCGTCGGCTTGAGGTTCCGGTCGGTCAGGGCGAACTCGCCGGCTTCCCAGCCCGCAAGCCGGGGGTTCCATGCCCACATGCCAAAGCCTCGATAGCCCGCGGCCATGTAGCTGAACATCATCTGCCGCAATGCCCCGGCATCAATCGTCACTCCGGGCATCTGGTTGCGTGCATCGGGGACGAACGGAGCCTTCCCACCGGAAAAATACTGCGGTCCACCGGTCGACTCCCAGGTGGCCGACCATATCCCCCGCGCCCAGTCGGCCGAGATCGAGGCCTGCATATAGACCGTACGGGCGAACTCGAACCCCACTTCCTCAAAGTGCCAGGCCGGGTGCAGCGAAGGGTAAAACGACCCGCCTTCGGCCATCGTCAGGGCGATCAACTCCATATCCGTGCCACGCGAGGCAAAAGGCAGGAACAGCCCCATTTCGCCGCCGGCCCGAAGCGGCTCGTCCGGGTCCACTTTGTCACGTTCGGCCACACGAGGCCTGAAGACCTCCTCGATGAAGGTGTGGGCCTTGAAGGCCAGAATGTCCCGAAGATGGCGGTATTCGCGGTCGGGAAATTCGGTGACCTCCCGCTCGACATCGTCCCAGGTCTTCCAGCGGATATTCACCGTGCCGGCCAGAATGTGACAGTTCCAGGCTTCCTTGAGCGCCTCGACCGTGCCATATTGCTCCTTGAGCCAGGCGACAAAGTGCGGCACGGTCTCGGGTTTCAGTTCCGTTCCGTTGATCTGGGGATTGACGCCGGGCACGACTCTGCCGGAACCGGTTCGCGGCTCGGAACGAATCTTCTGCTGTAGCTGGGCTTCGTAGGCATCGGCGTGGCGATCCACGCGCTTGCGCATCAGCTTGGTCTGATACTCGACCATGGTCGGATGCTCGATTGCTTCGTCACTGGACATGGTCGAAGGAAGTCCCAGCCGCTTCAGAAGTTCCGGGGTTATTTCCTCGTAGGCGCCCTCGGCGTACCAGAACGGGATGATTCCCTCATCCAGCGCCCAGTGGGCCATCTTCCGGAAGCCATGACCATCCTCAAGCGGCAGGAATTGCTTGAGGCAGGTATAGCCCAACTCCTTCATGGTCCTGAAGTGTCCGCGAATCTCCTGCTCGGTCATACCGGGCCACTCGATCAGGACAACCCCGACGGGAATTGGCGCCAGGCTGCGCAGCTTCCGCTGCATTCGAGTCTGTTGATTGGGTGAAGTCCATTTGGTGCCGGCGGCGGCGGTATCGGCCGGGGCAGGGGACTCCCCACCAGAGGGCGAAGGCGACATATTTGAAGGTCTCCCAAGGATTGGCCGGGCAGGTGCGCGGCGAAAGGTCAGGGCAACAGCTTCGTAGTAAACAGACCCGGACGGCCGATGTCAATTCAGTGCCCAACATGACGTTTGGTGGCGGCACATCCGGCCGCGACGGAAAATCGGAAGGCACGCTGGCTGAGCCGCCCCATCTCACTTACCTGGGGGGCCACTCGGGCCGCGCCGCCATAAACCCCAGCCAAAGCAAGCCTCAGACAAATTTTCAAGGGCGGATTTTGTATAGTGGGTTGCTCTTGCTATACTATCGACATGTGTGGGGATTCTCCCATCACCTGTTTGTGGTCGAAAATGAATCCGCGGTGTTGACTCGGTTGGCCCATGGGCCGACGATCGGCTTTTCATGTTGGACATGAGCACATGGAGGTGCCTTGATGTCTCAGCGAAACGTACGTTTTGCGCTTCTGATCCTCGTCCCCCTTCTGATCATCAATCTCACCGCCTGGTGGCTGGTGGACGATCGCGCCAAGCAGCGTTGGTCTGAATCCAAGGGCCTTCGCGTGGTCGCGTTCACGCCCGACACGGCGGACGAGGATGCCGATCGCATCGGTCTGATTTTCAACCGCCCGGTGATCGAGGAGAACCGGATCGGGCAATGGCTGGAGGAATCGCCATTCGCGCTGATCCCCGCGCTGCCGGGTCGATGGCGGTGGGCGGCGACGGATCGTCTGGAATTCATGCCCGAAGAGCAGATGCCGGCGGGCCGAAGAATCATGGTTTCGCTTCGGCAACAGGCCGCCCGGCTGCTTGGCGCTGGGCTCGAGGGGCAAAAGGAATTCGAGGTCGCGCCCAAGCCGCTGGAGATCGATCGCTGTGAGGTTCGCTCCAGTGACCACACCCACATCACTTTCGCCATCAGCTTCAGCCTGCCTGTGGAGCCTAAGCAGCTACTCCGCCATATGAAGGTGCGGGAGAGCGATGGTGATTTCCGACGTGAGCTGGAATTCACCCTACTGACGGACCGACCGGACCGTGAACTGATCGCCCGGGTGCGGCAGCCCCGTGCCACTGGACAGTCATTGGGCCGCTTGAACGTCCATGTGAGTGCGGCATTGGAAGGCACCGATTCCGATCAACCGCTCGGGCGCGACGCACAGTTTCAACTTCAGGCCGATACACCGCTTTCGGCCCTTCGAGTCGACGCGCACCGGCCCGGACTTGAAGAAACGATCTCGGTCGGCGTGACCTTCAACCAGCCGCTGGGCAGCAACGCCGATGCTCAGGTCCGGCTCTCTCCCGCTGTCGAGGGGCTTGCCGTCTCCACTTCATACAACCAACTTCGGCTGACCGGCCGTTTCGAGCCCGGCTCGGCCTACACCGTGGTGTTGCCGCCCACCATCGTCGACCGAACCGGCCGAACACTCGCCCGTGAGCAGACGCTTCGCTTCTCGATCCCTGACCGGCGGCCTTCGATGCGGTTTGACCCTCGTGGAGGCATTCTCTCGCCTCGCGGCCATCTGCGGCTTGATCTGAACATGGTCAACACCCAGGGGTTTGAACTGAAAATCGATCGGGTCTACGAGAGCAATCTGGCCTTTCACCTGGCGTCGAGTCGGGGCCGTTTCAACCGATCGGACATGCCGACTTCAACGACGATTCTGGAGAAGCAGGTCCAGATCGACACGCCGCGCAACGTTCCCGTCGCGGCCACCATCGATCTGCAGAGCCTTCTGGGGGAGGTTCCGCCGGGCGTTTACAACATCGAAGCCCGTGCCCGGGATCGATACTGGAGCCGCGCGCAGACCACGGTCACCATCACGGAGATGGGCCTGACCGCCAAGCGATCGCGCGGCGAGGTGGTGGCATGGCTGACCGGGCTGGATTCGGCCCTGCCCATCGCCGATGCCGCGGTCACGGTCTATTGCGCCGCCAATCAGATTCTGGCCCGGGGCACGACCGATGCTCAAGGGTTCAGCCGGCTTGCCCTTCCCGAGGGTGTGGACGGTTCCGCGCCGTGGCTGGTTGTCGCCGAATCTGGCCGGGATCGAACCCATCTTCAGCTTGACCGCCGCCAGTGGGTCGTTGAGGACGTATCCACCACGGGCCGTGCAGCGCCCGAACTGTGGGATGCCATGCTTTACAGCGACCGGGGGGTCTATCGCCCGGGCGAGTCGATTCATCTGACCGGCATCGTTCGCCGCCAGGACCATGCCCTGCCTGAGGACATGCCCTTCGAGGTCGAGGTTTACCGTCCGGATGGCCGGATCATCGCCCGTCACCATGTCATGGCCAAGGCTCGGACCCAGGGCATGTTCCACGCCACCCAGCCCTTGGATGAAGCGGCGCCAATGGGACGGTACACGTTCCGGCTTGTCCTGCCTGGCGGCGGACGGCCGATTGGAAGCGTCGATGCCCTGGTCGAAGCGTTTCTGCCGGTTCGCATCGAGGCCAAGGCGACCCCCGAGCGTGAATGGGCGGGCCCGGATGACCTGCTTCTGATCGATATCCAGGCCGACTACCTCATCGGCAGACCGGCCGCCGGTCTGGAAGCGCGCATCGAGGGACGCTGGCTGCCCGCTCCGTTTACCGCTTCGGGCGAATTGGCGCGATATCGATTCGGCCCGGCCGATTCGCAATCACCGGTCAGCATTCGCACGCAAACCGCTGTTCTTGATCCCGACGGACATGCACGCTTCCAGACCCTGTCGCAGCCGGAAGAGCCCGGCCGATGGCAGGGGCATATCAGTGTCACGGTGATCGAGACCGGCGGTCGTTCGGTTTCAGCATCCACACGGGTGACACTGGATCAGTTCAATCACCACATCGGCGTGCGACTTCCCCCCCGGAGGGTGATCCAGTCGGGCAAACCGTTTGATGTTTCCTGGGTCGTCCGTGATGGCCAAGACCAAGCCATCCCATCGGCGAAGACCAGGTTCGAATTGCTGCGACTCGAACGCGAATATGTCTTGGAACAACGGGGTCAGAACCTGCAATGGCAGACGGTCGAGCGCATCTCTTCTGTGTGGTCGGATTTGGCCACTGGCACGGAGGATGGAGCACCCTCCGTCCTTAGCCTCTCCTGCCCGGAGCCGGGCCTGTATCGCCTGCGTGCCACCTCGCCAGAGACCGGGGCGGTGACGGAGTCCGATTTTTTCGCTTCCGACCACGGGATGCACTTTGACGCCTTCCCCTCGGAGCGACCCGAACGCCTGCGGATCATGCCGGACCGCGAAGAGGCTTCACCCGGCGATCTGGTCACGATCAATGTGCAAAGCCCATTTGCCGGGACCCTCCTGCTGACGATGGAAACCGATCGGGTGATTGATCATCGCGTGATTGCAATGTCCGCCAACACGGTCAACCTGCAATGGCGGGTGCCGGCCGAGGTCCGTTCGACCGTATTCTTCGCCGCCACGGTGATCCGCGGCGCGGACCATGAATCCGAAGCTTGGCTCCCCCGCCGCGCCTTGGGTATGGCCCGCATGGAATATGATCGTTCGGGTCATCGGTTGACCCCCACCATCACCGCGACGGACGAGGCTCGGCCCGGCCAGGACGTTGATGTTCAGGTGAGACTGGATAGCTGGCCGCGCCTCGACCGGCCTCCGATGATCCATCTCTGGGCGGTGGATGAAGGCATTCTGTTGGCCGCCGGCTACAACACGCCGGACCCGATTCGCCATTTCTTCGCGCCGAGGCGCGCGGAAGTCATCTCGACCGATGTGTTCAGTGATCTGCTGCCCGACCATCAGCGTCCAACAACGACCCTGAGCATCGGCGGCGATGATGAAGAGAGTGCGTCAATGGCAGCGAGAAGGAGCCCGGTGTCCGTCCGTGGCCCGGAACCGGCGATCATCTGGCTCAAGGCCGCTCCGCTGGGCGATGATGGTGTGCTCAATACCAAACTCAGTCTGCCCGACTACACGGGCCGCCTTCGCATCATGGCGGTCGCCGTCGATGAGGATCGATTCGGCTCGGCTCAGAAGCCGCTTACCGTCACCCAGCCGTTGATGATGGAAGTGGCCTGGCCCCGCGCTGTTGCGCCCGGCGATCACTTCTCTGTTCCGATTCGCATCTTCAACACGACCGACAAGCCGATGACCGTTCGGCTTCGGATCATGTCGAACGAACATCTGGGCATCGACCTTGCACATCCGGAGCAGGCAAGGATCACCATTCCCGCCGAGTCCCAGGTTCTGGTCGGCCTTGCAGCGCATGCGGAAAGCATCGGTGTGGCCGAATCGCGAATCATCGCCACGGTGGAAGACGCACCGGAACTCTCGCTGGAGCATAAGCACGAGCTTTCCATTCGGCCCGCGGCACCGCTTCAGGCCGTGGTGAGCGCTCACCGCATGGAAGCGGGCGAGCGCCTCCAGCTTGAGCCTGATGCACGCTGGATGGCGGGAACCGAGCGGATCACGGTGCGCATCTCCGGCCGACCGACCATCGATCTGCTTCCCCTGCTGGATTCACTGCTCGCCTATCCGCACGGTTGCGCTGAGCAGACCGCCAGCCAGTTGCTGGCCATGATGTCCGCGCCGCGGCTTCTGGAGGCCGATGGCCGGGCCGAGGCCGTCTCGGCTTTGATCGAGGCGGGAATCGATCGCCTCTGGGGCATGCAGACCCGCCATGGTGGCATTGCCTACTGGCCGGGCGATTCACGACCGGATCCCTGGGTCTCGGCTTATACGGCCGAGGTGCTCGTGCGGGCTGGCCAAGCCGGAGTCCGGGTCGATCCCCGCATGCGCGAGCGTCTGGCCGAGTACCTTGAAGCTGAACTCAACGCCATCCAGAGTCGGCGGATGGACCCTGGCATCCAGGCATTGATCTGCCGCGCGCTGGCCGGACTTGGGCGCCCTTCAATGGGATGGATGGCCCGATTGACCGATCAGATCGAACATCTGGATCGCGCGGCAAGGCTTGATCTGGCCCATGCCTGGTATCGAACCGGCCGCCGTGACCAGGCCCGGGCTGTCCTTGACCAGCTCGACCGAGTCGATCCGGCTCGCACAACCCATGTCGGACGGTTGACTTCCTCGATCGTCGAGCGAGGCCAGCAGCTTGAACTGATGGCAGCCATGCAGCCCAAGGCGCCCCGAACCATCGAGCTTGCCCAGAATCTGCTCGATCTCGCCCGGACCCATCCGTGGATGAGCACTCTTGAACAGGCATCGCTGATCCAGGGAATTCACGCCTATCTGGAGCGGGACGACGATGAACAGGGCAACTGCGAGGTGATGGTCTGGGAGGGTGTCAGGCGGGAAATCCTGCGCGAAATCGTCGATGAGGGACCATTCACCATTCGTCGCCAGCGCTTCGACCAGCCGTTGGACATCGAAGCCCGTGTCCAGGGAAGCATGTATCTGAACGTGGTGCGTGAGGGCATCCCCGCCGATGGTCGATCCGAGGAGGTGGACCAGGGACTCCGCGTGATTCGAAGATGGCTGGACCGGGAAGGCAATGCCATCGATCCGGTCACCCTGGCGGTCGGCGATCTGATCATCGTCGAGGTTTCGATCAACGCCACGGATGTGGATCGCGGCGAAGCGATCCAGAACGTGGCGATCGTGGATGTGCTTCCCGGCGGGGTGGAAGTGGAGAACCCTCGACTCATGACCTCAGCCGAGGCGGCCCGGGCCAACGCGCCGACCGCCGATCGCGTCGAGTTTCTGGATGATCGGGTGGTGCTGTTCACCACGGTCGGGCGAAACGTCCGCACGTTCCGGTATCCACTGCGGGTCACGACCGAGGGCCGGTTTACGCTCCCGCCCATCGAGGCTTCGGCCATGTACGCCCCGGCTACTCGAAGCATCAATGGCGGCGGTGAGATTTTCGTTGAACGGTGATTTCGGATGGCCCGTGCCTGGATGGCTGGGCGCTGCAATCTCAAGCGTCAGCAGCATCAGAACCTGTCGTATCGCGCGGCGGGATGATGCCGATCATCAGGCAGATCACTCCCAGCGCCAGGATGGCGTACCGATTCGAACCCGTGCTCAATCGTTCCCATCGCGATTCGGTTGGTCGTGCCGGTTCGATATCCGGGAGGTCGGCAATACTGATCTGGTCCGCCCAGGCGCGGATCGGCGAGGGCTCATCGCCGCTGATGCGGTACCCGCCATCATTGTCTCCCCGCCACTCAACCGGGTCATCGATCAATTCAACACCGATTCGACGCTGGTTGCGATAGCTGATCGCCAGGGACTCGAGCACGACCACATCAAACTGATAAAGCCCTTCGAGCAGTTGCTCCATGGCCTGGCGTTGCCGCAGCGGAACCTTGGCGTCACGAACCGCCACATCACGCTGGTAGGAAAGCTCGCGGAGTTCCTGTTGAGGCCCCATCAGCGCAACACCGCCGATCAGCGCAATGCCGCTGACCAGGAAAAGCCATGATGCCAAGGTTGAGAAGAAGCGATCCATCGCGACTCCGGAGACTCGGCGTTCCATCACCGAGTACTGTTTCAAGCGGTCCCCATCTTACCAACCGCCGGCCCCAAGGGATGAACTCCGGCCACATCACGAATCGCGGCCGACCCTTCTTTGAGAATATCGGACCTTATCCTGGGCGGGCTTCAATCACAATGGCCGGCAATGCCGGGGCGGTCGCGTTGGCCGGGCTGTCCCAATCTTTGGGCGGACTTTGGGCGGCGCCGATCCGAGTGAGCCGGGGTTGCATCGCTTGGTCGCGCGGGTAGATTCTCGACTTTCCCCGCCCGGTCGTTGCCGAGCCCGAGACCCGACGTGACCCATCCGTCCGGCCAAGCTGACTCTCTTCGCGTGGAACGCGTTCGTGGACCGGAGCTGCGACGTGGGCTGTTCAATCTGACGGTGTCCGTGATACCGGCCGGGGTTTTCTTTTCCGCGCTGTTGTTCGGCTGCGTTCCTCTCCTGTGCGCGGCCATCGGCATGGACGACCGCTCGTTCGGGGTGATCGCGGCATTGCCGGCGGCGGTGGTTCTCCTGCAGATTCCCGCTTCGTTCTGGCTGGCCCGGGGAGTTCGAAGAAGAACCGTGGTCGTGGCCACCGGGTTCTTGCACCGCCTGCTCTGGGTTCCAATCGGCATCATCCCGTATTGGATGGGGCCTTCCGCCGAAGCCGTTGTCCTCGTGATGGTGCTGATCGCCCTTTCGCATGCCACCGGATCAATATGCGGATATTTCTGGCAGAGTTGGATGGCGGACCTGGTGCCGCCACGCAAGCGGGGCCTTTATTTTGGCAAGCGGTTCCAGTTATTCCATGTGGTCATGTTGGCGATGAGCGCGGTGATCGCCTTGAGCCTGCCGACGACCGATGCCGCCGAACAGGCCGAACCGTTGCTCCGTGCGTTGGCGATCATCTTCACGGTTTGTTCGCTGATCGGCGCGGTCGAGATGCTGCTGTTCTTCAGGGTGCCTGAAGCTCCCCGTCCCGCCCCGGCACACCCGCCGGCCCTCCGCACGCTCTTCACACCGTTGACGGATCGGAATTTCCGGATCGCCGTAGGCTTTGCCATGCTGGTCACGGCCGGTACGGCGGTGCTGGGGCCCTTTCTGTGGCAACACTGCATTCGCTGGCTACACCTTGAGGCATGGAAGATTACGCTCATGCTTCAAGCCGCGCCCATCGTCGCCGTCATCGTCATGGGGCCGATCTGGGGAAAGAGCCTGGACCGGTTCGGTCGCAAGGCGACGCTGCTGGTCTCGGTCCTCGGCGGCACGCTGGTCACGTTCCTCTGGTTTCTGGTTCACCCGTCGCTCTGGTGGCTGGGCATCCTCTGCGGGCTGTTGGGTCAGCTTTTCTGGAGTGGTGTGGACTTGGCCATCCTGCAGATGATGTTCGGCTTTGCGCAAACCCGCAAGACGCACAAGGGAGCCTCGGAGCGAAGCTCGACCGGCTCCGGGGGCGTCTACCTGACCGCCTTCAATGTCCTGAACGCCAGTGCTGCCGTGACCGCGGGGCTTCTGGCCGGACAGATCGCCTTCCAGCTTCATGAGGCCCAGTGGATTCATGATCTCGATGCCTCGCTGGGAGTCGTTCAGTTCAGCCCGTACATGGTGCTGCTCCTGGGCAGCGTCGCCCTCCGGCTTCTGGCTCTGGCGATTTTCCTGCCCCGAATTCCCCGGGATGGCCGTCAGGCGACCAACCGAATCGTCCTGACCATGGCCACGCTGGTTTACGCCGGCATGACCCAATGGCTCGAAAAGGCGTTTCGAGTCGTCAGTCCCCGCCCCCGGACCGGCCGAGATCAATCGTGACACCCGTGGCCCGGCCCCCGGGACCGGCGACCGCCACGGGCGCGAGGTCCCCCCGCTTACGGTAATATCCCCGTTTTCGATCGTCTCACCCCCCAACACCCAGGAAATACGAGGTTCGAGTTTCATGAGCAAATCCATGCGTATCGCGGTGCTTCCCGGTGATGGCACCGGCCCCGAGGTCGTCAACGAAGCCCTGAAGGTGCTGGAAGCGGTATCTAAAATCGAGGGGTTCACCTACTCCACCGAGTCGTTTGATTTCGGCGGCGATCGGTACCTTGCCTCGGGCTATATTATCGAGCAGTCCGACATCGATAACCTTCGCTCGAATTTCGATGCCATTCTGCTTGGCGCTGTGGGTCATCCTGGGGTCAAGCCCGGCATCCTGGAAAAGGGCCTCCTGCTGCGCCTTCGCTTCGCCCTGGATCAGTACATCAATCTGCGACCGGTCAAGCTCTATCCCGGCGTCGAGTGCCCCTTGAAGGATAAAGGTCCGGAAGACATCGATTTCGATGTGATTCGGGAGAATACCGAAGACCTGTATTGCGGCAATGGCGGCATCATGCGGATGGGGACGGCCCAGGAAGTTTCCACCCAGGAGATGATCGCCACCCGATTCGGCGCTGAGCGTTGCCTTCGCTATGCCTTTGAATTCTGCCGCCGCAAGAAGGCCGAGGGGCGGGGACGGGGCAGGTTGACGCTGGTTCACAAGACCAACGTGCTAACCTTCTGCGGCGATACCTGGTTCCGCGCATTCGAGGAGATCGGCCAGGCGGACTATCCAGACATCGAGCGCGACTACAACCACATTGATGCCGCATGCATGTGGTTCGTGAAAAATCCGGAGTTCTACGACACGATTGTGGTGCCCAACATGTTCGGCGATATCATCACCGACCTGGGCGCGATGATCCAGGGCGGCATGGGCATCGCGGCGGGCGGGAACCTCAACCCCGATCCCGGCGGCACGAGCATGTACGAGCCGATCGGCGGCAGCGCGCCCAAGTACACCGGCAAGGGCGTCATCAACCCCCTGGCGGCCATCGGCGCGCTGGCCATGCTGCTGGAGCACAGCGGGCAGGTCCAGGCCGGCCGCAGGGTCGAGGAAGCCATCAAGAAGACCACACCACAGCTCAAGAGCATGAGCGCCGGCCGGATGGGTCACTCCACTTCCGAGGTCGGCGATCTGGTCTGCGGCCAGTTGTAGTCATCGCTCCACGCACGCGGCAAGCTCGATATGGCCGGCCGAAGCATCGATCAAGCCCTCAGAAAAGCCAACGCGCAACTGCCGGCGTGTCGGCGATGTCCAAGGCTGGTCGAATACTGCCGCAAAGTCGCCCAAACGAGGCGACGGGCCTATGCCGATCAAAACTACCACGGCCGTCCAGTTCCGCACTTTCTGCCGGAAAGCCGTCCCGCCGATGCCACACTGCTGATCGTCGGCCTTGCGCCGGGCGCACATGGTGCCAACCGCACCGGCCGAATGTTCACTGGCGATCGCAGCGGTGATTTTCTCTATCGTGCAATGTTCCAGACCGGATGGTGTACGCTGCCCGAATCCACTTGGCCCGGTGACGGGCTGGAGCTTCGCGCGGCGGTGATTACCGCCGCGGTCCACTGTGCCCCGCCTCAGAATAAACCCACAACCGAGGAGATCGCCGCCTGCGCCCCGTGGCTGGATGACCTGATGGGTCATTTGCCCCGGTGGAAAGTGACCCTGTGCCTGGGCAGGCTGGCCCTGGCCGCAACGCTCGGGGCCTACGCCCGGCGCGGCTGGAAAATGAACGGCGGGAACGGGGCGTTCAAACATGGCGCGCGAATCGATCCGGCTCATACGGCATCAGTAGATCCCGGTGCCGGACGGCCGCGCATCATCCTGTGCAGCTATCACCCCAGTCAGCAGAACACGTTCACCGGCCGTCTTACGATGGAAATGCTGATCAAGGTCTTTGAAATCGCTCGATCCCTTGCCGAGGAAACGTGACCGAGGAAACGTGATCGGCCATCAGGCCGGCGCGGCGAGCTTGCCTTCCATCTGTTCGATCTGCCATGTGAAGCCCTCATCCGCGGTCAATCGCTCTTCAACTTTCCGGATCGAATGCATGACCGTGGTGTGATCGCGGCCGCCGAAATAACCGCCGATCTCCTGAAGGCTGAATCGGGTCAGCTTCCGCGCCAGGAACATACAGACCTGTCTGGGTTCAGTAACCGACATGTGCTTTCGCCGGCTCTGAAGATCGGCCAGGCGGACATCGTAGAACTCGGTGACCACTTCGATGATGCGTTGCAGGGTCACCTGCCCCTTACGCGCCGGGCCGACATGCTGGCCGATCGCTTCGCGGGCCAATTCCAGATCGATCTTTTGCTGACGGCAGGCAGCGACGTTCTGAAGACTGGTTATCGCCCCCTCCAAAGCGCGGACGTGCGAATCAACCTGCGTGGCGATCAGATCAACCACATCATCAGGCAGGGAGAGCCCGCGCAGCTTCGCCTTGGACTTGATGATCGCCACGCGCATCTCGAACGTCGGGCGTCCCACCTGGTCGACCAGGCCCCACTGAAAGCGGCTGACCAGCCGCTCTTCGAGCTCCGGAATCTCCGAGGGCGCTGAATCACTGGACAGGATGATCTGCTTGCGCGCCTGGTAGAGCGCGTTGAACGTATGGAAGAACTCCTCCTGCGAGCTCTCACGTTTGGCCAGAAAATGAACATCATCAATGACCAGCACATCGATGTGGCGATATCGATTGCGGAACTGGTTCATGAGTCCCCGTTGCACACACTCGATGTACTGGCTCATGAACGTTTCGCACGACAGATAACATATCTGGATATCGCCGAACGTGTTGAGAATGTGCTGACAGATCGCGTGAAGCAGATGCGTCTTGCCCAGCCCCACCCCGCCGTGGATGAAGAGCGGGTTGTAAGCCATGCCCGGCTTGTTGGCCACCGCCAGGCAGGCGGCATGCGCCAGACGATTGCTCGGACCGGTGACGAACGTGTCGAACGACTGATCAGGATCGAGCGTGACCTGATCCGCGTGCGGATCTTCGGGAAAGAGCGGATCGCTGCTGACCAGCCTTCCCCGGGTTCTCACGGGCTTGGCCGGGAGGCGACCATCAGCTTCGGCATGGGACGATGATGTTCTCACGCCCGACTTGGCGGAGCGCACGTCGACCTCGGCAAGGCCAATCTTCGCCGAGGCGTGCCCGCCATAGCTGACTGGGCTCGATGGATCTTCATCGTCGGATTCCACCGGCGCATCTTCATCGCGGGTTTGAATCGGAATCTCGATCTCCGACGGAATGACGAAGCGAACGGAAACAAGTTTGCCGGTGGCCGCCTGCGCCGCCTCGCGAAACTGTTCGACACAGCGGTTCTGAAGATACTGCTGTTGAATCTCCGACTCGGCCTGAATGCGAAGTTGGCCCGATTCCAACTGAAGTGGGACCAGACTCTCGAACCATTGCCGGCAAAGGGACGGATGGCTCTGCCGCAGGTGGTCCATCATGCCGTTCCAGACTGAAGGTTCAAGCCTGCTCATTGAATAAACACATCCAGCGTGATGGAGCATCACCACGTTTAAACCCATCGATTCACGATGGGGCGACGATCAAAAAAAGACCCGATTCACCCGGCTCGCCAACTCCTCATGCGAACCGAAAATGCAACAGAATAACCTAACCAATCGTGCCTCCAAAGTCAACAGCATGCGATGCGATCCGCCCATTTTTTTCAGTGTTTCCATCAACCCGAAGGCTTAAGCTCCCTAGCCAGCGTGGCATGGACCGGCCACCGCACCCGGCAATCTTATGCCGACTTGCCGCGTCCGACTTGTGGGAGGCTTTGCGACGGCCGGACACCGACGCGCCGCCCGACTGGCGATGGGCGATCTTGGCCCGAACCGATATGCTGGTAGGTGTCCATGACGTCGAGCTTTGGCACACTCGGCCGGTGGCCTCGGACCGATCGAAGGGACGAATCGGAGTTCTGATGGAAAGCAATCTGGCAATCGTTGATGATCAGCGGGGCGAATGGGGGCCGATGGCCGACCTGCGCCCCGTCCACGAATTCCGGACCGGCGCCGGGCTGACCCGATGGCGAATTGAGAAAGTCACCGGCCTGACGACTCGGGCGGTTTTCGTGCCGGAATCATTGGCCGCGTTGACCGCCGAAAGGCATGGTTGCGCGGTTAACCAGTTTCCAAACGGCGCTTCGGATGAGCCCTGGCTGCTGGTCAATGCCCGCTACCCCGCCATCCGGCATCGCGTGGCGATCCAGAACCTGGCGATGAACAACGCTCTGATCGATCCCAACGGCGATCTGATCGCGGTGCGGGTCGGGCTCGAACAAGCTCGGACGATCGTTCATCGCGGCTTCATGTTGCCGTATCCTCCTTCCGGACTTGAACTCAAAACATTGCCGGATGCCTGCCTCATCAGCCGACCGTGGCACATTCTCGACCAGCTCCAGGAAGCGCTGGAGGCCGATGCCGCGTACATTGACCTGCCGCCATGGCGAGGCAAGGAAACGGCGGTCTATTTCCGGACCGGCTTTCCGTTCAAGATCGCGCGCGATGCGGTCCTGCACACCGGTGTGCATGTCGATGCGACCCGTGGCCCGGTCTACATCGGCAGCGGCGCGATCATCCACTCACTTAGCACCATCGAGGGGCCATGCTACATCGGTTCCCAGAGTATCGTGGCTCCTCACACCGCCATTCGAAGCGGCACCGTGGTCGGGCCCGTCTGCAGGGTTGCTGGGGAGCTGAGCTTCAGCATCATTCAGGGCTATTCGAACAAGGCGCATGCCGGATTTCTGGGGCATAGCATCGTCGGGCAGTGGGCGAACCTGGGTGCCGATACGCAGGTGAGCAATTTGAAGAACACCTATGGCCCGGTCCGGATGCAGCTTCGGTTCGATCACCCCGCCGAGGATTCAGGGCGAACGTTTCTAGGTCCGCTGATCGGCGATTTCGTCCGTACCGCGATCGGCAGTCGCATTCCAACCGGTGCGTGCATCCAAACGGGTTCGATGATCGCGATGAGCGGATTTGCCCCGAAACTGACCCGGCGATTCGCATTTCTGACCGATGAGCAGGCGGGCATGTCCGATTCCCGACGATTCATCGATACCGCGCGCAAGATGATGGCCCGCCGGCACGTCGAGATGTCGCCGGCCGAAGAACGCCGGCTCCAGGCGCTGATATTGCAGAATGAGAGTTAGGTCGCCGGAGCGGTAACCGCTACATGGCGCGCCCCGGAGCATTGATGACGAAACAGGCCGCGATTCGCTCGCGGCCCGAGGTGGTGTTCAGTGGTTGGAGGCATTCGGCCCGGAAACCCGGGCTGCTGCCACAATCGGGGATTATCGCTTGGAGAACTGGAACCGCCGACGAGCGCCAGGCTGGCCGTACTTCTTGCGTTCCACTTCGCGCGGATCGCGCGTCAGCATGTGGTGCTCGCGCAGCACCGGCTCCAACGCCGGGTCCATGCCGCGCAGTGCTCGGGCCAGGCCAAGCAACACAGCGCCGGCCTGACCGGTGAAGCCGCCGCCGATCACCGAGCAACGGACCTCAACCGAATCCAGAGTCCCCGTCGCTTTCAATGGCGATCGGACGGCCTCGCGATCCTGAACCTGCCTGAAAAAGTCATCGACCTCACGCCCATTGATCAGGAAGCTTCCCTTGCCGTCTTTGGCCGGACGGACCCGAACTCGGGCGGTGGAAGACTTGCGGCGACCGGTTCCCCACACGAACCCGGCGATATCCGGAGTCTCCGGAGCGCGAACCGGGCGGACCAGGCTCTCGGGTGAGGGAACGGGGTTCGAGTCGCTGGTTTCGATTTCCGAGGTATCGATCATGAGTCGTTGTTCCAATTGCGGCCGAAACCGGCCCATCATTCAAACGGCGAGTCGAGCCGGCGCGTCTGGGCGACGGTCTCCAAACACTCCCATCGCGCTTACGCCGCGCTCACGGTCAGCGGCTCGGGCTGCTGGGCCTGATGCGGATGCTCAGCGCCACGGTAGACCTTCAACTTGGCCAGCATCCGAGTGGCCAGTCGATTCTTGGGCAGCATGCGCTGCACGGCTTTTTCGATCAGCAATTCGGGCTTGTTCTCAATCATCCAGCGGTATGAATACGTCTTGCGGCCACCGGCGTAGCCGCTGAAAGTCTGGAAAAACTTCAGATCAAGTTTGGAGCCGGTCAGTTTGACTTTCTCGGCATTGAGCACAATCACATAATCGCCCACATCGTGATGTGGCGTGTATTCGGGCTTGTGCTTGCCCATCAGAATGACCGCCAGGCGGGATGCCAGCCGACCGAGCACAACATCAGTCGCATCGACCACGTGCCATTTCTGTACAACTTCCTGATTCTTGGCAAGATACGTCTGTCGGTTCATGGCGGATCATCTCGGGGACCGTTGAGTCATCGCAACCGCATCGCCGGGCGGCCCGTTCGGAAGGCCGGAATTCCCAGGGCGACTCTCGAACAATCGAGCCCAGAAGTGTAATCCAACCGTCGTAAGTGTCAAACGCACGCCTGCTCATTCCGGCCGAAAGCAGGATTTTAGTATCCGTTTATAGCCGGATTTCCCGGCGATCGCCGCCGGGCCGACATTCACACACCCCCGGCAACCGAGGCGGTCAGCCCCACGCGGCCAGCCCCAACAAAAGCAGTGGCAGCACCAAAACAACGAACAATGCCGTATTCCAAACCCAGACCATCCCCGCCAACCGGACATCCATGCCAAAGAGGTTGGGCAACATCACCGTCATCACCGCCGCGGGCACAAAGCTTTGAACAATAATGACTTTCAGCAGGACATCATCGACCGGCACCGCGGTCGCCAGGCTCAAACCGATCAACGCGATACCGCAAATCGGAATCACCATGAACCGGATCGCGGCCAGCGCGGCGTGAAAGCGGACATTGTGAAACAGGTCGCTGAAGTAAATCTGCAGCCCGATGCCCAGATAAGTCGCGATCCCACCGACGAAAAAGAGCACATCCAGCAGGTACCAATCATCAATCACCGCCGGAAACGGAACCTCCACCGCCGCCAGAGCCACTCCGATCACCGCAAAATGGAGTGAGAGGGATCGAAGATCGGTCAGATTCACCCAGATCATCCTCCCTGTCGAGCCCTCGATCGGGGTCTGGGTTCCATAGCGGCGGCACAGCGGGAAAATGATGAGCACCCCCAGCACCTGCATGATGACCGTCAGCATCATGGCGTAGGCCAGGGCCTGCTCGGCCGGATCGATCGTGCTGTAGCACAGGTAAGCGCCCAGGGTGAAACCGCTGTTGGGCAAACTCGCTCCCACCGCGAGAACCCCCTGTTGAGCCCGGGTCGCGCCCAAGGTCCTGCCAACTCTCAAGGCCAGCCACGCCATCCCCCCCACCGCCGCCAGTTGCATGACCACCAGCCAAACCATCTGCAACTCCAGGGGCAAGCGCCAGACACTGAGCATCGCCGCCAGCGGCCAGATGGCGACCATGGTGATGTAGTGAAGGTCCTTGCTCAGTCGATGGCAATCGCCCCGGCGGCGTCGCACGACATATCCGACCACCAGCGCAACGATGCTCAGCACGATGAAAAGCAGAAAACGCTGGGTTGGGGTCAAAGGTCGTCTCGTGCAGCTTGGGGGTCTACGGGGTGTTTGGCGGCTCAACCAGATTAGCGGGATCGGGCATTGGGGCCTGACGCATCGTCGCGGGGGCCACTGCCTCGCTTGGCCGCCTGCCGGGAAACGCTAAGATAATCGGTGGATCGTCAAATAGGGCATGGTCGCGTGCCAGAGTGGACTAATGGGGCGGATTGCAAATCCGCTGGCGTAAGCCATCGTGGGTTCGAATCCCACCGCGACCTTTCTCCATGGGTTGGCGCTGACGCCGCCGCCTGAATGCTCGGGTCGCGATCAGGGAAGGCCGGCCAAATGGTTGGCATCGTGCATTGAGCCCATGCCCTGACTGGTTATTCCAAGGTAAATCATGCTGGATGTTCTGGCACTGCTCGGCCGCGACCGTGAAATGTTTCGTGAGGATTTGCGTGCTCAGGCCGCCCAGATTCGCGCGGCCATCGATTCACGAAGGATTCTCGTGGTCGGGGGCGCCGGGTCGATCGGCCGCGCCGTCGTCCGCGAGTTGTTCCGGGCCCAGCCGGCGGTGCTGCACATCGTCGATCTTTCCGAGAACGGGTTGGCTGAACTGGTTCGCGATCTTCGGAGTACGCCCGGCGGGATGCGAGGCGAGTTCCTGACCTACTGTGTGGACTGCCTTTCCGAAGAATTCGCCGCCATGGTGGCCGATGGCAGAAACTACGACCTGATCCTGAACTTCACCGCCATGAAGCACGTGCGCAGCGAGCGTGACCCCTTCACGCTGATGCGCCTGATTCGAACCAATATCCTGGCGGCGGTCCGACTCTTGGGCTGCTGCGGTCGGCTTCAGGCATCGGGATTCTTCAGCGTTTCGAGTGACAAGGCGGCCAATCCCGCGAGCATGATGGGGGCCAGCAAACGCATCATGGAACTGGCCATGTTCGCCGTGAACCGGGGCGTGCGATGCACCTCGGCGCGATTCGCCAATGTCGCGTTTTCGGATGGGAGCCTTCTGGACAGTTTTCGTCGCCGCATGGAGAAGCGTCAGCCGCTGGTCGCACCGGTGGACATCCGCCGCTACTTCATCACCCACGAGGAATCGGCCCGCCTGTGCCTGACGGCGATGGCGCTTGGAGCCCACGGCGAGATATTCATTCCGAAGATGGACCCACAACGGCACCAGGCCGATTTTGCCCAGGTCGCCCGGAAATTCCTTCTGGCCCACGGGCTTGAAGCGCATCCGTGCGACAGTGAAGACGAAGCCCGTTCCCGCGTCGAGGAGCTGGCCCCGCGCGGCCAATGGCCTTGCTGGTTCTTCAACAGCGATACCAGCGGCGAGAAATCCTTCGAAGAGTTTCACACCGCGGATGAACGCGTGGAGTGGGATCGATTCGTCGATATCGGCGTGATCACACCCGATCGACCGCTCGATGTCCGGCTCCTCGAGCAGTTTGAGCGGGAGGTCGAAGCCATGCTCAAAAAAGGACAGTGGACCAAAAACCAACTGGTCGATCTTTTCCGGCAGACGTTGGGCCGGTTCGACCACGTCGAGCGGAATCGATCGCTCGACCAGAAGATGTGATCCGGTCGAGCCACGGGAGGGCCGGATGGACACCGCCGCGCGATCCCGATGACCGGTGCGTGCCCGAGCGGATTCCGCGGCATCAGCAGCCGCATGTGCAGGATTCAGGAGCCGATCGATGAAACCATATCCCCCGGACCACCGGCTCAGGACGGCTGTTGTGGGTTACGGCGCAGCGTACAACATTGGACGGCAGCACCTTCAGGAGATGGAGGCGGCGGGCATGGTGCCCGTGGCGGTCGCCGATACCGATCCGGCCCGACTTGAAGCCGCGCGAGCCGATTTTCCGGACATCCAGACCTACCGGGATCTTACCGAGCTTCTGGCTCGATCCGAAGTGGAGTTGGTCACCATCATCACGCCGCACAACACGCACGCTCCCCTGGCGATGACCTGCCTTGAAGCCGGACGCCACGTCGTGACCGAAAAGCCGTTCACCATCACCACCGACCAATGCGATCGTTTGATCAAGGCCGCCGCGTCCCGCGACCTGCTGCTGAGCACTTATCACAACCGGCACTGGGACGGATGCATTCTGGAAGCGACCGAGCACATCAAGGCCGGCCGAATCGGACAGGTGGTGCGGATCGACTGTCGAATGGGGCGCTATGGCCGGCCGGGCCAAACCTGGCGAGGCAGCAAGTCAATCTCCGGGGGGATCCTCTACGACTGGGGCGCTCATTTCCTGGACTACGCCTTCCAGATCATCACCGCGCCGATGGTTGAGGTCGCCGGGGTCGGTTGGGAAGGCCACTGGGGGCCCCAGACGACATGGAAAGAGGATGCCAACGAGGACGAAGCCTTCGTGCTGGTGCGTTTCGAGGGGGGACAGTGGCTTACGCTGCGGGTCACCTGTCTCGAGACCCCGCCGGCCGGCACATTCTGGGTCACCGTGGTCGGCACGGAAGGCACTTATCGTTTCGACCTTCGGGACTATGAACTCACGACCCTGAAGGGCGAAGAAACCGTCACCGTTCGCGGCAGGAACCGCCCGAACCAGTCCCACTGCTACTATCAGAACATCGCCGACCATCTTCTGGCCGGCCAACCACTGGTCATCACCCCACAGTGGGCACGCCGTCCGATTCACGTTCTGGATCTGGCCGGAAGGAGCCGTCTGGCCAATCGCAGTCTCGCGGTTGAGCATCCCTGATCGGGCCGGCTGAGTGTCGCCAACATGGCCAAGCGTCGCTATGCCAAAATCAGGGAGGGCGCTCCACCCGGGCTCGTTCTGATCGCTAAGATGAGATTCGATCCCAAGGTCCACATATGGATGTCGCAGGCGTGCAGGAAAAAAAAGACAAGTGCGGTGTTTTCGGAATCTGGGGGACGCCGGATTCGGCCCACCTGACATACAACGCGCTTTATGCCCAGCAGCACCGTGGGCAGGAATCGGCCGGTATCAGTGTCAGCGATGGCGAGCAACTGCATGCCCATGCGGGCATGGGGCTGGTTTCGGAGGTGTTTTCCAGCCGCGTGCTTGAAGGACTGCGCGGCCGCGGTGCCATCGGCCATGTCCGATATTCCACAACCGGGTCGAGTCAGTCATCCAACGCCCAGCCCCTGCTGCGAACGTTCTGTGGCGGGCAGGTGGCGGTGGGCCACAATGGCAATCTGATCAATGCCGCCCTGCTCAGACACGCTTACGAGGATCAAGGGCACATTTTCCAGTCAACGACCGACACCGAAGTGATTATCCACCTTTTGGCGGCGCACTTCACCCGCAAGTCCGATCCGTTGGTTGAATGCCTCCAGCACCTCCAGGGCGCTTACAGCCTGGTGTTTCTGTTCCGCGATCGCATTGAGGCGGTTCGTGACCCCTGGGGCTGGCGACCACTGGTCATCGGCCGCCTGTCCGACGGGAGTTACTGCGTGGCCAGTGAAAGCGTGGCGCTGGACAGCATCGGCGCGACCCTGATCCGGGAAGTCGAGCCGGGGGAGATCGTGACCCTCAGCGATTCAGGGCTGGCCTCCCGCCGGTTCGCCACCGCCGAACAGCCCACCCACTGCATCTTCGAGCACATCTACTTCGCCAATCCCAGTTCGGTGGTCTTTGGCGACAATGTCCAACTGGTCCGCGAGCAACTGGGTCGAAAGCTGGCTGAAGAGTCACCGGTGGATGCCGATTTCGTCGTCCCGATGCCCGACTCGGGCCGGTCGGCCGCGCTTGGCTACTCGCAGGGAAGCGGCATCCCCTATCGTGAGGGCATCGTGCCCAATCGCTATGTGGGCCGGACGTTCATCCAGCCGACCCAGGGCCAGCGGGATGCGGCGGTTCAGCTCAAGCTCAACGTGATTGGTGACATCGTGAGGGACAGGCGGCTTGTCGTGGTGGATGATTCCATCGTCCGCGGCACCACCACGCGCGGCAAGATGAACCAACTGCGACGCGCCGGCGCCCTGGAAATCCATCTGCGGATCAGTTGCCCACCCATCCGCCATCCTTGTTTTTTCGGCATCGACTTTCCCGACCGCGAAAAACTCATCGCCCACCGTCGCAGCGTTGAGGAAATCCGTGAATTCCTGGGCGTAGACAGCCTTGCCTACCTTTCGCTTGAGGGCCTGCTTTCCTGTGTTTCCCATCCTCCGGAGCACTACTGCCATGCCTGCTTCAGCGGCAAGTATCGCCTGGATGTGGATCGCCCGGTCAACAAGCTCAGCCTCGAGCCGCACCAGCTTCGAATGTTCAGCGCCACCTGAGATCGGCGTGAAATCACGGGTCGCCTGGCCCCCGTTCCGGTTGCCGATGCTTCAACCGATCCGTACGGCACAGTCGTCATAACCGTCACAAACCGTTCGATCATCGATGGATGTCGCGCGTTGTCGCCGTTGCGGTTGGACAGGACGCGGGCCGGTCAAGTCTTTCATGGGCATACCCGATAATTTCGACGCAGGGGCATGTTGCCTCGGTACAGGTTCCTGGGTGGGAGCGTGCTATGGATCTGGGGTTGATCTTCGGTCTGATCGGTACGTGGCTGCTGCTGACCTGGGCATTGGTCTCAGGCGGCGACCCGCTGTACTTTCTCAACGTCCCCTCCCTGATCCTGGTTATCGGAGCTTCGACATGCGTGATCGTGTATTCCGTACCCATCAGGTACATCAAAGACATCGTCCGGGTGACGCGTAAAGCGCTTTTCCCCTCTGGGCAATCGGTGGAGCAGTTGATCGAGGATCTTGTCTCCTACGCCGAGGTCGCCCGGCGTGACGGCATCCTCAGCCTCGAGAACGCCACGAAAGACATCGACGACAAATTCATTGTCAACGGCATCCAGATGGCCGTGGACGGCACCGATCCGGAACTGATCGAACAGATCATGACCACCGAGCTTGACAACCTCATCGAGCGTCACGACGTCGGCAAGGCGCTTTACGAACAGATCGGCAAGTACGCGCCGGCGTTCGGCATGATCGGAACGCTGGTGGGACTCGTGGTCATGCTGGCCAACATGGACGATCCATCCAAGATCGGACCCGGCATGGCCGTCGCCCTGCTGACCACTTTCTACGGCGCGCTGATCGCCAATGCGTTCGCCCTGCCCATGGCCGATCGGCTGGCTCGACGAAGCTCCGAGGAGGTGCTGCTCAAGACCATCGTGATCAAGGGCGTCATGGCGATTCAGTCAGGTGACAACCCGCGGATCGTCGAACAGAAACTTCGGACGTTCCTCCCGCCAAGCAAGCGGAAGGTGGAAAGCGAAGCCGCATAATCGGCTTGAAGTCGGCCGGCGGCTTGAAGAACGGACATGATCAGGAGAAAGCCCAAAAAGAAGGCGACTGTCCCCGAGTGGGTGCTGACCTACGGCGATATGATGACGCTGCTGCTGTGCTTCTTCATCCTTCTGGCCGCCTTCTCCGAACTCAAGAAGGAAGATGAATTCAAGATCATGGCCGAGATCGTCCGTCAGAGTCTGGGCCTGGCTGGTGGGGGCGGCGATCTGCCGACCGATGATGATCCCAAGCTTTCGATGATCGAACGACTGGAGAAGCGTGAGCTTCGGCAGATGCTCAAGCGCAACACCTCGGCCGCCGATGATCCGGGCATTGACGGCAAGCACACGCAGGTGACACGCATCCGTGAAGGTTGGAAGTTCGTCGTCGGTGGAAGTGTGACCTTCGCGCCCGGATCGGTCACGCTTAGCGATCAAGCCAAGGATGGATTGGACAACGTGGTCGAACTGATCAGGGGCTACACGAACAAGATCGAGGTTCGAGGCCATGCCTCCAACCGCGAGATGATGGGACCCTCGCCCTGGAGGGACCTTCGCGAACTGAGCTATGCCCGGGCCGCGGCGGTCGAGGATTACCTGGTGAGCGAGGAAGGCGGAAGGATCGACCCGTCACGGATTCGGGTTGTCGCCGTGGCCGATCGCGAGCCGCTGGTACGGCGTCAATACGATGACGCCCAGCATGCCGCGAATCGCCGTGTGGAAGTTCTCGTGATGGAAGCGGTCGTGGAGGATTTCACACGGCCGGAGTTGAATCCGTAAGCCGTTGGTAACCGCCGGGCGTAATGAATGCCAAGTTGGAGATTGATCGATGCCGGCCAATGAAAAAACTCAAGTAGCGGCTCCTGCCCAAAAGACGTCCATGAAGACCGTTTTGATCGTCGCTACCATCTTTCTGGTCGAGGCGGCGGTGATCGTGGGCATCTTCATGCTTTCCGGCGGTCCACGCGCCGTTCAAGGGGACCCGGCACGGGCCGATCCGCGCGTGATGATGGATCGGCCTCAGGAAATGCTGGTCATCGAGGGCCGCTTCGAAAACAACCGGTGGGGTCGAAGCTACCAGTTCGACATGAAGATTTTCATCACGCTCAAGCAGAAGAATCTCGCGCCCACCCAGGAGCGCGTCGAACGCATGCAGGCCCAGCTTCGCAGTGACATTCGCACCATCATCGCCCAGGCCGAGCCCGCCCATCTCATGGAACCATCCAAGATGTCGATCACCCGTCAGATTCACCAGCAACTGGATGAACGCCTCGGCCGCGATGAGGATGGCGATCCGATCGTCATGGATGTGATGATTCCGCACTGGGTACGATTCAAGACGGATATGTAACCCCATGATTCGAATGTGAACTTATACATCTTCAATCGGACGGAACGCCAGCTTGGCGCGGCTGACATCGTCGTGAATGTCGAAATACCCCGACAAATGCGTTACGGCGAGCACGGAAATCACTGCGCTGGGGACCCCGGCGAGCTTGACATCCCCGCCAAGCTTCTTCATTCGTCGATGCAGCGTCAGCAACACCCCCAGCCCGTAGCTCGAGATATAGCTCAGCTTCCGGCAGTCCACGATGATGCGTCGCACACCCATGTCAATGATCTTCTCCAACGTCCGATTGAACTGCTCCACGGTATCACGTTCCAGCCCGCCATCGACGGCCAGCACCATCACATCGCCATCCACTTCGGTGATTAGAAACTCCATGGCCAATCTTCCCCGTAACCCCGGAGCCAGTGCTCACGCACATCGATCCGATCACCTTACCGGACATCGCGAAG
The DNA here is from genome assembly GCA_020831765.1 of Phycisphaeraceae bacterium. Taxonomy (GTDB): domain Bacteria; phylum Planctomycetota; class Phycisphaerae; order Phycisphaerales; family Phycisphaeraceae; genus JAFIFY01. The sequence continues at coordinate 16,040 of JAFIFY010000184.1, read as the reverse complement.
GACCGACCCGCAATGTCGCTCACCACAATACGCAGGCACTGTCAAAAACCGGTCCATCGGTGCAGGCAAGAAAATACCGCCAATCGCGGCCCTGCTCATTTTGGCCGTGGGGCTTACGGGCCGGTTGTCCCTGGGTCCGGGCCACACAGTCAGGCTCAAGCCTGACGATGCACGACTGACAGGTTCCCATACCGCACGCCATGGCCTGTTCGAGGCATACCTGGCAGGGCAGACCGTACCGCGCACAGACCGCGGCCACGGATCGCATCATCGGTGTCGAGCCACAGCAGAACACCGCCGCGGACTCGATGTCGGACCGTGTGGCCGATGCGATCCAGGTCTCCAGGCCATCGGTGATGCGCCCGCGCATGCCCAGTGATCCATCATCCGTGGTCACCACGGAACCAAACCCGTGATCGGCGAACTCTCCGATGGCCGCCGAATGGCCCAACTCAGGGCCGCCCGGCGGAATTGCCGGGCCGGGCTCGATCAAGCGACCGGCGATCAGATCGCGGCTGACCGCGCCGATGAACCCCACACCGCGATAGCCACGCCGGCTCAACCAGGAAGCCAGGTAATACATCGGGGGAATGCCCACACCACCCCCGACCAGGAGCGGAATCGACCTGCCTTCGGGCATGCCGAATGCGTTACCGAGCGGCCCGATCAAGTCCACGGCATCCCCGGCGCTCAATCGAGCCAACCAAGCGGTGCCGACACCGACCACCCGATGAATGATCTCCAGTTCAGCCCGGCCGTCATCCTGAATCACATGACCGGCAAGGCTGAAGGGCCGCTTGAGCATCGCCGCGGGCGCGAGCAAGCCTGGCGCGGCCAACGGCGGCGCTTCGCCCGGGAGCCACTGGATATCCCGCCCGTCCAGCCCCCCCGGACCCATTGCCCGCCGGTGATCGGTCGGCGAGCAGCCCAATTGAATAAACTGTCCAGGAAGGGTTGGTGGGAATCCGGCCGCCACCGCCAGGGTCAGGCGGTAATGATCCGTGCAGATCCGCTCATTGCCGATCACCGAGGCCTGGAACAATCCTCGCTTCAACCCGCCGACTTTCGATTGATTCACCATACCTGCAAGTATAACCCGATGCCGTTGACCATCCGGACAGGCCCGACTCGCCGCGCTCTTCGTCTCCGCCATCATCGCGTTTTGAGAGCGCTGCGAACCACCCTGGAACCTTGGTTCGGTCGAGAGGACGGTCCACGCACCAGTGCCATCAAGGCCGGCTGGACCGCGGACCCCGTATCGGCGTACTGCTGGCGGTGCGGCGTATCGGCAGTGATGGAAGCGGTCACACTGGATGGCTGCCCCGAGTGTTTTGGCCGGCGCGTCCCTTGGAACCGGGTCTTTCGACTGAGTGCTTACCAAGAGCCGATGAGCGACTGGATTCGACGGCTTAAGTTCGCGCACGCCTGGACCTTCGGCCCATGGCTGGGCCGGAAACTGGCCGAGCGAATTCCCGATTTGGAGAGTGACCTGCAATCCATCGTTGTTCCGGTGCCGCTGCATTGGACCCGACGGATCATGCGCGGCTATAACCAGTCGGAGTTGATCGCCCGACAGTTCGCTCGACACCGACAATGGCCGATGGTGCCTGTTCTTAAGCGGATTCGAAGGACCAGGCCGCAGAGCCTGCTCACACCAGCTCAACGGCGGGGCAATGTTCGTAACTGTTTCGAGCTTGCACCTGTTGACCTCACAGGCTGGCGCATATGGCTTGTGGATGATGTCAAGACCACCGGCTCGACGCTCAGGGAATGTTGCCGACTGCTCAGGCGTGCGGGCGCAGCCGAGATCATGCTCGTCATTCCCGCCATCGCCGGAGGCAACACCCCCACCCGACCGTCGGAAGCGGATGAGTAGCCAATGGCCTCTTCCCGGGGTTTCCATCCGCATCGGCCTCCGGCCATCCGAACCGACGGGGAATGGATCAGGATCATTCGCTGGTCAATAGCGGCGGCTCAAGATTGGTTGTCACACGCTTCATGGCCAGATCAGCCACCGCATGGCAGGCATAGTGAATGTCCTGGCGGCTCAGGAACGGGCCGACACTCATTCGCGTCGCTCCACCGGAATCATGCGTGCCGAAAGTCTCGTGCGCCATCGGCGCACAATGGATTCCCGAACGGGTCAGGATGCCATACTGCTGTTCCAGGGCTTCGGAGAGTGACTGGGGCTGATCGTAACCATCCACCACGATCGAAAATACGCCGCACCGGTGAGCCACACCTTGCGGGCCCAGATATCGAACTGAAGAAAGCTCACCGGTATCGCTCAGCCCGTCGAGCATGCACTTGATCAGCTCGCGTTCGTGCTGCCAGATTTGCTCGATGCCCCGATCCAGAATCCACTGGACGCCCTCCGACAGGCCGATGATGCCCACCGCATTGTGGCTACCCGGCTCGAACCGGTCGGGCATGAAATCGGGCTGGCGGGCCTGTTCGCTGATCGACCCGGTGCCGCCCTCCCGTACGGTAACCATCCGTTTCTCGATACCCGGCCGGATGTAAAGCCCGCCGGTGCCCAATGGGCCGAGCAGCCCCTTGTGCCCGGGAAACGCCAGCAGGTCGATGGACTGCGCTTCGACATCCACCGGCATGTGGCCGACCGTCTGCGCGGCATCAACAAGAAACGGGATCTCTCGCTGGCGAGTGAGCCGGCCGATCTGCTCGATCGGCTGTACGGTGCCCGAGACATTGGAGCCATGCACCACCGCCACCAGACACGTATCCGGGGTCAGTGAGCGTTCAATGTCATCCGGATCGACTCGGCCCGTCCTCGGATCGCAATCAACGTAAGTCACGTTGATGCCCCACCGCTGGGCGAGGGCGTGAAACGGTCGCAGGACGGAGTTGTGATCCAACCTCGTCGTCACCATGTGGGCTAAACGGCCGGACTGAATCGCATGGCCGAGAACGCCTCGAATGGCAAGGTTCAGGGAATCGGTGGTGTTGAGCGTGAAGATCAGGTTCTCCGGCTTGGACGCGTTGACCAGCCGGCAGATGCGCTCACGGCACCGCCACAACAGTCGACCAGCCTCCTGCGCTTCGTAATATGCCCCACGGCCAGGACTTGCGCCAATCTCGGTGGCATAGCGGAGCATGGCTTCATGGACCGCCGAGGGCTTGGGAAAACTCGTGGCCGCGTTATCCAGATAAAGGCGTCGAATTGTGGTCACGACGACCTCCATGTCCTAAACAGAGAAACAGAAAACTACCCCGAAATCCCGCTGATTATAGGTGGAGGCGAGGTGCCGATGCCCTAGTCCAGGGCTGGGTCGCTGAAAAGTCCGCGGCTTGGGGCGGGCTGTGACCTGCTGGCTTCCTCCATCGATTGCATTCGCAGCGATGCGTATTGACGCAATTCGCCACCCCTGGCGTAAAATAGAATTTCAAACCATACCGTTGCGGCATCCTCAAACCTGCCCGCATCCATCATGCCGCGGGCTCGCTCGATCAGTGGGACCAGCGCCTGATCGGCGGGAATCAACTCCGGGACTTTCTCGGCATCTCCCTCAGCCTCAGCGGTTGTCCGGGCATCTTGAGGTGACGACAGCCTGGGCATCGGCCCTTCATCCGAGGCGACCATGGTCCAAGCTGGAACTCGATCCACTCTTTGCGCCAAGGGATTGCCAAACAGGGACGCCAAGTCTGAATCGCTAATACCCGAATCCGCCGCCTCACCACGCGCATCGCCCTGATCGGCCAGGCCGGAAACCGGGTCCAGCACATCAGCAGCCAGGACGGGTGGCCTGAGGTCGGCTTCATCTCTGAATTGGGCGGCAATGGCCTCACCTCCACCCCGAATGTCGTCCCGATGGGCACCCCCATGGCGCAGACTGATTGCATGGGAAGTCGATCGATCGGCTTCGAGGGCCCGGTCAGGCTCGATGCTTACCGAATTGTCCGTCTGGCCCGGTGAGTCAGGCTCGATTTGTTCGTTCTGCTGACGATTGAGATAGAACACGATGACAAGAACCAGTGCGATGACCGCGATAATGTTGACGGCCAGCAAGAGCCAAGTTCCCCATCCCTGGCCTTGTGGCCCGACATCAACGGTCTGATCGTCCTCATCGTCGGCGGGGGTAAAGTCCAGCGGCTGGGCTCCACCGGTGGGAACGGCCCGACCGTCCTGCCGATCGGAGGGCGTGTGGGTCTCGGCGGAGCGACGAAAATCCAGAATCGGTGAGCCGGTCTTTTTCCGCTCGTCGCTGGCGTCGGCGTTGGCAATCGGCCCGAGTACCTCTTCGAGCAGGTCTCCCTTGGCCGTCATGCCCCCCACTTTTGCCGAGTCAGCTTCACGGGTACGGGCCCGGTTCGCCCTGGCGGGCTGCTCCGCCGACGCGTCCGGCTGATCACCCTGTAGCTCCCGCTGCAACGCCCGCTGCGCGTTGTCGGCCTCCCGCGCTGTCGGGTACAGCAGACCCAGCTCATTACGTTCCTTCACGCCCAGGAACGGCTCGGCACAAGATGGGCAGTTCCGGTCGTCCGGCTTGACATGCGTGCCGCAGCGGTGGCAATAGCCCACCAGATGCGCGACCCCCGGTGTATTGCGGGCCAGTGACCAGAATTGCCGCGTCGTTGGCCCGCGAAGCACCGTATTGGGCTTGACCCGACCAGCCCGCACCTGTGCCGCCAGAACTTCATAACTGCAACCTGGCCGGAAGGGAACCTTCTTGTCCCGGATGTACCACGGCCCCATCGCAATCTGCGTGGAACGACGACTCAGCGGCTCGAAATACCCGCCGCAATCGGTGCAACGTCCCAAATCCGAATGCGGCTGGGCACATCCGCAATAGGGACACAGAATCCACTTGCCGTTTTCGGCCATACGACTGATTTCCTGCCCGGTTGACACTTCCAACCGGGCGATTTAGCGTGCGCCAATGCCCGGCCGCATTCAACCACTGCTCATTTTATCGGCCATCCTGCTCTGTCACTGTCAGCAGCCGCCCGAGCCGGTGCGGGACGATCGAAGGCCGGTTTCAACGGCCCGCCAGAACACTCAATCTACTCCCACCGGTCCGTCGGTGCCAGCCCCCCAACGATCGCTTGCGACGTTCCGAGGCCAAAGCGTCGATGCCGCCACCCTTCACCCGCTTTTGATCGAAGCCGCGGGCAGCCAGGTGCTTCTGGAATGGGTCATGGACCAGAACGTCCGGCGGGAGCTCGCACGGAGAGGTTACACCCTGACCGAAGAGGATTTGAATCGGGAACGGCGACGGATGAGCCAGGTGCTTTCCGACGATGACGATGAAGCCACCCGGCTGTTCGCCGAACTTCGACAGCGACGGCGACTGGGCCCGGCCCGCCTGAAGGTGCTGCTGCGGACCAACGCGGGCCTGCGAAAGCTGGTTCAATCCGAAGTCCAGATCAGCCCGGCGATGATTGAGCGCGAATATGAACTGGCCTACGGCCGGCTCTACGAGGCCCGCGTGCTGACGGTGCCGACGCTCGCCCAGGCACGCCAGGTCATGCAAGCGATTGAAGAGGGACGGAGCTTCACCGACCTGGTCGTGGAGATGAGCACCGACCCCAGCCGCGCCCAGGGCGGCCTTTTGTCGCCGATCAATCTTGCCGATGCCGGCTACCCGCAGGTCGTCCGTACCGAACTTGCCCGCCTGGAACCCGGCAGGATCAGCGCGCCGATCGCGGTGGACCAGTCTTTCGTGCTGCTGAGGCTTGAACGTATAATCGAGCAGGATCAGCCGCCGTTGGAAACGGTCGAAGAGGCCCTCGTCCGCCAGGCCAGGTTGCGAATCGAAAGCCGACTCATGCGTGAGTTGGCCCGAACGCTGCTCAGCCAGAGCGATCCGACCATCTTCGACCCGGTATTGCGCGAGAGCTGGAATCGGCAGCGTGCCGAGCTGCTCGGCCCATAAGCGCATCGAACTTCAGCGCCGGCTGCGAGGCCTCATTCATGCAAATCGATCCCAGTGAACGCATCAAACGATTGCCCCCTTACATCCTCGGTCGCCTCAAGCAGATGATCTATGAGCGGCGGCGCGCCGGGGCCGACATCATCGATATGAACATGGGCAATCCTTCGGATGCGCCACCGGATCCGGTGGTCGAGAAAATCCGCGAGGCCGTGCTCGATCCCCGCAACAGCCGCTACTCGGTGAGCAAGGGCGTCTACAACCTGCGCCGCGATCTTGCCCTCAAGTACCGTAAACGTTTCGGCGTGGAACTTGACCCGGAAACCGAAGTCATCGCCACGATCGGCTCCAAGGAAGGTTTCAGTCACCTTTGCCTGGCGCTGCTGGGGCCAGGTGACATCGTCGTCGTCGCCGATCCAGCCTTTCAGATTCACACCTATGCCGTCGTGCTGGCCGGGGCCAGCGTGGTCTCGGTGCCCTTGGGTAATGATCGTGCGTTCCTCGATCGGATCGATGGGGTTCTGAACAATCTGACGCCCAAGCCGAAGATGATCGTGCTCAACTATCCGCACAACCCCACCACGATGACCGTCGATCGTGAGTTCTTCGAAGACGCCGTGGCCCTGGCGGAGCGGCATCAGGTGATGGTCGTCCACGATTTCGCTTACGGCCAGACCTGTTTCGATGGCTACAAAGCGCCCAGCTTCCTCGAAGCCCGCGGCGCGAAAGACATGGGTGTTGAATTCCTGACACTCAGCAAGCCCTACAACATGGCCGGTTGGCGCATCGGTTTCTGCGTGGGCAACGCGGAAATGATCAACGCCCTGGGCATCATCAAGGGCTACTACGACTACGGCATCTTCCAGGCGATCCAAATCGCCTCGATCATCGCGATGCGGGAAGGCGATGAGCACATCGAACGCCAGGCCCTCAAGTATCAGGAACGACGGGATGTGCTGGTCAAGGGACTTCGTAAGCTCGGCTGGGAAGTTGAATCGCCCCGAGCCACCATGTTCGTCTGGGCCAAGGTCAACCCCGAACACCTGGCTCGATTCAGCAACAGCAGCAATGAATTCTGCCTGGCCATGGTCGACCGGGCCGAGGTGGCGATGACCCCGGGCGCGGCCTTCGGTGATGGGGGCGAAGGATACGTCCGCATCGCGCTGGTGGAGAATGAACAGCGCATCCGCCAGGCGCTGCGCAATCTCGAACGCGTGCTCACGCGATCGGCCGCTTCGGTGGGCTGATCCATCGCCCGATGCACGGTACTGGCCCTTGAATCGCCATCCCCGATCGCCGCGTCGTCACTGAGCCTGCCTGGATCAGGTATAGAACAACTGCGCGGTCGCCACGCAGTCGCGATTGGCCCGGATGCGAAGCCAGTGAGCGCTGAAACCGGTGGGAAAAACGAAAGCCTCATATCCATTAGGAGCTACCGTGACCGACTGGTAGCCGTGATAAGCGCCGTGGCCCTGAAAATCGACCTCGATGCTGAAGGTCACCGGCGCATCGGCATCCTGGACGGCCAGGTGAAGACACTTATGCTCGAATCCCGTCATGAGATACGGATCGCTTGGCACATTGGCCTTGATCGGAGTTTCCCACCATGGGCCGCCCCAGCCCGAGGGCTTGCCGAACCGCCAGAGATCATCGGTCTTGCCCAGCCACAGCCCCGATTGCGGCTCGGCGGTGGTCGGGCTTGCGCCCTGCGATGGCGAGGCGTTGTCCGCCCCCATCACGAACATCCCCCGCCACGTGCAGAAATCGCCAAGCACCCACAGGTGGGTGCTGATCGGCCGCACGCCCCAGATGCGATTCCCGTAAGCCCACGGCGAGAGCTCATAGAACATGCCGTGGTGATCCATGATGAACCGTTCGTGCTCGGTCTCCCGGATGCGCGGCCATTCGGTCTGCCACTTGTGGTCAAAACAATGGGAGGCCTTGGGCAGCCGATAGGTGCGCCACGTCTTATCCGCCGCGGTGAAAACGTTCATCAGCGCACTGGCCCGATCCCAGCCGGTGGCGAAGATCGTCCCGCCAAACTTGCCGCGCCCGGAGATGCAGGTGAACGGTCTCCGCTCCAGGATCGTCCATTGCCGGCCATCAAACTCAGCCAGTCGTCCCCGAGCCTGTTCACCCTTCCAGTCCGGCTCGTGATATTCATTGCTGCAGATCACAAGTCGGCCAAAGCCGCAATAGCAGTCCTTAAAATGAACCTGTCCCTCGCCTCGTGTATCCATCTCGTTCTGCAAGTCGGCAACCTGTCGGCACTCCAACGTGCGCACATCAAGCTCGAACAATTCCCCCTCCATGCACAATACGTAGACCAGGCGGTCCGGATCGCTCAGGTGCCAGGTGGTCCCACACACGCGCAGGGGACGTAACTCTGGTACCGTGCGAATTTTGTGATGCTCATCGATCACGTGGGGGCCGATGATGATCTGATTCGATGGGGTATGGACAAAGCGGTTGGTGTAGGTGCCATCGACGCCGATGGTTTCCGGCACGATCTCCATCCGGAAATCCGCATCGATCCGCCGAAGGCTGACACCCCGGCCGGTGTGCTCCTTGTGGGAGTTGTAATTGAGCACGTACAGCTTCCCGGCCCACGGCATCAGGCAACCCACACCGATCTCGCTGCGCGGCGGGCCAAGGTCGCCCACCTGGGCCAGGGATGGAACAACGCCGGAAAACACCGGAAGCGGGGACGGATCGGCCATGGAACAAAACTCCTGAAAGAGGTTGGACGGTTTAGCGATGATTCTTGCGATCACGCCAATGGCGTCAACCACAGGATACCGACCAGACTCTGCTCAATACTGCCTCGACCGGAAGCCTGAACATCACCTCAAGCGCATCCAGAGCCCGTTGGCCTGCATTGCCATCCGTAGCCGCCAGCTCCATCTTGCCCACCGCGACCGGAAGAGCGTCGTGATCCGGGCGATCATCGCGCAGTACAATCGGCCAAATCTCTTCTCGTTCTGATGCCAGTGGCCATGAGTGACCGCGAGGCGGAGGTCGGCGCGCAGGCGTTTCTCAGCACGCTTCACCAACTCCTCATCCTCGCCGGCGCTTGATACCTCGTTTAAATACCGGCAGACCGATTCAACCAGATGACCGCACACCCAGGCATTATCGGGAACATGATTCAACTGAAGCTCGGATTGAAGGGACACGAGCGAGTTCCAGTCTCCAGTCCGAATGGCCTCGGCGATCAGCCAGACCAGGTGCTGATCGAAAGAATGGTCCGCCCGAAGTCCCAGCGCGCGCCGTGACGTTTCAGCGGCCTGTTCGTAGAGCCGAAGGGTCCGCTCCGCCTCAGCCACGTTGGACAACATCCACTGCTCCACATCCTCACGTTGTTTCAATCCGGAGCAGAAGTGATGGCACAGGCGTACCAGGCCGTTGAGCATAAGACCATAGCTTACCCAGCCCCAGGTCGATGTCCGCGAGGAAAGCGACTTGCCGTACCGGAGAATCAGCTTGCGCATCGTTTTCCCATCGGCGGCCCGAACAAGGCCGACGGCCATGCCGTGCCAGTGGTCATCGTGCTCGGTCCGCTGCTGGAACATCTTCAGTGCCTTGGCCCGTCGCCTTCGCTTGCTCAGGTAATAAGCGATCCAGCCCAGAGCGCCGGGGCTCACTTCCGAATCGGTCATCCGCCCGGCGATGACATCATGGATCGTCTTGGAAACGCCGGGCTTCTGGATCGGGTCGGCGATAAAGAGCAGATCGTCCATGGTGACATCGCGCTGGCCGACCGCCTGGCTTAGCCACTCCCCGAGTTGATCATCCCGCTTGAGCGCCGCCGCCACGGCACACCGCCAGGTCAGTAGATACGCCCGGCTCACAAACGGGCCGATCTGTTCCAGCAGTGCATCCAATGCCGTGTGCTCACCGGCATCCCAGAGCATGGAGACCAGCTCCTGCACCGCCGGCATGTACCCCGGCGATGTGCGGACACATCGCTCCAGGGTCTCTCGCGCCGCCTTCCGATCGCCGGCCTGCTGCTGAGTCTTGGCCAGTTGCATCATCGACTCGGGGTCGGTGGGCCGCAGACGGACCAGCATCCGCGCCGCCTCGACCGCTTGATCGTTCCGGCCCAGCCAGAGGTACCAGTGGGTCAGCATGCTCCAGCCCCAGTAGTAGGCCGGCTCGATGCTCACCGCCTGCTTCATCAATTCCAGCCCCGCGCTCATGTTTCGACGCTCGACCTGGATATAGGCTTCCCTGCCGATCAGTATCACCGGCCGCTTCTTGCCGAAGCACGACGGCCGGCACGCCTTGATCGCTTCATCGAACCGGAGGGCCTGCATCAGAACCACAGCGCGATGCTCGTGGGCATCCACCAGCTTGGGATTCAGCGCAAGCGCTCGCTCCACGGCTTCCAGACTCTGATCGAATTGACCTTCCACCTGCCGCAGCCTGGCGAGAATCAGCCAGTTACGGGGTTCACCGGGCCGGCGCTGGGCGAGGGTGGTGGCCCGCTGAAGCGCGACATCCGTCTGGCCGCGCTCCCTGCCCCATTGGTCGAGCTTCTCCCATGCCCACTCGTAGCCCGGCTCCAGGGCCACGGCCCGCTCGAGCCGCTCGATCGCCTCGTCATGGCGATCCATCCGCCAGAGCGCTTCGGCCATGAAGCCGTGACTGGCGGCCTCGAACGGCGCGCGGGCAACGGCCTGCTCGGCCAATTCCAGACATCGCGACAGGTCACCGCGCCGCTCGTGGACCTCGATCAGCAGGCGGCGCGGCATGCCCCATGACGGATTGACCGCGATCGCCTGACTCAACGCCTCGATCTCGCCCTCATCATCAAGCATGGCCCGACAGATGCGCGATCGCTCGACCCAGATCGCCGGTACCAGCGAAAAGCGTTGGCAGGCCATGGCGGAAAGCTTGAGGGCATCATCCAGTTCCTGCTCCTGACGAAGCTGCTGAATCTCGGCAAGCCACGCCGCCCAATGCTCCGGGTGTGCGCGCCGATGGGACTGGACCCGCTCGCGAAGCTCCCGTGGATTCATCGTGTCCGAGGATTGCGTCCAGATGCAAAGCAGCGTTCCATCGGGAGGCGTCTGCTCCTGAAAGACGCGCCAGATGAATCGAAGCTCTTCAAGCCGGCTGCCGCCATCGGGCGCAAGGCCGCAGAGCCGCTCGATCAGCCACTCATTGCGGATCGAAAACTCCAGACCCTTTCGAGCGATGGCCCTGGCCTCCTCGTCCTGGTCATTGGCGGCAAGGAGGGTGACGCGAAGATTGAAGGTGCCCTCGCTTCGTGGCTCCGCCGCCACGGCCCGGTCCACAACCGGTTGCGCTTCCTCGATTCTCCGTTCTCCGATCAACTGAAAAGCCAGCTCGCGCAAGGCCCATGCATTGCCGGGTTCGATCTCGAGCAACTCCTTGAGTGCCTTGATCGAGGCTTCGATATCCTCATCACGCAGCCACTCGATCCGCAGGGTCTGCAGCGGGATGTAGTGTGGGAACCGACCCGCGGCCTGCTGGAGATATTCGATCGCCTTGTCTCGTCCTTCCAGCGCATCGAGCATCTGGGTGATCTGGGCGTGCGCCTCGACTGAGAACGGATCGAGCTCCACCAATTCCCGATAGGACTTCAGGGCGGCGGCGAAATCGCCGTCATATCGCGCGATCCGGCCGGCGTTGAGCAACCAGTGGCCTTGGTGACTCTTTCCTCGCGCCTTTTCCAGCAGTTGACGGGCGCGATCCACCCGATTCCACCGCCCCATCGTTTCGGCGGCGAAGAGCAAGGTGTCCCCATCATCGCCGCGCTGTCGGATCGCCCGTTCCAGGAGTGCGAATGCCGTGGCTGAATCATCGATATCCATCAGCGCATTGAAGAGGGTGATGATCGGCCCGACGCCCTTTCGGCCGTAAAGCAGATATCGCCGGGCCAGGAGCACCAGGCCCTCACGCGGACGATGCATCCCGTGGCAGGTGGCGAAGTAGCTCTGGGCGAAGTATTCGTCGCGCTCCGACAGGCAGGCGGCGAATCGATGCAGTTCCAGCCCGAATACCCGATCCCCGGCCGTCGTGCGCATCCGCGCCAGGCTATGGAGCAGCGCCGGCTGGTCCAGCATTCGGGTCAGAGTCCGCCTGAGCATCCGCTCCCCCTGGACCGATGTCTGGCCGTCGTCGGCCAACAGCTTGCCGAATCGCATCCGCACAAAGGCATCGGCATCGGGCTTGAGCGCATGGGGCCGCAAGAGGTCCATCTGCTGGTTCACAAGCCCCAATCGATCCAGGCAATTGGCATGACGAAGCAGCCAGACCGGGCGATGGTCGAACATCGCGGCCAGTTGACCGGTCACCTGACGTTCGGCTTCGAGGTTGCCGTCGTAGCAGGCAATGGCCAGCCGACACTCGAGGGCGATGCGATGATCCGGGGCGATCCGTTCGGCCTCATCCGCATACGTCGATGCCCGTGGCCGGTCATGATCGATCAACGCCCGCTCGAGCCTGTAGCGAAGCTCATAGAGCGCTTCATCGGGCAGTTCCAGGCCTTCGAGCAGGGACGCCCGGTCGCCCGGAACCATGGCCATGCAACGCGGCCCCACATCCTTGTAATGATCGGCGAACTCATCAGCGGCGCACTCGGGCATGCCGCGGTGCATCGGATCGCGAAGCAGGTAGGTCCGTCGAAGATCATCGTAGCCGATCACCGCCTGGAGATGCCCGGTCAAGGCTTCTTCGGTACTCATCGCGAACGGTACCCCCCGGTCCAGCAACGCGACCGCGGCAGCCCATCCAAGGGTGAATTCACGGACAACCCAGCCCCGATCTTCGGCCCATTTACGCTGGTGGGTCTGGCTCGTGCCACCGAAGCAGATTTCCTCCACCACTTCCAGGTGCTCCACCGGCTGATCGAAGAACCGGGCGATGCTGGTCATCGTGGCCGGCGCACAGGTCGAGAAATGCTGCTGAACGAAATCCACCGCCAGAACCCTGCGCCCAGGCGCTTCGCTCTTCCGCGACATCCGCTCGACCAGGCGTTTGAAAAACTTTCCCTCGACCTTTCGCGCATGCTCGAGTGCTGAATCAAGATCGCCACAGCGGTAGCAACTGTCGCTGATCCGGGCGGACATCGCATCCATGAGTTTGGGTGGCTTGAGTCGCCAGATGCTCAGGGCACGTTCGTACGCCGCTCGCGCATCTTCAAATCGTTCCTGCTCGATGTACAGATCGCCCAACATCGAGGCGAACGATCCGAACTCCAATCGGTCCAGCGCTTCGAGCAGCAACTGTTCCTGTTCCTGGTCCCTTCTGGCCGAATGAAGCAGCATCGCCTTCTGTGAGATCAGCGGCGTATACCACGGTCGGATCGCCCAGCCCCGCTCAACGGCCTCGAGGGCTTCCTCGCGCCGGTCAAGGCGTTCGAGAATGGCCGAATGCTGCACATGGGTGAACGCCTCGGCGGGCACCGACTCCAGGGCCTGCCCGATGAGGCTCAGTGCTGTTGAACCATCACGAAACATGGCCGCCACGAATGCCCGCAGCGAAAGCAGGTCCGCCCGATCCTCCGGGTTCTCCACTGGCTTGTCAAAAGCTTTGAGTCGTTCCCAGACGGCCAGCGGCCCGGCGATGCCCAGCAGGGCCCCGCAACCGTAGTAGACAGCCCGGGGATGATCGGGAAATTCCCGGAGCAGGCACAGGCGAATCGCATCGCCCAGACGCGCATCGCCCACCGAGGTCGTTAACCGCCCCGCAAGAATTCGGCCCTCAATTCCTCGCCAGCGGCTGGGAATAGGCAACTGCCTGGAAACGACCATGTCATAGGCCTGGCCGAACAGGCCCTGGTCATAGAGCGACTGAATCTCCTCAAGCGTGTCGGTGGCCACAATCATGGTTGACCCTTCGCGCGGGGGGTGGAACTTGGAATCTGGGCCATCAACCCGCTTGGGCAATATACTTCGCGATGCCTCCGGCGGCGCATCGACCCGAAACCGCTCCGAATCGCCATCCGAACACAATACGCGCCATCATTCCCGCCCCCAGTTCTACGATCCTCCTATGTCCACAGCCCCGCTCCCAGCAGGACCTGCCGCGACCGTCGGCATGATGCCGCTCTCTGATGCCAATCGACTCGGCCTGTGCTACCGCCACGAAGCGGCCATGCTGCCGTGGAAACGATCCCTGATCGATTGCCACACGCACATCGGTGATCTTGAATCGGCAAGGGTTTACTTCGCGGTCGCCGACTGGTTTGGCGTCACGAGCACATGGTCCCAGACCCCGCTTGAGCAGGTGGCGGCGATCCAAAATGCGTTTCCCGACCGGATCGAATTTGTCGCGGTCCCCAACTACATGGCTCGTCACGAGCCGGAAACCTTCACCACCGACTGGCTCCGGCGGATCGAGGGCTTTGCCGGGATGGGCGTGAAGTTGATCAAGTTCTGGGCCGCGCCTCGGGGACTGGACCTGGGCCGAGATGATCTGAGGCTGGATTCACCCATTCGCAAGCAGGCGATGCGCATGGCTCGGCGGCTGGGCATGTCGTTTATGGTTCATGTGGCCGATCCGGACACCTGGTTCGCCACCCATTACCGGGATGCGCATAAGTACGGCACGAAACCAGATCAATACCAGCCGCTGGAACGAATGCTCGATGAGTACGGCGATGTTCCATGCCTGGCAGCCCATATGGCCGGCCATCCGGAAGACCTCGACCACGTGCATGATCTGCTGGCTCGGTTTCCCAATCTTTACGTGGACACTTCCGCCACCAAATGGATGGTTCGCGAGTTGAGCCGGCATCCCCGGGTATTCGCCGATTTCTGCCGCGCCAACGCCGGGCGGGTACTGTTTGGCACCGATATCGTCAGCCATCGCGACAACATCAGCGAGGATCTGTACGCCAGCCGCTTTTGGTGCCTGCGAACGCTCATGGAAACCAACTACAACGGCCCGAGCCCGATCGTCGATCCGGACCTGAGTCTGGTCGATTCCACCCAGCCTCGGCATGCCACGGCTCGGTTGTGCGGCGCTCGACTCGATCCGGCGACGTTGCGATCGCTCTATATGGATGGGCCGCGCAAGTTCTGGGAGAAGGTCACCCGACGGCACAAGGCCGCGAAGTCGCAGCCCTGAGCTTCAGTTGAACAGGATAAATGCCAGAATCACCAAGCCGGTTCCAACTGAGATCGCGCCCCAGAGAAACCATCGGCTGACCGGGTCCAGCCGTCTCGACCCCCTCTTCCAAACCGATCTGGCGCGGCGGCGGTGTTTGCGGCTGACCATGGTCGGCTGAGCCATCAGCGTGCTCCTTGATTCTGGCGCCCGGTGACGGGCCGGTTTTCCAACTCAGGGCATAAGTTGCCCAGATCACCCCGATTACGGCATGATAAACTTTCCGACCCCAAATTCGTAGCTGATTACGCACTTTCCCGCTTTGAATTCGAGCATTTACGAGTAGACTTTGGACAGGCGTTGGGTCGCCGCATCAGCCCGTGTCGCGTCGAGGCAACACGGCAAGATATTCGGAAACGGACGGCAGGAGGAAATCCAAGGGCTCAATGCCCTGTAAAGCCTTTTCTGGCAGAGAATAACAGCGCTCGCTCCGGGCTTGCGCAGTGGCTGAGACTTCTCGGTGCCAGGATTGCCTTCTCCCTTCCGAACTATGAGGCGACTTGTCTGGTCGCCTGCGGTCTTAGGGGAGTTACCAATGGATGAGCAGACCTTTCAGGACAAGCTGAGCGAACTGGTGGGCGAGATTTCGACCTTGCCCAAGTCTGAACAGGAGAAGCTGACGGAACTGGCCCAGCAAAGCCAGACCCGCCATCAGAAGCTCCGCAAGACCGTGGCCGACCTTCAGGAAAGCCTCGACTATCTCCGGCTCTCGATCAAATATCTGCTGTTCGATCTTGAAGCCACCCGCCGCGAGAACCAGAGTCTTCGCGACATGTTGATGCGAAGAAACTCGGATGCGGGTGAAGACCAGCGCGACAGCTTCGGCGATGCCGAATAAACCGCCGCCGCCTGTTGGTCGCCTGGCCACCGCCTGAACCGCCGATCACCGGCAATCTCGAATCAAGTGATGTCCGTTCTCTCTCGACCGCGACTTTCACGAGTGGCCACCGTCGGGGGGGGGGTGGGGGCGGGGGGGGGGTGTTTTTGTTGGTGTGGGGGGGGGGGGGGGGG